>NZ_JAMYQH010000033.1:0-77788 GCF_040320765.1 Mesorhizobium sp. M0618 | reverse complement strand
GCGAGCACAAGAAGCTCGCTCTACGCCAAGCCGCATGACCAGCTTCATGATCGCCCATTTTGCAGAACTTGACGCACACAACCGGTATTTCATTTCGAGGTAGTCCTCGAGGCCATGGCGGGATCCCTCACGACCGATGCCGGACTGTTTTATCCCACCGAACGGCGCCGCTTCCGAAGACATCCGGCCGGTATTTACCCCGACCATTCCATATTCCAAGGCCTCGGCGACACGCCAGACACGCTTCAGGTTCGAGGCATAAAAATAGGCCGCGAGGCCGTAGATCGTTTCATTGGCATCACGCACGACCTGATCCGCATCTTTGAAGCGAATAATCGGTGCGAGCGGCCCGAATGTCTCTTCTCGCGCGACGGTCACCTCGCTGGTGACACCGGTCAGGACCGTTGGTTGGAAAACGTGCCATTCGTGCCGAGGCGTTTGCCCCCGCATCGAATTGCGCCGCCTTTAGTTACGGCATCGGCAATATGGGATTCAATCTTGGTCAAAGCCTGCTTGTCGATGAGGGGTCCGATGTCCACTCCGGGCGCGAAACCGTCACCAACTTGAAGTTGGCGAGCCCGTTCCACGAATTTCTCGACGAACTCGTCGTGAACGCCCGACTGGACGTAAAGGCGGTTCGCTGAAACGCAGGTCTGGCCGGCATTGCGGTACTTCGCCTGGATCGCACCGTCAACTGCGGCATCGACATCCGCATCATCGAACACGATGAAAGGTGCATTGCCGCCGAGCTCTAGGCTGACTTTTTTGATCTGGTCCGAGCACTGGCGCATGAGTAGGCGCCCGATCCCCGTAGACCCGGTGAAGCTGATCTTGCGGACCTTGGGATTTGTGCAAAGTTCGCGGCCGACCGCGTCACCTTCGGACGCATAGATCAGGTTGACGACGCCTTCGGGGAAGCCTGCCTGATGGGCGAGGGCGAACATTGCTCCAGCCACGAGCGGCGTCTGTTCAGCGGGCTTGAGGACGATCGTGCAGCCCGCTGCCAAGGCTGGCGAGATTTTGCGCGCCACCATCGAGGCTGGGAAATTCCATGGCGTTATCGTGCCGACGACCCCGATGGGCTGCTTGATCACCAACATTCGGCGGTCCATCGATGGTGCGGAGATCGTCTCGCCATAGACGCGTTTTGCCTCCTCGGCGTACCATTGCAGATACGCCGCAGCATGCCTCCGATTTGGCCTCTGCAAGCGGCTTGCCCATCTCCGCGGTGAGAATTGCAGCGAGATCGTCGGCGTGGTCGATGATCAACTGATACCATCGCCATAGAACGTCGCTGCGCTCACGGGCGGTAAACCCTGCCCATCCAGGCTGCGCGACATAGGCCTTGTCGATCGCAGCGCATGTCTCTTCGACACCCATGTCGGGTACTTCTGCCAGCACTTCGCCGGTCGACGGGTTGAGAACCTCGAATGTCCGCTCGCTAATCCGCGTGCCAAGTGTCGGCAGGCGATCAATGGATCGAAACAGGTCAGGGGATCTCAGGTGACGGGTCATCGGCAGGCACAGGGGCAATACCGGATTCCTCCTCAAACGCAGCAGGGGTATATGGCAAGTGCGGTGTCTATTCCGGATGCCAAGTTCCTTATAGGGCCTCGGCCAGACAGCTAGCAGACCACGGTACCAAAGTGGAAAGGAGAATACCCTGAAATCGCTAGAAGATGCCTCGCGGTTCTACTAGTCGGGCTCGGCCGGTCAGGTGCGCGGGGGCAGGACCGGCCCGCGCGCAACCTTGCCATAGGTCTTCGCGGCCAGCGCCTTCACCGTCTCAGGCTCTGCGTCGCACCACCAGCACGGCGTTGTTCGGGTCGGCAGCATTTGTTGTAGATCGTGAATGCGTCGGTGCCGTTCAGCTTGTCCATCTCCTGCATCCAGCCGTTGACCGGAATGCGGTAGGGTTGATCGGCCGCAACGTCGCGTTGACCTCCTCGTCCAGCAGACCTGCGGGTTCGTCTCTCTGCGCCAACGGCGCTCCTCCAGAATCACGTTTCGCTCGGTCTTGATATCGTCGTTGAGGATGAGGTTGAACATGCGATCGGCCTCGAAGCCAATCATGTCGCCCAAAGCTAGTCATAGCGTTGGGGGCGTTATTGTAGCCGCCGCTGACTGAGACGGCTCGGTCGAACTCGCTGCCGGCGCGGTTGGTGGTCGCCTTGAAGATCAGACGCTCAAGGAAATGGGCAAGTCCGGATTTGCCGGGTGGCTCGTCGGCGCTGCTGACCTTGTACCATGTGAGTGACGACTGGCGCGCGGTGATCGCGGATGTCGATCCTTCCATGCCATAGTCGAGCAGGAAATCCGCGATCTTGCCGCCGTCGGTGGCGGCCAGAGCCGGAGCGGTCGTCACCAGGGCCAGGGCGGTGGCAGTGAACGCCGTGCGCAGCCAGGGGGAGCGATCGATGGCTCCGGTTGGAAAGGCAAGGTTCGAGGCAAAGTGATTTGTTCCTCATTTTGATGAACGCGTTGCGTCTTCGCCTCCCCGTGGGGAGGATCGGCGGGCAGCGCCGAGCCAGACCAACATGCGGCCAGGCCTCACTCGAGCCTCATCTTCGGATGGACCCAGGAGACCTGCGGCGGTGTTCTTGGCGAGGTGGTCATTGGACGGATTTTCCTTGGTCCGCGACGTCTGCGGACGACCAGGCATGCACCGTGCCAGATCAGAAAACCATTCGAGGCATGAAGACAAGTCGGGTCTGACATGTTGCGCATCCGACATTATGGGCCATCGAACAGGGCTGAAGGCGACGCGAGCATGGCTGAGAGTATCGTCTTCCTTCGGAAGACGATGAGGCGCGCTGCCGGGGAGGGGTACACGATGCGCTTCGAAGGCCGCTGCACTGACGGACAGAATTGAGATGTTGTCGCTCCAGCGCTCGCCGTGGGGGCATGCAGGCAACATTTGTCGCTGCAGGACAGCAGCACCGAAGCTGTGCGCGCTTGCCGTTGTCCCTGGGCACCAAACAGGAGAATTAGCAGTCGCGATTGATTTCATGTGCGTAAAATACCGCCTGGTGCGCTCGGCTGCAAATGCATGCCTGGCGGAGTGGTCGCTTAGGTCAAGAGCATCGCGTGAGTAACAGCCTGACCTTGCTCAATCTGATGCGCGCTAACCGCCTCGCCGGATTGTGGAACTGCTCGCGGGTGGCTTCTACCACAAACAGCAAGGTCATGAAATCAAGCAGGAAGTCGTCAATCGCTTGGGCGATTGTTTCTGACTTGCCCTTGAACTGGTCCAGCAAAACGCGCGCGCTATCGATCGCTTCCACGCTGGTCGCATCGATCAACCCCTCGACCCTCTTGAAACAATCCAACTCGAATTCCTTAAGGCGCTCCCAAGGTGTTATGCACGAAGGCAGTTCCGTGAACTACCCGGCCTTTGACCTGGCGGCACGCAGCGGTCGGCCTTACGTCCCGCGCCTCCAAACACGAGCCATCGACGTGGCGCTGAGGAGCGTTGGAAGAAATTGGGCGCTTCCGGCCACGCTCGAGCGGTAGTGTAGGACAGTGCTTGCTGGCGGCTACGCCCACAAAGGAGTGCGCCAGCTGATCGGGGCTTAACAATTTTTCGCTTTTTGCTGCGCCCAACTCTCGGCTATGACTCGGACAGGCCTACTGGCCTGCCCACGTTGCATTGTAAAAGAAGGAACAAGTATATGCCGACTGGAACGGTAAAGTGGTTCAACAGCACCAAGGGGTTTGGATTTATCCAGCCCGACAATGGCGGTCCGGATGTTTTCGTCCACATTTCCGCTGTCGAACGCGCGGGCCTCTCGACCCTCGCTGACGGCCAGAAGATCAACTATGAGATCGAGCAGGATCGCCGCACTGGCAAGTCCTCCGCTGGCAGCCTCAGCAAAGCTGGTTGAAATTTTCTCCTGCGTCCTGGCAAGACTAGGCACGTAGGTCCTCACGGCCGCTCGATGGGACCGAGCAAAAACTGAGGGCAGCAGATTGCTGCAGGCGTCGCGAATTCCTCATGAAACAAAGTTGTTTGAAAGGAAGGCGGGGTTGGCCCCGCCTTTTTATATGACGCGCAGATTAAGCCGATGGCTGCAACGCTCCAGAACGAATCTCGATTGCCGAAATCAAGCCGCGACCTTCTTGCGGGTTCTCTTCGTCGGCGCAGGCTCCGGCGCTTCCGGCGCCTTCGGTTTGCGGCCGAGCCCCATCGTCTTGGCCAATGTCGAGCGCGCCGCGGCGTAGTTCGGCGCGACCATGGGATAATCCGCCGGCAGGCCCCATTTGGCCCGATATCCATCCGGCGTCAGCCCATAGTGGGTCGACAGATGGCGCTTTAGCGATTTGAATTTCTTCCCGTCCTCAAGGGAGATGATGTAGTCCGGTGTCACCGATTTCCTGATCGGGACTGCAGGCGTAAGGGCGAGCGGCTCTTGCGCAGAGACACCTCCGGCCGTCGCTCTCAGAGCCGCATGCACTTGGCCGATGAGGGCAGGGAGATCCCCCACCGGGATCGGATTGTTGGAGACATAGGCCGACACGACATCGGCGGCAAGCTCAATGAGGGTGTCGACGTTTTTTCCGGCTTCTTCTGTCATGAAACTCTCCAGGCGGTGAAACATAGTCAGCGAAGCGTCGCTTCATAGGGCCGGTTGCCGCCGAAAGCAATAATGTCTCGACAGCGTTATTGCCAATGCTCGTCCAGAAGCGACATCGATGCGCCATATTTCCCGTCGTGACGCTGAGCCACTCGTTGTTGGCGACGCTGCCGAGGTGCGTGACGCGTCCCGGCTGTAACTTTGCGTCGAATTTGCTAGTAGTCTCGGGCCTAAGCGCGGTACTTTTGTCTCGGTATTACTTCTTTGGACTGTGAAATCGAGGGATCGTGATCGCTTGCTGGTGGGCGTCAGGGACGATGGACGTTCATTGGCAATGGCCAAATGTAAGTTCATCGCCCGGTGAGCCGCTCTTCCAAGGGGCTGGGAACCGCCGCTGGTAACCAAGGACATCAATGTATTTCGAGGCGTTTCTTAGCCGGTCCTCGCTGCGGACGACACCTGTTCCACGATATCGAACAGCGCGGCGACACAGGCAGCTTCTCGAATCTGGAGCGGCTTCTCGCAAGTTGGCGCCGCGCCGAGAGGCCGGGCAAGGACAGTGCGTCGCCTGCTTCAATCATACGCGTCAACCAGCCAGCGACCCTGTCCCATACGAATCCCGCGACCGGCCGTGTGATCTCGCCGGTAGTCGCCCCGGCCATCTGCACGAAGCCTCGGGATGTGCTGATGATCAACCAGGCCACAAAGGTCGACGTCCTGAAGCAGGGATCACATGAGTTTGCCACTATGCGCAGGCTTGCCATGCGCTTCCGCGGCATTTTGCGGGGTCTTCAGGCGGTTGATCAGCCCTTCCGCCTGGCCGTTGCTCCACGGTAGTTCAATGGCATCGCGAAGGGCGTCAGCGTCACGGCGTAGGACCCGACCGAAACGCGTGATGGCGACGGACCCGGAGTTGACGCCACGTCGATCGAAGTGTCGAGCTCGCCCAATTCACAGGCCGTACCATTGGGCAGAGCGGGCTGCGAACTCATTAGGGCACGCATGCTGCCACTCAGCCGGCCTGATCACCACACAAAGCGAGGAAGAACCTGGTCAAGTGCAAAGCGACAATTGCCTCGACAGCGGGTCCCGGAAGGTTTATGCTGCCCAATGTTACCGCAATCCGGAATGGCGATTGAGTACCTTCACGAGTGAAGGGAGTGAAACTTCTTTGTCGGCCAAATTGTTGACGGAACGCCCGGCGCCCATTGTAGCTACATGTCTAGATTCTTGGGGCGTTTTGGATGATGCAATCCACCATCTCACTCCAAAGGGCAGTGGAATCTGGAACAATGTCGCTTTTGTTCGCACGACATCCTTCGTGCCCGATTGGCATATCGTCTTTAACTCTGCTTCTCTTTTCGGGCTCCCTGTTGATATCGAGGCGAGCCCAAACAGGACAATTTTTGCAATCGGCGAACCGCCGACGAAAGCTCATCGCGCGTTTCATGAAGGGCAGGGGAAAAATACTATCGTCCTGACGTGTGACGCAGAGCTGGCTGCTCGGCAGAATGCAGCGCGCCGATTCGTTTTGTCTCCACCTATCACTCGGTCTTGGTCTGTAAACAAGACATATGACCAACTTCTGGTCAGCGAAGTCGTGGATAAGCCGCTTCGGCTCTCATGGATTACCAGTGACATCGCCCTGCTTAAAGGACATCGATATCGGCTGGCGTTTCTGGAACGGCTGAGGAAGGAGCTCGATTTTGACCTGTTCGGCCGAGGTTTTCGGCTGATTGGAGATAAATGGAACGCACTCGCACCTTACCGTTACAGTATAGCGTTCGAGAATACTCGTGCTGATTACTATTTTACAGAGAAGCTTATGGACTGCTTCGTTGCTGAAACAATGCCGATCTATTACGGCAGCCCTGCAATCACGAGGTTCTTCCCTTCGGACTCTATGGTTCTGATTGACCCAGAGGACAAGAACGTAATCCCAAAAATTCAAGAAATCATCAACTCGGACCTCTGGAAGGAACGTCGCGGCGCAATAAGAGAGGCGAAGCGGTTGGTCCTCGAGAAATACAATACGTTTGCTTATCTCGCGAGCTTCATCGAAAGCGTTCAGGATAAACCCTTACCGCCGGAAATTATACACATCGATTCGCCTGAGGTCGATTTTGAAATAGACGAATGAAGTACTCCAACGCTCGCTTCGCGTGCCCGGCGGTCGGTGGTCTGGCGAGATCGGTACGGAACGCTCGGCGGAGAATGCCTGCTGCGCAGTCGGGCCGGCACGGGCGCACGAGGTCATGCGCCCCCGGCTGCCGCTGATCAGACGAACTGGGGAAGGCCAGGAACGGAATTGAGGACCTCGTCCACGAGTTCGTCGCCGGCATGTTCCTTGGCGCAGGCGATCGTCTCGTTGGCGAGGCCGGCGATCTTTGCCATGCTGAGACCCTCACTCATCAATTGCTGGCCAAGCCCCATAAGGCCGCCACCCTCTGGGTCGTCGCCATGATACTTCGCTACTAATTCCGAAGCTCCCGGAATGGCCTCGATCATGCGCGCAACGGGACCGTCGGCCGCGTGGCTTTGCAGGAAACCCAGCATTAACCCAACGCCCTTCTCTGCGAGAGCCGGGCCGATGCCGGCACCAGTGGCGATGCGCGGTAAGAATTCTTCCATGCAGGGTCTCTCTCTCTTTGATGAGGTTTACACGGGGCCGGTCCGGTGCCCAGCTCCCTTGGCCGAACCACAATTGAACTCCACAAAAATAGGCCGGCGGAAGTGCTATTGCGCGTAAAACCGCCTCTGTCAACGCAAGCTGCGTCGGACGTGCGTGTTTCGCAAACCGAAGATCATTCCAATTCACATCATTACGCATTGCAACCGCACAGTTTGCGGTGGCTCGCTTATGGGCCAATGCCCCGCGTCCGTCAAATGATGACGACAAGGTGGTCATCGCCCAGGATCTGTGGATCGAGGTGTGAGGCACTTACAGCCGGTGGACCTGCTCAAGCGCCGCGCCGGCACAAGGGCTAGATTGGCGATACTGCGCGTATTGGCCATGTCTTTCCTCGCGTGATGGGATGTTCGTAGAAGCGGAGCTATATGCCGGTGTGACGATCGACAAGGCGGACCGGCTATTCCGATAGGACGTCCATACTGTCGCATAGACCGTCGCTGCTTAGGTATTGAAACCGCCATCGCTGGTGACATCACAATGTGCAGCCGGCGGGTGTCGACAACGTCGATTCACGCAATCAGCCGGTCAGGAGGAACGAATGAACCCTGAGGTTTCAGAGGGTCACTTTTCGCAAGGCGTGCAGCGCACATCGTGCAAGAGATTGCCATTCTTGCGGATGCTATCGACTTTCTCAACGATGGCGGGAAGATCGCAGTGACCGAATCTACGAAGCCGCCCTCAGGGCGTGCTTTGATGCATACAAACGGTTGCCGAGCAGGGATACTCCTCCTCCCTGAAGTCCAATCGAGAAGAGCGATCACTTCCAAGAGGGTCCCAGCTCAGCCGCGAAAACAGGTGCCAGACCCCGATCCTCTCCCTCAACTGATCTAGCTCAGGGCGTTCATGAGCCGCAGATCGCATAGTGGCTGCGTGCACGACGCAGGAAGACCATTTATGAAAATCCTATTCAGAACGATGGCTGTCACCTTGCTGGCACCCACCGCCTTTGCTGCGGATTCGATCCCCACCGACCTCAGAGATACGGCATTGGCCACCTTCAGGGCTTTGCCATCCACCACGCCGACAGTCGCCAACAACCCGATCACCCCGGAAAAGATCGCTCTCGGCAAGGCACTGTTCTTCGATCCACGCGTCTCGGCGTCAGGCGTCTTGTCGTGCAACTCGTGCCACAACCTGGCCACCGGCGGCGACGACAATCACGAAACCTCGATCGGCCATGGTTGGCAGAAGGGACAGCGCAACGCGCCGACTGTACTGAACGCTGTCTTCAACATCGCTCAGTTCTGGGATGGTCGTGCCGCAGACCTGAAGGCTCAGGCGAAGGGACCGGTCCAAGCCGGCATCGAAATGGCCAATACACCGGACCAAGTCATCGCCACGCTCAAGTCCATGCCGCAATATGTCGAGTGGTTCGATGCAGCTTTTCCGGCTGAAGCCGATCGGGTCACCTTCGACAACTTCGCCAAGGCGATCGAAGCCTTCGAGGCGACACTGGTCACACCGGCCCCGTTCGACAGCTTCCTGAATGGTGATGAGCTTGCCATGACTTCCGAACAGAAACAGGGCCTGGCGCTTTTCATGGACAAAGGCTGCTCGTCCTGCCATGCCGGCATCAACGTTGGTGGGCAAGCCTATTTCCCATTCGGCCTCGTGGAACAGCCCAGCGCCGAGGTCCTGCCGGACAAAGACAAGGGCCGATTCGCGGTCACCAATGCAGCCGATGACTACTATGTTTTCCGCGTGGCGCCGCTGCGCAACGTTGCACTCACCGCGCCATACTTTCATTCGGGCAAGGTTTGGGATCTGAAACAGGCCGTCGCCATCATGGGGACCACCCAGCTTGGCGTAGTACTGGCGGACGAAGAAGTTGATCTGCTTGTTGCCTTCCTCAACTCGCTGACCGGAGAGGTACGCGAGGTCGCCTATCCCATCTTACCCTCCGAAACGGCGACAACGCCCCGGCCTGTAACGCAGATCTCAGGAAAATAAGGGCCAACTGGCTGCGGACGTCGCAATCGAAAATGATTGCGGCTTTTACTTGGGCCACACGAATTGCCACGTCCATCTCCGAATTGGCGGGACACGCTAGCAATACCCGAAACCTGCAACCTCGCCCGTAGTCTGCGCAAATCAACTGGGGAAGCGGACAGACGCGCAGCATCATATATTGTCGCCGCCTGAGCGAACATGCCAAGCAGTCTACTTTGAGAAACGACGTGTGTACGATTTGTTCGAGGCGCGGGGCCTGTATGTTCCCAAGGACCAATACTATAGCGTGGTGTCACATTTATATTTCTGCGGGATGAGGACACGTGCCGAAGGAAAATTGCACATTTTCGCCGTGTGGCTTATTTACAAGAGTGTGATCGGTTTGGCATATTCCCGGCCGACATCCGCCACCGGCAACTCCCCACACGGTGAGGAAGAGAAGCCTTACGCCTGCACTTTCTGCCGGAGCGCGCGTGCTGCAGCGACCATGTTCATGAGGGCAGGGCGGACCTCCTCCCATTTGCGTGTTTTGAGGCCACAGTCCGGGTTTATCCACAGTTGGCCGTCGGACAGTCGCTCGCGGGCAAGCATGACTAAGTCCGAAATCTCGCCGACTTCCGGGACGCGTGGTGAGTGAATATCATAGACGCCGGGACCGATTTCGTTCGGATATTTGGAGCTCGTGAAGGCGTCCAACAGTTCCATCTTCGAGCGCGACGTCTCAATCGAAATGACATCCGCATCCATTCCAGCGATCGCGTGAATGATCTCGTTGAACTCCGAATAGCACATGTGGGTATGAATTTGAGTCGCGTCCTTTACACCCGTTGAAGCGATCCGGAAACATTCGACAGCCCAGTCGAGATAGACTTTCCAGTCAGATTGGCGCAGTGGCAATCCTTCGCGAAACGCGGCCTCATCGATCTGGACCATCCTTGCGCCGGATCTTTCGAGATCCGTCACTTCGTCGCGGATGGCGAGCGCGATCTGGCGGCAGGCTTCGGAGCGGGGTACGTCGTCGCGAACAAAAGACCAGTTGAGAATGGTGACTGGGCCTGTGAGCATTCCCTTCACGGGCTTTTCCGTAAGCGACTGGGCGAATTGCCACCAGCGCACTGTCATCGGATTGCGCCTCGATACGTCGCCGAAAATGATGGGGGGACGCACGTAGCGCGACCCATAGCTTTGTACCCAGGCATGCTGGGTGAGCGCGAAGCCGGACAACTGCTCGCCGAAATGCTGTACCATGTCGTTTCGCTCGAACTCACCGTGCACCAGCACGTCCAGCCCGATCTCTTCCTGCCAGCGAATTGCAGCCTCGATCTCCTTCTTCAGGAACGTCTCATAGTCGACATAGCTCAGCTGGCCCTTCGCATGAGCGGCCCGCGCCTTGCGTACCTGCGGCGTCTGCGGGAAGGACCCGATGGTCGTCGTCGGGAAACGCGGCAGCCCGAGTGAGCCGGCCTGGACTCTGGAGCGCTCGCCAAAAGCGCTCTCTCGTCGCTTCGCGCTGTCCTCAATGCTAGCGATCCGCCCCTGAACAAGCGGGTCATGGATCCTCGTAGATGTCACGCGCGTGGCGGCAGCCTCGGCAGACGCTTTCAACGCGCCTGCTACCGCATCCTTGCCTTGGGACAGGGCCCGGGCCAGCAAGACCAGCTCGTCGGTCTTCTGGGCCGCGAAGGCGAGCCACGACCTGATGTCCGCGTCGAGTTCCGTCTCCATGCGCAGATCAATCGGCACATGCAGCATCGAGCAAGAAGGCGCGATCTCGACGCGGTCCAAGGGCCAGCCGGCGACGATCGCTTTGATGCGGTCGAGAATGGCGGGCAGGTTCGCACGCCAGACGTTGCGGCCATCGATCAAGCCAAGCGAGAGCACCAGATCCTTCGGAGCGAGCCGAGCCACCGTTTCCAGCTGCTCGGGAGCGCGCACGAGATCAATATGCAGGCCGGCCAGGGGCAGAGAAATCGCGGTTTCGAGATTGTCTCCCAGCGACCCGAAATACGTAGCCAGCATGATCTTCAGCTCGGGCGCGGCTTTCGACAGCTGGCCATAGGCGAATTCGAACGCAGCTCGTTCGTTCGGGTTCAGATCGAGGACAAGCGCTGGCTCATCGATCTGCACCCAGTCGGCTCCCGACAGCTTCAGCCTCTCCAGAAGCTGCTCGTAAACCGGCAGCAGCCGCGGTAGGAGCGCGATGGGACCGAACCCCTCGGCAGGCGATTTCGCCAGCTTGAGGAAGGTGATGGGTCCAAGGATGACTGGGCGTGTGTGAATGCCGAGAGCCTTAGCCTCGAGGAAGTAATCGACCGGCTTCGATGACGAGAGGGCGAACGTCTGATCATCATCGAGTTCCGGCACAATGTAGTGGTAGTTGGTGTCAAACCACTTGGTCATTTCCATCGCGGTTACACCAGGTCCATGAGCCTCCTCCTGGTGACGAGCGTGTCCACAGTCCTCCGTCTGACCCTGGTTGCCGCGCGCCATTGCGAAGTAGATGTCAAGTGGGACCTCGCCGCTATTCCAGCCGTAACGGGATGGAACGGCCCCGACCATGGCTGCGGTGTCGAGCACATGGTCGTAAAGCGAGAAGTCGTTCGACGGGATTTTCGACACGCCGCGATCGCGCTGCTCTTCCCAGCTAGCGGCACGGAGCGCCTTCGACGTCGTGAGAAGGTCGCCAGCGGACGATGTTCCGGACCAGTAGCTTTCAAGCGCGAATTTCAGTTCTCGCCGACGACCGAAGCGCGGCACGCCGAGCGTTGCTACAGGAATTTGCTGAGAGACAGTCATGTCATACCCCGATGATTGGGGCGTCGGTGACAAGGAAGGCGCTAGCAGGCCGGCATCAACGCCGGGTTGCAGCGGCCACCGAGACACCCCGCCCGTGGACGTAATTCGCGTGGCAGGTCTCCTGGCTCGCGGGGTCATAGCCTCTACCCGTCTTCCTGAGGGTATTCGCCTCAGTGACATGATTGGGGTTGGCTCGCCGCTAACAGTTGCGGGGGCAGCGCCGGCATCGCACCGGCTTCCCTCTTAGCTCCGCTGCGGCAGCGCCGCACGCGAGAACCACGACACGCAGACAATCACAGCAGTTCGCTCCTTTGTCAATGACGCATAACGAAATGTTTATGTCGTTATGTGATCGCGCTTTTACGCTTGTCTAACATAGTGAAATATTCAGTCGCCCATTGGCGGCGCTGCTCCGCTGCCACCATTGTCAACTAATGAATTCCTGTCGGGCTGCGACATCCCTCGCAGGTCGCCGATCAAGGATTTCGGCCAACACTTCAAGCGCGTGACAACGTCGTTAGAATGCAGAAGATCGCATTGGGGGCGATGTTTAACGATGCGGCCGCAAGCTGTGCGTGCGTGGCAGAAGCGGTTTTCACGGAGTGAGCGCCAAACGGTGGTCCGAGGGGAAATGGCACGCCAGTCGTCATCACGGATGACTAGTACCGTTCCACAGAGATTGTGATGGGTTGTTTTAGCGCAAAATCGGAAGCGATTCCGGAAGAATTCGGACGGCCCCGGGCGTGCGCGAGATGAGGCCGGCTTTTTCTAAAGTGATCACCATCTGGTGGACGGACGGAGCGGTGACGTCGAAGTGGCGCTGCATGTCGGCTTCGGCCGGGGCTGTTTGAAGATCCGGGCATAGATGAAGGCCAAATACTGGCCTTAAAGCTGCGTAAAGCGCGGCTGCGGCGCGGCTTGTCGTTCGCCAAGTGACTGACTCATTTCCGGATTCATCTGCGCCTGCACGCTGAAGGAGGTGCAGGTGAGTATAAAGTTTTGTGGACCTTAGCCAATCGGAGGGTGATCAACTTGACGCGCTATTGAGCGGGGGGCGCCACGCGACGCGCAAAATAAAACGCGCACAGATCCTCTTGGCCGCGAACGACGGCGTGAGCGACGAGGTGATCGCCGCAACCCTTGAAGGTCTCGGGATCGACGATTTATCGGACACGGCGCCGCTTTGTGGAAGCGAACCTGGAGAGAGCGCTCACCGAGGAGCGGCGACCCGGCGTTGAGCGCAAACGTCGAGCAAGGATGAGGCGCTTTTGGTGGCGACCGCCTGCTCAAAGCCGCCACCGGGACGGGCCCGCTGGACCCTCGAACCTCCTGGCCGAGGAGATGGTCCGGCTCACCGACCATGAAGAGCTGTCTTCTGAGACCGTCCGTCGACGGCTGGCAGAGAATGATCTGAAGCCCTGGCGCAAAGACATGTGGTGCATCCCCAAAATCGACGGAGAATACGTCGCCCGCACATGCAGCGAGATTGGGTCTGATCCAATTTTGCACACGATGACGTAATTGCTGCGTCGCTCCTTTGAACGAAGACTCGGCGGACGGCAAAAGCCGCCGACCAGTGAGATCAAGGAGGCCGCAGTGAAGCAATATGTCGGATTGGATGTGTCGCAGCGAGAGACCAGCGTTTGCGTCGTCGATGATGCTGGAAGGGCTGTCTTCCAAGGGAAAGTGAAGTCCCATCCGGGAGCACTGACCGAGTTGCTCCGCAAACGCGCACCGCACACCGAGCGCATCGGATTCGAGACGGGCGCCATGTCCAGCTGGCTCTGGCATGAGCTTAAACGGGTCGGAATGCCGGTTGTCTGCATTGATGCTCGACATGCGAAGGCGGCACTTTCAGTTCGAATGAACAAAAGTGATGAGAACGATGCCCGCGGCCTGGCCGAGCTGGTTCGCGTCGGCTGTTATCGGGAGGCAAGGTCAAAAGCACAGAGAGCCAGGCAACCCGATCCCTCCTGGTGGCGCGATCGCGACTTATCGCCATCCGCCGCGATCTCGAGAACCAAGTCCGGTCAATGCTGAAGGAGTACGGGCTGCAGTTCAGTCGCTCAACCGGTGCGCAGTTTCGGCTAAAGGTCGAGGCGTTGGTTGTCGACGGGCATCAGCTTCGATCCGTGATCGAGCCGCTTCTGACCGTTCATGAACAGGCTTGCAGGGAACAGGAAAAGCTGGACCGGCAGGTACGACGCCTTCTTCGTGAGGATGACACCACGCGCCGGCTTATGACGGTTTCTGGCGTCGGCGTCGTGACGGCGTTGACCTACCGCCATACGATCGATGATCCTTCGCGCTTTTCCTCGGCCAGTGACGTCGACGCCTACCTTGGTCTGACGCCGCGGCGAAAACAATCTGGGGGAACACATGTCAACGGGGGAGATCGGCTGTTGCGGACCTATTTATACGAAGCGGCCAGCGTCCTCATGCACCGGACAAAGAAATGATCGATGCTGAAGGCGTGGGGCGTTCGCCTGTCGAAGCGGATAGTATGAAAAAGGCAAAAGTGGCGGTAGCTCGCAAGATCGCGGTTCTGCTCCACTGGCTCTGGGTTAACGGCACCAGCTTTGAGTGGGGCGGCGAAAAGATGGCGTGACAACCCGCGCTCGATCAGAATCGCGGGTCCGCTTCCGAAACCCGTGATGTCCCCGCCGGGCGGTGGTTGTGGACCTCGTTGAATCGGCTGACGTCGACTTCGAACTTCGTTGCACACGCTGAGGCGCCCAACCCGAACATCATCATGAGGCACTCGACCTCGGAAAGGAAATGACCCCGGCGATGACAGAGCGAAACTCGGATTGACAATCACCCGCAATTAAAGGGCCGATTCACACTCATAGCATCTGAAACCACACCTTGCCGGGCTTGCCCTTCGGCAGGTCGGCGAGGTGGGCGCTTAGCGTGCGCGGTAAGTTTGTTTGAACTCTTCCACGATCCAGGCATCCTGCGCCGGATGGCGCGGTCGCGCGCTCATGTGCGAGAAGCCGAGTCCCTTAGCAGCTTGCCCACGTAGCGCTCGTCATAGGGGACGCCGAAACGATCCGCGATGACGCGCTGCAGATCGATGCGACGCCAGCGCACCACGCCGTCAACCGCAAGGTCCGATCCTGCCTGGACGATTTGCGCCAGTTCGGCCTTCTGTTCCGGCGACAGGCGCGGCGTGTTTCCGCCATACCAGGCATCCTTGAGTCTTTCAGGGCCATCCTCGTTGAAGCGATGCACTCAGTCCCGCAGCGTGTGGCGGTCCATGCCGCCGATCCGTGCAGCATCTTCCCGGCTCATCCCGTCCATGACCGCAGCCAGCGACAACAAGCGCCTGCTCTGGTTGACGTCCTTCGCTGCCGTCGCCAGTTGCCGAAGCCGTAGCCGAATAGTCCGTCCGTACCTTCACCGCTAATCGCATCGCCCGAATGCTCCTCGCGACAAGGAATCACGGATCAATCAAGGCGGGAACCCCTAGACAGTCAGCCCTCAGAGCCTTTGGTATCAGTCCCTCATCGTCGATGGGCGCCTTTCGGTCGTAGACTTCACCTTACTCGCCGTTCTCCGTCAGCTTGGCCCCGTAGTGTTTTCGGGTGCACTGTGAGAGACCCTCGCAGGCTTCTCTGATTGGGTTTGTTGGGGGCAAGCTCCTGTTGCGTTTTTTTGGACCGTGTCGCCCGAGGGTCACTCGCTTCTCTTCGCGCTCGCGCAAGCGATACATCAACATGGACGACCTGTGCGAGCACAAGAAGCTCGCTCTGCGCCAAGCTGCATGACCAGCTTCATGGCCGCCCCGTTTTTGCAGAACTTGACGCACACAACCGACCATTTGACCATTTGCGAAGCACAAGAAGGAGACACTTAGGGCACTCCTTCATGCAGCCAATAGTCTGTGGCGGACGACCACATCACCTTTTGCTGAACTTGACGCACGCAACCCGCTGCTGCGATTTGGCGATGTGCCGCGGCGATCGAACAGGGCCCTGACTCCTCGCGTTTGTCGGACCCGGTACAAAGGCCTATTCAGTTGTTCGTTTTGCTCCAGCCTGAACGCTGAAAAGCAGCCAAAAATCTCTTTTCGCTCGATAGCCAGATTGGCATAAATTTTGAGACGTTCATTGATGTCGGAAGCGACGCCGACTTGTATCACAGCAAACCGATGCTCATTGTGAGGAGTAAGGATTCCCATGTCGATGTCTATCTTGGTAGATGAAGTCTCTTGCGCACGACAACTCAATGCCCGCAACGCAAGAGTTATTGATAGCAGTGGCGCTAGGGGGCGAGGCGTATTCGCAGCTCTGGATCTTTTGCCTGGAGAAATTGTTGTTAAAGGGGTAGTTGCTCGCATGGAGCGTAGTCGGACAACGAACTCCATTCAACTGGATTGGAATGTCCACGCCTTGTTCGAGGAGCCAGTGGTCATTTTAAATCATTCTTGCGATCCCAATTTAGCTATAGTTCCGAATCATCTCGGAGCGTACGATTTTATCGCTGTGCGTCAAATCGCTTCTGGCGACGAAGTGTGCTTCGACTACGCTACGACGGAATCCGAATGCATCGGTGTATCAGTCTGTCTTTGCTCAGCGGCAAATTGCCGAGGTTCAGCCGCAGGCTTTGACAAGTTGCCCCGTGATCATCCGTTGGTCGTGTCGGGATTCCACGCGCCGTACCTCTCTCTACAAAAATCCTTGGCGATTTCCAAAAGGATAGGGATTCTGCAATTCGGCGGATTCTAGCATTTGCTTTGGCCCCCTTCATACAAAACCTCGAGGAGCATGCGTGGCCATGTCTACCCTGCATGATACCGTTGATGCAAATGACACCCGCTTTGTGAATGCGGTTGATATTCCTTTGGACCAGGGCGAAAGCTTCAAAAAGAACGGATTCCTGAAGATCAACGGATTGTTTAGTCCCGCCTGCATACAGGCTCTCAGAGAGGCGGCCTTGCTGAACATCAGGTCAGCGTCCGACCTCGACACACAATACGGAAGCGGGTTCAAGCGGCTGACCTATGGCCTAGGGCAGACTACAGCGTTGCGACACATCTACACAGCCAACTCATTCCGCAAGGCAGTGGTCGGCCTTATCGGTGACCCGCTCATAGTGAGCGAGGGTCTGGCCTTCGAATTGAGCAAAGGCGAGACCGGCTTCACTTGGCATTACGACTCTCTCAGCTTCCGTTTCATTCGGCCAGTCGATCCAGGATACAGCATCTGGGTTCCCTTGAATAGGATCGATCCGGATAGGGGCGGGGGTATGGCTTACATCCCAGAGAGCCTATTATCTGGGCTTTTCAATTTTCAGCTCTCAAGTTTGCTTTCAAAGAAGATGCGCAAGGGTGGAGATATTAGCGTCATGTCATCACCACTGCAAAAAATATTCTCTACGTCGAGCCTACTGGAGGAAGTTTTCGAGGAGAATAAGTTGGAAGACGAATTTGACCTGGGAGATGCGCTACTGTTTACAAAGTCGGTTTGGCATCGAACGAGCCCCTTGAAAAAGAGCGGACCTGAATCGCGTCTGGCCATAGCCATTCGTCTTCTAGATTGGCGTTCCCGTCTAGACCGAGGGATGTTTGAGGGAGAAACGGATAGCGGTGGGGGTATGGGGATGGGCGTCAACTGGGGAAAGCCAAAGCAAACATTTTACGGATCGCAATTTGTCGATGTTGCTGATGGAGATGAGCTTCGCAAATCTCGCTTTTGCGGGCCTATTAT
Source organism: Mesorhizobium sp. M0618 (assembly GCF_040320765.1). Taxonomy (NCBI): domain Bacteria; kingdom Pseudomonadati; phylum Pseudomonadota; class Alphaproteobacteria; order Hyphomicrobiales; family Phyllobacteriaceae; genus Mesorhizobium; species Mesorhizobium sp. M0618. The sequence continues at coordinate 60,065 of NZ_JAMYQH010000033.1, read as the reverse complement.
CTGAAGCCGATCAACTACATGGGCCGACTTCGCCCGCTTCATCGACGACGGCACCTTCGCCGGTTCCCAGCGCGGCGCCGACCGCACCGCCGTTATGCTTACGACGTCGACCCGAAAGCCGGCTCGCCGATGTCCTGGCCCGCATTGCCGATCTTCCCGCTCGGTCTGCACGAATTACTGCCCTGGCATTGGAAGTGCCGGCGCGAACCGACAAGTCCGCCGACCAGCAGGCCGCCTGACCTTCACGCATCGCCATCATAGAGCCCGCCGCGCCCACGCGCGCGTGCCGATCATGCGGCCTTCGTCGTATGCGTACGGTCTAACGTTAGCTTGAATTCTTCGCAGGCAGCATAGGCGACGAAGCCACCGATTCGGGATTGCTGGCTGCATTGGCTGGAACTCGAGATCGTCATGCCGATGCGTGAGATTGACGGGGGCGCCATGGCGATGGCCCAGGCGGTAGTGTCCCAGTCAGATTGTCACGCATCTGCGCGCGGCCGAGATAATGGATGTCGTCATTATAGCGGTCGTCGGTTGAGCACAGTGTGATCACGGTTTTAAGCGCGGCGGGCGGCGACCTGGAGCCCGTTGAAGCCGCCCGTCTTCGGGGAGCCAGATGCGGGCAGCTAGTCTAGTTTCACACCCGGTATTCGGCATTTGCGCCGCCGAGACAACCTGCCGCATTAACAAGAGATCCGTCAGATGAAAGACATCCGTGTGGTCGCCGATTTCCCGCGCAAGGTGCGCGAGATTGAGAACCTGTGGATCCCGATGCCAGATGGCATAAACATCAATAAGCGCTTCTCTCTTTATAGATAGACGCCGCGCATGTGGCGAACACTTCTGTTCTGGCTTCGGAGCAGCGATCGTCTGCACATTCCTTTTATCTTTCTGTATCAGCCACCGTTCGCGCCTTCCACGCTGCGAGCATTCCCTCTTCCTTCTCCGGCGTAAGCGCGAAATCGGGCTTGGCCCTGCGCCCTGGAGGCACCGCGCTGGAATTCCACCAGGCAAGGGTATCGCGCACCGTCTCGGCAAGAGGGCGGTGGGTGAGTCCAGACCTTAGGGCCTTGTCGAAGTTGATGCTCGCGGAGCCCAGAGCGTCGCCGCACAGCGGCACCCAAGGCACGACCTCGTCTACACCATTCTCCTCCAGGAAGTCATAGTCGTCGATCCAGGTAAAGCGTACGTCGTTCTCAGAGACACCGAGGGATGCGCGCACCCCGGTGAGGAAATCGGTCATCGACAGCGGAGTGCGCGGACCCGCCACGTTGTAAGTGCCGGTCGCCTCCAGTTCCACCATCCGGATCATCCACTCGGTCAGATCGCGCACGTCCACAAATTGTACGGCGTCCGTCCGACGACCGGGCGCGAGTATTTCGCCGCCGCGCTCGACCCGCTGCGGCCAATAGGGGAAGCGGTACGTAGTGTCCCCCGGGCCGACGATGTAGTGAGGCCGCACAATGATAGTTCTCCCGAGGAAGGCCTTTTCGACCTCGATCTCCGAGAGCGCCTTGCGTACGCCGAAGCTGCTCCACCCATTGGACGGGTTCTCTATCAAAACCGGCTTCACAGCCTCGCTAATGTCCGTCGTGACGTAGGGGAAATAGACGCCGGTGGAGGACACATACATGTAAAGCTTTGCACGATCCCGCAGCAACTCTGCAGACAAGCGGACCCAAGCCGGGTCGGTGGCGGAGTTGTCAATGACGGCGTCCCATGACGCGGCTTTCAGCGAGTCAAGGTCGTTGCTCCTGTCGCCGCGCAGGTACTGGACGCCTGGAGGGAGATCTGCCTGCCCGAGCCCGCGGTTGAAGACGGTCACGGTGTGTCCTCGCTGGACGGCGTAGCGCACCTCGTGGGCTCCGATGAAGCCGGTACCGCCCAAAATGAGGATGCGGAGCGGAACATTGGTCTTCTGGATGGGGGTCATTATGCCAATCGTTCGATTAGAGGCCATCGACTGATTCGAAGTTGTTGGCAATACCAAGAGCCATTTTCAATTTCTGTCCAGGGATTTTTCTCCTTCGCATGGACTAGTACCGTTCCACAGAGATCATGCCTCGCTGACGGGATAGGCTTTGCAGAGTTTTTCGCGAGCCTTCTCGGTAGTGAACATCCACTGGATCTGAGCGCCTTCGGCGTTGCGCCGCTGTTCCCGAGCGGCGACCTCGGCGAGGATCGTTTCCTTGTCATCGATGCGACTGTCCAAGCATTGGCTGCGCAGGACGCCGATTTCGATTTCCACCATATTCAGCCAGCTGGCGTGTTTTGGCGTGTGGTGGAACTGAAGCCGCTTCAGCACCCGGCGAGCCTCCGGTGCGGGGAAGGCGTCGTAAAGCGCCCCAACTGAGTGGGTGGGGAGGCTATCCATCACCACCCGGAAAAATCGAGGCCTCGGGATAGTCGACGTCGACCAACTCAGCATGCACTCGGCGAAGTCTTGGTTGGTACGCCGGTCGGTGACCTTCACCCGGCGCCAGGGACGGTGTGCGTCGAGGAAGACGAACAGATTGACGGTGCCGTTGCGGCAGTCATAGCGCTCAGGCTGGCCCGGCTGAGCGGGAATGGGCTCACGCATCTCTCCGAAGCGAATGGCTGTCGCTATCAGCGAGCCTTGACACAGTTCGGCCACTGCGATGATCGCGTCAGTAGGGCAGCTGGTTAGTTGCCCGCGCATCTACAGCAACCCAGCCCGTTCCGCCTCGCGGCGCAAATTCTGCCTTGGCCTTGGGCCGATCTGCTGGATTACCAATCCGGCCGCCAGTGACCCAAGATCGCCGCAGGTCTGCAGGTCGCGGCCTTGCGTGTAGCCATGCAGGAAACCGGCGGCATAGAGATCGCCGGCGCCCGTCGTGTCGACCAGTTCCTTGATGGCGGTCGCCTTGATGACCACGGTCTCGTCGCCGCGCACGATAACCGAGCCCTTTTCGGAGCGGGTAACCGCCGCGATCCTGCAATCCTTGCGGATCTGGGCCAGCGCCTCGTCGAAGGACGAGGTCTGGTAGAGCGACTTGATCTCGTGGCTGTTGGCAAAAACAATGTCGACCGTGCCCGAACGCATCAGGTCGAGGAACTCGTCGCGGTAACGGTCGACGCAGAACGAATCCGACAAGGTCATCGATACTTCGCGACCGGCCGCGTGCGCCAGTTTCGCCGTCTGCCGGATGGCTTCCTTGGCGCGCGGCGGGTCCCACAGATAACCCTCGAAATAGGTCACCTTGGCGCCGGACGCCTTGTCGGCCTCGACATCCTCCGGTCCGAGCTCTACGCAGGCGCCGAGATAGGTGTTCATCGAACGCTCGCCATCGGGGGTGACGAAGATCATCGAGCGCGCCGTCGGCGGCTCGCCCTGGAGCGGCTTGGTGTCGAAGGCGACACCCTGCGCGTGGATGTCGTGCGCGTAGATTTCGCCCAGCGCATCGTTGGAGACCTTGCCGAAGAAGGCGGCGCGTCCGCCGAAGGAGGCAATACCTGCCGCCGTGTTGCCGGCGCTGCCGCCGGAGGCCTCGATCGCCGGGCCCATGCGGCTGTAGAGCAATTCGGCGCGCTGCGTGTCGATGAGATTCATCGCACCCTTGATGATGCCGTTGGTCTCGAGGAATTCCTCCTCGCACTGGGCGATGATGTCGACAATCGCATTGCCGATGCAGAGCACGTCATAATCCGGCATCAATGTCTCCGCCAAAAAACCCGGGCCGGCTTCTTGCCACGCCTGCCAGGCGCGGCTCTGCCCGGTGGAAATGGGCTTTCCGTTCGCCGGCGGCTCTCACGGGGCGGCGAGTCCTGCCTCGCGACGCAATTCGTCCGCCCTGTCTGTCTTCTCCCAGGTGAAATCAGGCTCTTCACGGCCGAAATGGCCATAGGTCGCTGTATTGCGGTATATAGGGCGTAAGAGATCAAGCATCTTGATAATGCCTTTCGGTCTGAGATCGAACAACTCGAGAATGAGGCTCTCGATCCTGCTTTCCTCAACCCTGGCTGTCCCGAACGTGTTGACCATGACGGAAACCGGACTGGCCACGCCGATTGCGTAAGCAAGCTGCACCTCGCACACGTCCGCAAGTCCGCTGGCGACGATGTTCTTTGCGACATAGCGGGCCGCATAGGCAGCTGAGCGGTCAACCTTGGACGGGTCCTTGCCCGAGAAGGCGCCGCCGCCATGACGACCCATCCCGCCATAGGAATCGACGATGATCTTGCGTCCAGTGAGACCGCAGTCGCCGCGCGGCCCGCCGACTACGAACCGCCCCGTCGGGTTGACCAGAATTCTGATGCCTTCCGTCTCCAGGTGGGTAGGCAGGACAGGCTTTATGATTTCCTCAATGACGCCCTCGCGGACAGTCTCTTGCGAGACCTGCTCGTCATGTTGCGTCGACACGACGATGGTATCCAGGGCGACCGGGCGCAACCCCTCATAGCGCACTGAGACTTGGGATTTCATGTCAGGACGCAACCAGCCAAGCTGTGCCTTCCGGACATACGCCTGCCGTTTCGTCAAGCGATGAGCGAGCTGGATCGGCAAAGGCATCAGGGTATCGGTTTCGCGGCATGCGTAGCCGAACATGAGGCCCTGATCTCCCGCTCCCTGCTGGAGGTCTTGCCCTCTTCCCTCGTCAACGCCTTGGCTGATGTCGGGCGACTGCTCGGTGAGGGCATGGACGACGGAGCAACGCCGGCCGTCGAAGCCGACGGCCTCGTCGTCGTACCCAATGTCGAGAATCGTATCGCGCGCAACTTGGCTGTAATCCACCTGGGCATCGCTGGTAATCTCGCCAGCCAGAACGACTATCCCTGATTTTACCAACGCTTCACAGGCGACGCGCGCCTTGGGATCTGTGCGGAGGATGGCATCGAGGATGGCATCCGAGATGTTGTCGGCCAACTTATCCGGGTGCCCCGCGCCAACCGATTCGGAAGAGAACACGAACTGCCTAGCCATGAATACCTCGCTTCGGGTGTTGGATGTGGTATGGGCATTTTGCTTGGCCCACCTTACTTGTTGGAGATGCCCGGGACCTCGAACGCAGCGCACAAGTCGGCAACGTCTCTTCGCACGCAGGCATGGAGATCTTCGTCGTCTGGCCGCTGGAGGACGGAGTCAATGAAGCCAGCAATTTGCTCCATTTCCACATCGCGCATGCCCATTGACGTCACTGCTGGTGCCCCCAGGCGAATTCCGCTTGTGACCGCCGGATCCCGCGGGTCGCCAGGCACCATATTAAAGTTTGTGATAATTCCTGCCTTTGCTAGTCGCTCGGCATAGGCCTTGCCCGATAGTGGCCGATTGCGAAGATCAAGGATCAGCATGTGATTGTCCGTCCCCCCGGTCACCAGGTCATGACCTCGCTCAAGCAGTGCATGTGCCAGAGCCTTGGCGTTCTTGACCGTCTGTTGGCCGTAGCTTCGGAAGGACGGGTTCGCGGCTTCGTGCAAGGCAACCGCTAGCGCAGCGATGGCATTCATGTGAGGCCCGCCTTGCAGGTGAGGGAAGACCGCCCGGTCTATTCGTCTGGCGAGATTGTATTTGCTCTTTGTATGATACAGGGCCTGATAGCGATCTTCGTTCCTTGACAAAATGAAGCCACCGCGGGGACCGCGGATCGACTTGTGGGACGTGCTGCTGACCACGTCGCAATGGCCCACGGGATTCGGGTGCGCTCCCGCGGCAATCAGGCCGCTGATGTGCGCAATGTCGGCTACGAGATAGGAGTTCGCTTCCAGGGCAATTTCTGCCATTGCCGCGTAGTCAAAGACACGCGGGTAAGCAGTTCCGCCGACCCAAATGAGCCGCGGCCGTTCCCGCTTGGCTGTCTCGCGCAAGCGGTCATAGTCAATCTGCTGTGTCGTTTCATCCAACCCATAGGGCACGCGTTGATAGTCAGTACCGGAAAAGTTGATGGCCCAACCATGAGTCAGATGGCCCCCTTCCGGAAGGGGCAAGCCCATGACTTTGTCACCGGGACTCAAAAGCGCACGATAGACAGCCTGGTTGGCCGGCGAGCCGGAATAAGGCTGGACGTTGGCATGCTCGCTGCCAAATAGTGTTTTCAGGCGCTCAATGGCTAGATTCTCAAGCTCATCAACGATCTCGTTTCCAGCGTAGTAGCGCGCACCGGGGTACCCCTCGGCGTACTTGTTCGTGAAAATCGAGCCGTTCGCTTCCAGCACGGCCGAGGACGCAAAGTTCTCTGAGGCGATGAGCTTGAGGGTCGTCCGCTCCTGCCGCTCCTGTCTCAGAAGCAGCTCGTGAACGCGGCAATCAACCGCGGCCAAGGAAGACCGCCCGTGGGTGTCGGGCTGTGCGATCGCACCGTCTGCGGAGTTGTCCATGGTAGCTTCGCGCTCCAATTGGATTGACCTATTTCACGATCAAGCACGCGGTCCCCTTCGGCCGCGTGTCTCGTACCGCTTCGAGCCGCTGCAGGTCCTGTTTATGATAGCCGTCGCGATGGGGCAGGAGATCGACCAATAATTGAACCAGCCCGCCGTCGTTGGATCCTGCGTTGAGATGGTACGAGCGCCACGGAGGCTGTTCGTTGCAGCAAAGAAAGTCGGCTCTGGCGAGCAGCCGGACGTGTCGCGCAACCCGCTCTCGACACACGCCCAGAATCTCCGCTAGCTCGCAGACAGTTAGGTCCGCATGCGCACAAAGGCCCAGGATTCGAAGGCGGTCTGGATGCGCTGCCATGCGTAGGCGACTAACCAGTGTCATCATGGCTCAGGACCAAGTCCTACCGAATTTCTCATTTCGCGTTCTCCACAGAAGCTGCAGATTTCGAAGGGTGTCCAACGACCGGACAAATCTCGGTGGCCGTGACGACCGGCGATATCCTGTGTCGAACAAACAAATGGGCGCTCTTCTTGGGCCTTTAGCCGAAATTGCAAGCAGTTCGGCGAGTCGAAGATAAGCGGGGCCACGGTTTGGAACCACTGACCTCAGACGTTGCAAAAGCCTACCATTCACAGCGAGCCGGAGTTGCTAAGAGTCTATGAATTTCCTTGAAGGATCTGTTGCAACGTTTGCCCAGCCTGGCCTGCTCCCGGTTTGCAGCGGTCATGGTCAGCGATCCATCGCCTCTGCGAGCACGATCAGGAATTTGCCCTGCATCGCATCGCTGATCAGCTCCTGAAGGCCGGGAGCAACAGCGACGCGCCGCAGATCGCGCGGTGGGTATTGCTGTCGACGACAGCCTTGCTTTTCAGCACGCAAGCAGCAGAGCCGCAACTGATCCTCGATCGAGGCGTCTCGGTGATTGTCAGTTGAGTAGCGAGCGCCAAGCGCGACCTTCATGAGGCGGCCCCTTACTCCGGGACGCGGTCGGTTTGGCTATCCGTTTCGGCTTGAACGAAATCCCGTGCGGCCTGTCGCGCCAGCAGCCGGACCAGATTGACGAAGCGTCGATCGGGCTTCGGCGACGCAGGCACAGCCGATTCGCGGGCCGCGCCGGCGACCACACGAAGCTTTTCGGCTGTTGCACGTTTCGGTCGCGCTATGATCGCGTTCCTGTCCTGACGCGAAATACTCCGTTTCGCGACAATGATGCCAAGTCACAGTGCTTCGACAAGATGGAAATTCTTTGTGATCAATGACGCGCGTCGCGCAGGAGCCATGCTGGCCGATGACGGGGCACCTTGTGCTCCGAAGAAGCCATGGCTATATATCCGGATAGAGAACGGAGGCACGCGATGGGCAACACTGCACAGAAGAGAGCCATCGAGAATTATCGCTCTCGCCTGGCTGAGCGCGGCATCGCGCGGTTCGAGATCCTGGCGTTCGACGCAGACCGCGATCTACTGCGAACTCTTGCCCGAAAATTAACGGAGAGCGGGCCGGATGCCCGACAGCTTCGTCGGACCATACAGCAAGCCGTGGCGGGTGAGCCACCGAAAGCGGGCAGCATTCTCGCCGCGTTGCGTCGCTCGCCTCTGGTTGGCTCCAATCTCGACCTCAGCCGGCCGCGCGAAGAGGGGCGCAAGATCGACCTGTGACGCGCTACCTTCTTCATACCAATATCATCAGCAACGTCATAAAGCCGGAGCCTTCGGGCTCGTTGCTGGCCTGGATGGGCGCGCAGAAGGACGAAGACCTCTTCATTGCTTCGCTTACTGTCGCCGAAATTCGCCGAGTCATCCTAGAGAAGCCGAAGGGGAAAACGCGCAGCAGCCTTGAAACTTGGTTCGAGGGCTCCGAAGGCCCGCAAGCGCTGTTCGCTGGCCGCGTGCTATCGTTCGACGAGAAAGCTGGCCTCGTGTGGGCGCGGCTGATGGCCAACGGCAAAGCCAGAGGCCGTTCGCGGAGCGCCCTAGACACAATCATTGCCGCTGTAGCCGAAGCCAACGAGTGTGTCGTAGTGACCGACAATGAAAAGGACTTCGAGGACGTTCAGGTAATCAACCCGCTCCGTAGCTCTGGAAGCCAAGCGGGTGATGATTAGCTCCAACGACCGGCCGATTCAACTTGAGGATTTCAGCGGCACGGAGTCCGAACGCCTCGTGTTCGCCTACCTTTTAGCGATGGCTGGATTGATCTTGCTTAGTTCGGCCAGGGCGTCTCTTCCAGTTCCGCTTTAATGCCATCCCGGTTCATCTAGTCAGCTCGATCTACCAACAGTTCGCACGCACGAGCGCCGCGGACAAGGCGTGATCGCAGGGACTGCGCGATATGCGTGTCGAGCTCGTCCATCTTACACTCGCTCTCGTCTTCGAAGGCCTCTCGCCAAACGTAGTCGATGCCGCGCGCGGCTCGGGGCCTTCTCATCGAGGCTTTCTCGCGACTGGTCTGGCGCGCTACCAATGGCAAATTCGCCCGCCGGGAACTCGTCGGTCTGTACTCCCAGCTCTGGGCGTCCACATCAACTGCGGAGCTCTTGGCATCGCCGTGTTCTGCCTTTAGCTGGCAGCTCTCGAGCTCGACGAGCAGCCGATCAGCGACACCCGCGACCTCAAGTTCGACCCGGTTGACTCGATAACACCCTATTGGCAGATTCAGTCGGGGAGGATCTGCCCACTCCGATCACAAGCCGATCTTTCGACCCCGTGGTCGGGAATTCTGCATGGACCTTCGTGAAGAAGGAATGCACGCGCCGAAAGCCGAAGCGCTTCGGATACATCGACGCCCCTTCCGAGACGGAGCCCCGATTAGGCATTCCTGCCACTCTATCTAGCCGACCCCCGTGGCCGCGTTGCCGATCGGTGCGCACTGGTCGCCTACATCGCCCCGGCACGTGAAGATCGTCTCTGCTGACGCTCGTTGACAATTCAGGCCGCCTCCGGCTGGCGTTTGATCAGCGTCAGCGTCAACCAGCGCGCGGTCAGCGCCGGCTTTTTCGAGCCCTCGATCTCAATCGTCACGCCCAGCGCCGTCTGCACCCAGCCCGACGGCCTGACCTTGACGTCGGCCAGTACGAAACGGGTGCGGATGCGCGATCCGGTTTTCACCGGCGCCAGGAAGCGCAGCGATTCGAAGCCATAGTTGACACCCATCTTGCAGTTTTCGAGCGGCCGCATGGTCTCGAAAGTCATCGCCGACAAAAGCGAAAGCGACAGGAAGCCATGTGCGATGGTGCCGCCGAACGGCGTCTCGCGCTTGGCGCGCTCCGGATCGCAGTGGATGAACTGGTGGTCATCGGTGGACTCGGCGAACTGGTCGATCATCCGCTGCGAGACCACCCGCCACGGCGACACGCCGACTTCCTTGCCGACGCTGGCCAGAAGCTCGTCGAGACTGATCGGTTCCAAGCTAATGTCCTCCATTTCAAACGTCCGAAGCGCGAGCGGCTTCATTCCGTGAACAGTGTCAGCCCATGCTGCACCGACTGCCGGCCATCCATCGGCAGGATGGCCCCGGTGAGATGACTGCCGTCACAGCTGCACGAATAGAGCGTTCCGCCGGCAATCCCGCACCGATGCGGGCCGATCCGAACATGGCTGCAGACGAGCTGGCTTGTACCTCGGTCGCGGTGCGCGTCCTGCAGGCCACTGAAAACAGCTCGTCTTGCTACCGGTGATCATTCCGCCGGCGCCGCTATGCGGTATTGTCGCAGATTGATAAAATCAATTGTCTGGATAGGAACCATCCGTGTCTCGAATGGTGGAGGAGTAGTCCAGCAGACGGGATGGCTTGTGGTCCTTCTTGAAGCGCGCCGACCTCATTGGCCGCTAGCTGTGAGCCGGCAAGCAGCGCCAGTTCAATGACATTGGGTGTCGACACGGCAAGCGGCATCAGATGCTACTTCATGATGCGGGATGGCGCTTGCTTCAAGAAGCGCTCGCCTGACGTGGAAGCCAGCACCGGATCTGGACTGTCGATATGCGCCCGATATTCGCGCAGCACAGCGGCAACCGCAGCGACGATGATCTCAGCTGTTGCGAGCATGCCAACCTTGGTGCCGGCCACTCTGTTAGCCTGAAGCGCAGCGCGCATCTGATCCGCCACCAGACCGGGTTGCGTAACTTGGATTTCCAAGGCGTCTTCCTGGGTTTGCACCGTCAGCGCGCTGACAGCAAGGCAGGTGCGCACGTCAAGGCAAGCGATCGTCTCGATCTCGCGGGCAATTCCAGCCCCACCGCGGGAATCAGACCCTACAACAACGAGCACATGCGGTTCTCGCCCCAGCGCTATTGTTCTGTCTTTCGATCCATTCTCGCGTGCGCGCTTCTGGGGCGTCGTTCAGCGCAAGGTCGGTGACCACGGCTGCGCTTTCGGCGCCAGCCTCGAAAAACGCCTTCGAGCCGGTCAGGTTGAGGCCGCCGATGGAGACCAATGGGATCGGCGCGACCTGGTGCTTCCACTCGCTGATCCGCTCGAGCCCTTGCGACGCCCATTCATCTTCTTGAGGCTAGTTGGATAGACTGGGCCGAGCGCCACATACTCCGGCTCGGCCACTGGCGCAGTTCGGTGTGATCGTGGATCGAAAGGCCGAGCTTCAATCCGACGTATTTCATCGTCAGCATCGGCGGCAGCCAAATCCTTTTGACCAAGATGGACGAGTCGCAGCCTTCCTCGATTGCCGTGCGCCAATAGTCGTTGACGCTCACTTGGCAACCATGGACCGCGCAGGCGTCGTTCGCGCAGCGGATTTCCGTCTGCAGTCCTTTCTCGTCCATATCCTTTATCCGGAGCTGCACCAGACTCACGCCGAGCGGCACCAGCCGGTCAATCCAGCCGGCACGTCGACGACTTCATGAGAAGACGGCCCTGCCGATCGTCGGTGGGTAGCGCGGTTCGAGCATTCCCGAGTTGAAAGCTTCACGACCGGCATCGACCGCTTTGCCGAACGCACGCGCCATGCCGACCGGATCGGCCGCCCTCGGGACCGCCGTGTTCAGGAGCACGGCGTCAAACCTGAGCTCCATGACGGTCGCAGCGTACGACGGCCGTCCGAGCCGTGCATCCACAATCAACGGAATGTAGGGGAAATGTCCGCGCATCAACTGGACCTCGGAGCTCAACGCTTCATCGCATTAGAATGAGCGTTCGAAACGCAGGATACCGCCGACACTGCTCTTCTTGTTGGCATTGGCCCAGTTCACTTCGGAAGCTTTCACCTTTCCGACGGCGGAGCCTCCGTAGCGGTCGTAATCGAGTTCAGCCGTAACTGTGAAATCTGGAAGAAGCGCATAGGCGACGTTCGCAGCGACACCATAGTTCTTGAGCTGATCACCCGAGAGCTGAAGGTTGAACGAAGTTGTCTCGTTGACCTCGTAAGCGGCGCCAGCCCAGAAAGCCCAGTTCCCGCCCCAAATCTTATAGAAGCCGCGACCATGAGCGTCGATCGCGTTCATGGAGTCGTCGTTGAGCTTGCCATTGGAACCGTAGCCGAACATTCCGAACAGCAACAGTTCGTTGGTGACATTGATGTCGACACGGACCTTGGCGGCTACCGATTCGTAGTTGCTATCATAACCAGCAACGCCGGTGATCACTCCCCAGCCATGTGTGTATTTCAAGCCGCCGACTATGTGCGGAGCGTAGTTGTCGATTGTGCCCACCACGCCTGAGCCTTCTTCGAGCGAAACCACGGCGGAAAAGCCGTTCGCGGCGTCGAAGTAGTACTGGACCACATTGGTATCCAAAGCGCCGTACGGAACCGGCGTCTGGTTGAGTACGTCACCCGCGCCGCCAATAAACATGTCGAAGGCCGACCAGTCCTTACCAACTCGGAGGCCACCAAGCTGAATCCAGGCGAAAGTCAAGATGCTGTCTCCGTTGAAGGCATAGGACCGAGAACTGTCCGAAACCGAAGTGTGGCGGTTACCGAAATTCACGCGGGTTTCGGTGTAGGTCTTCAACGTGCCGAGTTCGGTCTCCTGGCCGGTCCAAGCTTTCAGTGTGAAGCGCGTGTTGTTTTGCCATGTACCCTGATCCTCACCAGTCCTCACATCTGAGGTTCTTGCGTGGTAAAACAATCCGACATCGCCCAAGCCCACGTAGTAGCTAAGATAGCCGCCGATGCGCAGGCAGGTCTCGGTGCCTGAAATATAGACGTAGCTGGAGCCGTAGACGTCGCAGATCTTGAGGTACTCAGTGGGATCAGGCTCGGGGGCGATGATCACGGCGCGAGCGTCGGAAGCGGCGATCAGTGCCGCAGTTGAGCCGAGGAGGAGGCTCCCAATGGTCATTGTTGATCTCCGTCTAAATAGTAAAAGGAATCGAGACCGATAAATGATTTTTGCTAAGCAAACGATTGATAGCGCATCAAGCTGAATTCTAGGAGTGTTGCTGCACCTGTCGTGATAATACTCAGGAGAATTTAGAATGTGACTGAGACTTGTTGTCACATATATTAAGCAGTTATCACTCCCGGACGGTCATACAACATTTTTATACAATCACCCCTTTTCACCTCCGCGGTGGGCCTTACAAAGGGTACTACTGCAAATGACGTACCATCCTGACGACCCAGCTGCGGCTTGAAGCTCAAATGTGCGGGCGGACCTTGGTTCCCGCTTCCGTTCTTTTTGCCTTGCGGATCCACCCAAGCAGGAACGGCAAATCTTTCGGCTACGGCTCGTCTGTTCGCTTCGCGACAGTTTGGCTTAATGGCGACGGCATTGTTTGCTGTGAGCCCCGCCGTTGAGGCATCATGCGGCGGCCACCGCCCGGTACGACGCCGTCACTTTGGCGAGCTGATGGTCGATAACCACGCGCCGCAGCCTTGCACCACTGAATCAGTAGGCGCTAGCCTTGGCAGTGCGGCGGACCTGACGGTCGCGTCGAGCAGGTTCTCGTCCTGAAAGCGGCGCGCCACAGCTAATGCTTCTTGCCAGCAATTCACACAACGAGCTCATCGAGATGGCAGAGATCACTATGGGGCGGCGCTAGCTGGCGAGCAAAGTCTGGTCCCAACACCGTATTGTCTCGCCGGATGCGGCATCTGCGCTCAGAAGAATCTCCCACGCGCAGATGAAGGGAAGGTACGGTGGAACAAAACGGTGCGCGTGAGGGTTGCGGCGGGAACACCACGCTGACCGAGTGCGCTCAGACCATCGCTGTCCAGCCAAGACTGAACGGCGCCCATTGCTAAAAAATTTCGAGCCCAAAGCGGAACGGACTGACATAGCGCAAAGACGCAGGCGAGCGCAGCGGTAAGGTTGGATGCTATCAGCATGGGACGGTGACCGTTGCAGACCACGAAATTTCTAGAGGCCCGGCTGCCTTGGTACACTATCTATCCGGCTGTGTCGGAGTTCTCTGGGGCGGTCGGCGCCGAGGCTTATGAGGAATGGCTCAGGAACCTGCCGGCTGATGATCCGGTGTCACTCTATCTGCACGTTCCGTTCTGCCGATCAGCCTGCTGGTATTGCGGCTTCCCAACCACCATCACCCGCCGTGATGCGCCCATCCTCAACTATCTGGCGGCGCTGCGTGACGAGATCCGTCTGGTTTCGGTGCGAGTGCCGAAGACGTTGCCCGTGAGCGACATACATTTCGGCGGCGGAACGCCGTCTCTCATCGGACCAGCCGAGTTCCTCGCTCTGATGGAGTTCCTGCGATGCCGCTTCGCCATCTCGAAAACAGCTACGGTCGCCATCGAGATCGATCCACGCACGCTCACGCCCGAGATGGCGGAAGGCTTGGGAGCGGCCGGCGTGAACCGCGCGAGCCTGGGCGTACAGAGCTTCGATCCCATTGTTCAAAAAGCGATCAACCGGATCCAGAGCGAGGCCCAGACGTCGGCTGCCGTGGAAATGCTGCGCCGGCATGGAGTAAGCCGCATCAACTTCGACCTCATCTACGGCCTGCCGCGTCAAACGGTGGAGTCGTGCGTCGAAACAGTGAGGGCGGCGGTCGCCATGCGCCCCGACCGGCTTGCCTTGTTCGGCTACTCGCACATCCCATCCCAAATAAAGAATCAGCGCCTCATCGAGGCGGAATTTCTTCCCGACAGCGCTGCCCGCGCTGAACAGTATGCGGCTGTCACCGTGACGCTGATTGCCGCCGGCTACCGACAGATCGGGCTCGACCATTTCGCCTTGCCGCACGACGAGCTCGCGCTGGCACAGGAAACAGGTCGCCTGCGACGTAACTCGTTGGGCTACTCGGCCGATACCTGCAGAACCCTGATCGGTTTCGGCGCGTCGGCTATCGGCCGCATCGGCCAAGGATACGTTCAAAACGAAGTTACACGGGATTCCTACATCCGGCACATCGCAGCTGGCCGACTGGCGACATCGAAGGGCCATCGCCTCACAGACGACGACCGCGTGCGAGCCGCAATTATCGAGCGATTAATGTGCGATTTCGAGGCTGACGTGCCGGCAATCTGTGTCGCCCACGGATTTGGTCCGATCCGTCTTCGCGATTCGGCTGAGCGCTTGGCCATGCTGGCCAAGGACGGGATAGTGGACTTCGAAAACGGCTTTGTCCGCGTACGGCGGGAGCATCGCTTTGGGATTCGCGCTGTCGCTGCCGCATTCGATGTTTTTAGGGATGGCGTTACGTATATCCCGCAGCAGCTTAATGCGATGCAAAGCACGACATAGTCCGGCATCAATGTCTCCGCTTGGAACCGCCGGCCTACTTGCCACGCCGGCCGGGCGCTGGTCTGGCAAGTGGGCTTTCCGTTTGCCAATGCGTTCGTTCCGGGCCCTCACGGGGCGGCGAGTCCCTGCCGTGAGCGCCTCACCCGCGAGGCTACATGGCGGCCGTGGAGATTACCTCAGCAGCGGCGCCCGATCGGAAACCTTAGCACCTCAGCGCTTTGGCCTGGCTGCTTGAACTCTTCGACGGCAACCGCCTCAATTAGCAGGTCCAAGGCTTCGCGGCCCCTTTGACTCATCGGGTCATCCCCACAAAGGTAGTCATACGCTCGATCTAAATGCACTCGGGCGGCGGAAAAATCGCTTATCATATCATAGAACCCTCTCTACCCGCCCGCATTGCCGTCTACGAGGTGAAGGTAGTGCAATCGTCAATATATACAGACAAATTTGAATTAAATCGGAGATGATCATGGAGGTCGAGTTCCCTGACCTGATGCCGCCATTGAGCCCGCCGACGACCACTCGCTGGCGCTCGGTCGGTTCATAAATGCCGAGCACCCCGTCCCGAGACCACCTCTGACCTCCCTCCTTCGATGCTATACGCGTGGAAGACATGGCTGCGCCGCCGCTGCGAGAAAGGCGTGTCCCATCGCGCGGCGGCTGCATAGTGGGTAGCCAGCGCCGGGAGCTAATCGGCAAAGCCGCGTGTGGCGATTTTGCATAGCGGGCGCAGGCGAATCGCCACGCCCGTCCAGCATGTCCGATGCCGCGTAGGCCGCCAGGATCCCTGAGCGGAGTGCATGCACGATCCCGCGTGATGACAGTGGATCGGCACAGAACAGGCAGTCGCCCGCCGACCCAGCGGTCACCGGCGGCGGGATCGATCGTTGCGGTTCCCGCCGCCTTGATCATGCTGGCGGTCTCGATTGCGTTGGGCGGCACGAGCGGCGCGATGGACTGCGTTGCGGCTAAAGCGCGGTACCAATGTCCGGCTTTGCGCAGTTCGCTGCCCAGATCCGGATCGGTGAGGCACGCGCAAGTCGGCGCTGTACCACCAGCCTTCGGGACGCGCCTCGACGACCATGCTGCAATCGCCCGGTGCGCGGTCGAAAAAGCGTGTGTAGGCGGCAAGAGTCCGTGCATGGTGAGCTTGGCGCCGAAACATCGCGCCGGCCTCCAACTGCGACCGGTCGCCCAAACCACGTGCGCGGGCAACGATAGCTTCATCGGCCAGCTTGAGCAGCCAGCCTTGATCGTCGCGCACTGCCGAACCCACGGCCGAGCCAAACCGCGTGTCCACACCTGCCGCCTTGGCCGCCTGCACCATCAGCCGGTCGAATCGCGTCCGGTCGAGCTGCCAGCCGGCACCTTGAGCGGAAAACATGCCGTGCCGCTCGCTGGGAACTTCATTGGCCCACACCGAAACAAGCGCACGATTTTCAACGAAGCCGGCCTCGGCGAACGGTGTCCAGACACCAAGCTGACGCAGCAGCCCGTTCGCTACTGCCGGCAGCACCTCTCCCGGCTTGGCCGATCATGCCTTCCTGCTTCCAGCAACAGCACGCTCCGCGCTGGTGCATCGTTGCCAACGCCAGTCCGGATGTGGTCGCCGCCGAACGTGATCGTCTCAGCGAGCTGGCGGGACAAAATGCCAACCTCAAGATAGCGTTGGCCCGGATCAGCGAGGCGGACTGAGGAAGACTTTAAATTCAAAAGGTGACACGCGGCAATAGTCGCGTGCCGCTGTAGCCCCAGGCTCCGCTTCACCGTGGGGACCGATCGGTCGCACTCTCAGCCTGGGGTTCTTCTCTGCCACCCATCATCGAATTTTGGTGGATTGTCCGTCTCCCGCACCGGTTTGAGCGCGATATACAAGAATTGCGTTTTCTGTGCCGGCCGGGCTTCAATGACGGGGATGGCGAAAAGCTGAGTGCTCGGGCTTGCGGGCCGAGCTTGTCGGTCGCTCGATGGAAAGTGTCATCTGAGGCGCTTCCTCTCCCGCGTGCAACTGGAAGACACGCTCGTCCAGTTCCTTGTCCACTTCCGTCAGACGATGATTGAGGCGAAGGTAGTCCGTCCAGGTCGGCGTGCGGAACGTTTCCGTCCATTGCAGTGGCTTCTGCCAGTTCCGCTGGAGCGTCCAATTCCGCGCACCGACCCGGCTGTGTACATGACGCCGCTGCCGCATGAGGTCGAGGAAAGCCTCGAGATTTCTCTCGGCTATCAGATATTCGACCTTGACCACGATCGGGCCGCTTCTCGGCTTCAGATTGAGAGCGACAGCCGGGGCATCGAATTCCTCCAGAGGATCGGGCTCTGAGTCGCGGCGCTCGCGAAGAGGAAACAGAACGCCGGCTGCAGCGACGAACATCAGGGAGGCAGCGGAACCCTCCAGCGCCAGGGCCAGCGAATGGTTTTCGGCCACCGTGCCCCACACCCAGCTGCCGAGCGCGATGCCACCATCTATCAAAGCATAGTAGATCGAGATGGTGCGCCCCACGACCCAGCGCGGGCTTGCCAGCTGCACGCTCACACCGACCCCTGACCAGGCGGTGACCCAACCCGCGCCGCCCAAAGCGAGTGCAATTGCCGCCACCCCGATCGAAGTTGTCAGTGCCAGGGAAAGTGAGCACGCCGCGCAGGCGACGCAGGAGAGCCTCATCAGCCGCTCCTGCGACAAGCTCCGTCTGAACAGGCTGTTGGAGAGGCCAGCGAAGACGGCTCCGGTCCCGAAGCCGGCCATGAGCGCGCCATAGGCGAGCGGGCCTCCTCCCAGCTGATCGCGGACAACCACCGGCAGCAGCGCGAGTATGGCGATGCTCGCCAAGCCAAAGAGGGTTCCGCGCGCGATCGCGGCCTTGATTTCCGATGACATCGCCGTGAAGCGCAGCCCGTCATAGATCGCCGTCCTCATCGACTCGCGTGGAAGAGGGGAAGAACGAACCTTCCACTTGCAGCGCCAAATAGTGGCCAAGGGTACGAAATAGGTGAGCGTGGTCACCGCGAATGCCGCCATAAGGCCAAACGAGGCAACTACAATGCCGCCGAGCGCCGGGCCCACAGTCCGGACGGTATTGAATCCAACAGAAAGCAGGGTGACGGCAGCGGGAACATCGCGTCGATCCACAATATCGCCAACCGACGCTTGCCAGGCCGGATCGTTGAGAGCACCGCCGCTTGCGATCAAGAAGCTGAAGCCGAGGATCATCCACGGACTGACAAAGCCCAGCGCCACCGATGCGGTCAGCATCGCGGAGGCAGTCACCATAAGGCACCGACCGGCGAACATCACCCTGCGCCGGCTGAAATTGTCGGCGAGAGCTCCGGCAAAAACGGACAAGACGAAAGCGGGCAGGTTCGATGAAGCCTGAACCAACGCAACCATCAGATCGGAAGTCGAGATCGTTGCCATCAGCCAGCTGATGGCGACAGTCTGCATCAACCAGCCGAGGCTTGAAACCTGCGTGGCGAGCCAGATCGAACGAAAGGTCGGCTGCAGAAGTGGCCCAAAGGTCGTTGGTGCAGCCAAATCTTCGTTTAATCCAGCCACCCTACTCATTTTGCGAACCTTTTCTTTCCGTTATTGTCGCTTCCCATGTAATCTAGGCTGAACCGTGGCGGCTTAAGAATAGATGGCCCATTTGCCTACGACGAATGTGGCCACAGTTCCTCCTGACCAGTTGTCAGGCGGCCGGGACGCAGAAATGGCCGGCTCACTCGCCTTCGACGACATGTTGGTGAGCCGGAATTCACATGTCATTTGAGGCATCATGCTCGTTCGACGCGCTGCCGAGCGATTTTTCGCGAAACGTTACCCTGTTCTTTCGTTGGAAACTCACTCATCAGCGGCGTTCGATGCTGAGTGTGGCTTCCGAAAAGTGAGGACGCTTGCAGATCTTTGACAGGATCAGTTCCCTGATAGATGCACACGATTGCAGGCCGCGATCGAAGACGCGCGCGCCCTGCTCCTTCAGTTCGGACAAAAGTCTGATGCGCTCACACATGCGATCGACGAGTTTCTGCTCGACCTGATGACATTGGCTTTCATCGTCGAGTTACGGACGCGGCTTTGAACTTTTGGCGCGAACGCTTGCCCGTAGAAGGCTGGCGAAGGTCAGACTGTTGTCGGGAGGGGTCGGCCGGGCAGAACGGGTTCCAAAGCCTGATGGCTGAACCGGCGATCGAGCCGCGTTCGAATTAACGACGTGGCGACCGCCAAACAAAGGGCCATCGGAAAACCGAGGTATGTAAAGTCAAAACCTTCAGAGGGGAACAGCTGATACGATGGAATGGGAGGAAACAATCGCGTGCATCAGCTGTAAGCTTAATGGCTAAAAGTTGTGCAATGCGCAAACACACTTTGTGCAATGCAGCTATGCAGTAACGGCAAAGCCTCAAGTTGCAAGATCGAGTTTGGAAATGTTTGCTGCTCGTACGGTGATGGGCGAGATCCTTAAGCGTATGTACGGCGGCATGATGGACGCTTGCAAGCATCCAGACAAGATTATCACGAAGCTAAAATAAGAGGTTCGATCCAATCGGCGATGCTCAATAGCCGCGCCATTCTGGTTCAGCCGGGCGTTACATCGCCTCGCCAAGTTGAGGATGTATTGGTCGCGAGCAGCCGCGCGCCAATTTGGAACCCACGACCATATGCAACGATTGGGCACTGTCCGAAGAAGGCCGAGAACGGTTGAAAGTGCGCTAGATGGAGATATTCTGAATTGGAACGGCGGCCTGGTTCATCGCCAAAGCGAGACATGGATGAAAAGCAGATCGCGCCCAATGCCTGATCCAACCATTGCAACGGAAGTCCCCTGGTCGGAAAGCCTAACCGCATATGATGACAAGCATTTCGAGCTCTATTTGAAGCTCATGGACGCTTGCGCCGACAGTGCCAGCGAAGAGGAGATGGCGCTGGATGTACTGGGTATCGATCCGGTCAAAGAGCCAATCCGCGCCCGTAAGGCCCTTCGCAGTCATCTCAAACGGGTGCTCTGGTTTATGCATGAGGGCCATAAGGAACTGCTTCCAAGCCGGCCGCCTCAATAACTGCGGCGCCGAACAAGGTTGCCCGAGAGATCAGGTGGCGCCCTCGGGGGATGCGAGGACACTTGAAAGCCGCAATCGGGTTATCATCTCCGTACTGCGTGTGTTCGGCTCCGCACGGCAAGTGCCCTTGAGTCGAGGAGGAATGCACATGAAGAAGAAAGTTCATCTGGAAGCCTGCTGACCGATCCCTTGGGGCCCATAATCGGGTCCCAAGTTGTTCCCGACGAGCGTTGCGAGGGGCGGATGCAGGACCAGCCGGAAATCGAGCCCGGGCGTGAAACGAAGTCAACAGGTGCGAGGTTCGGCCTGCTGGGTGTGGCTGTGTTGGCCGTAGGCGCCTTCATCTGGACCGGCTTCGGCGAAGGCATCCAGCAGGGCACGTCCAACGTCGTTCGGACTGTCATCGACAAGAGCATGCAGCGCCTTGGGCTCGGGCAAGCCCCCAACGCTCTTACAGAGGGCGAGTGGTATCTCTCGGTGTACTACGGTCCCGACTTTACGGATGTCACCCACCCCTTCAAGGTGACATTCACGTCGGCCCCGGATTTGTCTGGCACCTACGAGAACGTTGCAGGGAGCGGCTCGGTAAGCGGCTTTGAACGACCCTGTCAACTCGTAATGACCTACTCCGGAGCAGATGGGATGCACCATGGAGTTGCCATTCTCCAAGACATTCAGACCCACCTTTCTTCCAACAACGTCGAGCATGATTACGTGGGAGCCGTTTTGGTCCACGCTTGCTATAAGGCGGACACCCAGCAGTGCGATGCCGCCAAATCGCAATATAAATTCTGCAGGGCGATTTTGTCGAAAAACAGGGAACCCGACAAGGATCCTTCCCTCAAGGGTACCTCGACGAACCATGTTCGGCTTTTCAGAACGATCTTAAGCTGAAGCTTAGCCCGACGGCACAGCTTTAGGCACGAAGGCGCTCACCAGGGTCGCAGCTCAAAGAGAACGGCGCCCTTCGCCGGGGGCCGTCCGTTCCGCATCCCGCCTGACGGCGGCGCGTTGCTGATGCTCCTACGGCCGCTGGCGGGCATTTCGGTGCTTCCGTTTTGTACGCTCTTCTTTCTTGGGCCGCTTCGCGGCACGGCTGCGCCGACATGGATGTGCCTAGCGGCACCTTTCCTATGTAGCGGGAAGAGAGGCGCGCGGCCCTCTCTCCCCACCCACTCAAACCGGCCTTTGCTTTGCTCCAGCACTGCGGGGCCAGATCCGGCGGCCCCCGCCGCGCTGACATGCCTCGCTCCTGCGGCCTCACACTCGCCAGGAGGCACAAGTGCGGTCTTATGTAGCAAAAGCACCAATCGCGTCGAGCCGCCTCCGAAGGAGAGGACGGTGAGCTAGGCGGCGCGCCGTGTGGGCGCGAGCGGCGTGGGCCGCCTCACTACTCTACTATCCTCTCCCCTCCGAAGCTCAGCAAGTCATGCTGATGGGGGAGAGCTTTGGGGTTTCGGCTAGCGTTTATTCCCAGCAGATTAGCATCGATTCCGACGCCCCCCGCGTGTTGATAAGTGACACAAACGAACAGCGCGTATTCGTTGCCTGGAGCCTCGAAAAAGCCCGCGCACATGCAGTCTGTGTCAGGTCTAGCGTCGTTGTTTGGGAAAACAACCGTGCCACCTCTGTTGAGAGCATTGCGGCGCGCCTCGTCAACAAAGGCACGGAAGGCATCTTCCAAGGGATGGGCAATCCCCCCACGAACCAACTTTTGGTTGATGCGAACCCTTTGAGCGGGGAGCTTCCCTCGATTGAGAATGCCGTACTTCCAGTTGCACATTCCAGTGTTGCCAGAGGCGCTGAATTGACACGGAATTTCCCGTTCGAGTGTTACCCATGGTCGCTGTTCTGCTTGGATGATCCTGTTGTTCTCGATTGCGGCTTCCGCTGCATCAACGGCGGCACTAGTCCCGAGCCGGGTCGCCTCCAGCGTATTGCGGACAAAGATAACGCCGACGATAGTTACGATAAGCGTAAGCACCCCCAAAACGCCACTTACCACCAAGAGAGCGAGCGCCCATCGGGCCATCTCCTTTTGAGCGCCTACGTCTTCCTCGGAGCGGCTGGGCTCGCGGGCGGTCTCTATCTGCTCTTTTAGGCAGTTGAAGATTTCTTTGTCTTCAAGACCCGCGCATCGCTGCTCAAATTGTCGGCGGGTTTCATCATATGCGCGACTGGTCTGATAGTCCTTGGTAGCGCGATCATAGGCGCGGGCTGACATGAAACCCAGCGCCGTGACCAAAAGCAAAAACGAACAGATTGCAATCGTAACCCAGAGCGAAACGGTTCCATCCCAAACACGCTTCAGCATCGCAATCCCCCCAGAATGCACAGGCATTCATCTTGCGGGAGAAGTGAAGACTCCACAACCGGTCAGCGCGGTGATCGCGCGGTCGGCGGCCGTTATTCTAGTCGGCGTCGTTGCCTATCTGATGGTAGCGGGCCTTTTCGGCATCGATGATGCTTCTTGTCTCACTCGGCGTGAAGTCAGGCCCATCCTCATCGAACGTTCGATTTCGGCTAGCAACTGCGTATCGATGGCAAAAGCGGGTGAATCGTCGCTCGTTATGCCCGTCGCTGTAGCGCACCACGCCCCAAACGTAGATGTATCCGCCCTTAAGCACGATCGTATCGATGTCTTCTCGATCCCGCTCTTCACAACCTTGGACGAGACTCGCCCTAGGATGAATGACTCGGTCCACCCGGCTGGGCGCGGTGTCGTCGCCTATTGGAAGCTCCGCCAGATCATCTATCCGCTTGTCGGACAAGCCCATGCGAACGTGAACGGACACGTTGCGGGCGGGCAGCTGTCCGACGTTGCTAACTTCGACATGCCCCATGACATCCCGGTTGCCGATAAGCTGGTTGATGCCTCTTGGAGAGACGGCGATGTAGGCGCGCAACTCCATCTTGGCTCTCGTCGCCGCGTCCTCGATCTGCCTCTCAGCAGCATCCGCACTTCGCTTCGCTTCCCTCCACGCGCGTCTCAGCCAAACGAGCGCGAGGAGGCTGATACCCGTTGCGGCGATACCGAGTGCCGCCATAAGCCACTGCGCAAGGGAGTCCTCCGCGTACACGAACCCATAAAATTCGCGAACCCAAAAGTGGGGGTCTTGGTCATTTTTATAGTCTTCGGCGCGGGCTGCGGCTTCCCAGTTTTGATAGTATTCCTTAGCAATCTCTGGTTCGCGAAAAGCCGGCACAGCCCAAACGAGAAAAAGCAGCGCAAGGCCGATGCCCGCGACTAATCCAATTGCAAAGAATGCACCCCGATAGCCTCTAAGCATTGCAGCAAGAACGCAGCACTAAAGCCCCCCCGGCTTATTTTGTTGTTCAAGTTACGCTCCGTTTCGTGAATGTCCATAGACGCCAGCTTTTCCGCGAGTTGGGCGTAGGTGACACCCTTCCGCTTCAACTCAGCCTTCAGAAGGTTCTTTGCGCGGCCTTCATACTCGACGGTTTGCGGGTCATTTTTCGCGGCCATTCGGTCTAGCTCCAAAATATCATCACATTCGATGATATAGGCCCTTGTATTTAGTGGTACAAGTCCGCATATACGGTGAACAATATCACCGGATATGAGGACAATGGCCCAACACTTCCTCCTTTCCGCCGAAAGCCGCACCCTCTCCCTCAAAGAGATTTACAAGGGTGGCGAGGAAAAGGCTTACGACACGTTCAAGCGCCTTCGCTGGGCTTCGACGCAAGGCGAGCCTGTTTGCGCGAAATGCGGATGCCTGGATCACTACGACATTCCGACCCGTCGCAAGTTCAAGTGCGCCGCTTGCGGTGCGCAGTTCTCGGTTACGAGCGGCACGATCTTCGCCTCGCGCAAGCTGTCGTTTGTCGATCTGCTCGCTGCGATCTGCCTGTTCGTCAACGGCGCGAAGGGCATGTCGGCGGTCCAGTTCTCTCGCGATCTGGACGTTCGTTCGTGCTGGCTCACAAGCTGCGCGAAGCCCTGTCGGCTGAAACCAAGGACGAAACCCTCAAAGGCGAGGTCGAGATTGACGGTGCTTACTTTGGTGGCGTGGTGCGCCCTGAGAACCGCGTAGAGGACCGCAAGGACCGTCGCATGAAGGAACACCAGTCAGACCGCCGCCGCGTTGTAATCGCCCTGCGCGAGCGCGCTGGCCGCACCTTGACGTTCATCCGTCATCGCGAGGCCGAAGGCGTGGAAATTGCCCGCGCTCGCATGCTGGCCGGTTCCAAGCTGTTCGCGGACGAAGCCAATCATTGGGACGCGCTGGAGGCTGATTATGCTTCGACCCGTATCAATCACTCGGAAAGCTACAGCGACGGCCACGGCAAGCACACCAACATGGTGGAAAGCTATTTCAGCCGCCTTCGCCGCATGGTCGCCGGTCAGCACCACCACGTTTCGCACCGCTACCTCTACCAGTACGCCAATCATGCCGCATGGCTTGAAGATCACCGTCGCCGGTCAAATGGCGGAAATGCCTTCGCCCTCCTTGGCGGCGCGCTCAATCATTCGGTGTCGCGGGTCTGGGCTGGCTACTGGCAGCGAGGCAATGCTTGACCGACTATGCCAAAACTGGCATATAGACGGCTCTAGTGTTTTGTTTGAGTGACGACCAGAGAGAGAGACAGGGAGAATAACCATGGAAAAAAATATGGCAGCGATCAAACAGGAGCGCATCGAACGTGAAGGAAGCAATTTTCTTGGGTTCTACCCTCGTTGAACTTCGTGGTTTCCCCAAAGAGGTCAGAGACGAAATAGGGTTTTCGATAGAAACTGCGCAGATTGGAGGCAAGGCAATCAACGTCGTGCCTCTCGTAGGACTCAAGGGCGCAGGCGTCTTGGAGGTCATCTCAGATTTCGACACCAATACGTACCGCGCTGTCTACACGGTCCGATTCCATGAAAGCGTCTATGTGCTTCATGCGTTTCAGAAAAAATCAGTGAGAGGCATCGCGACGCCACGCCGTGAGATGGACCTCGTAAGGTCGCGCCTCAAAGAGGCACAGAAGCACTATGAAGAAGAACGAAAGCAAAGAATTGCGGAGCAAAAAAATGTCAGGACGAAAGGGTGAGCCCGTCACCTTCACCAGAAGTTCTGGAAACATTTACGCTGATCTGGGCATTCAGCACGATGTAAAAGACGAGCTAAAGATCGCTATTGCTCGTGAGATTTGCGCACTCATCGAAGAGAAGGGTTTGACGCAAAAGGAAGTTGCAGCGATCCTTGGCACTGATCAGGCGAAAGTATCCAACATCACAAGAGGTCGGCTTTCGGTGTTCAGCGTAGACCGGCTAGTGAATTACCTTACTGCGCTTGGCCAAAACATCGACATCCATTTCAGCAAAAGCCAGCAAGAGCAAGGCCGTGTCATCGTGCATACGCCAATGGCGGCGGTGGGTTAGTCCCCCACCGTTTGCCATTTCTAGGCGCTTGGCCTTCCGTCGCCGCCAGCCCTTTGCCGTCTTGATATTGTTCATGAGCGGCTTCACGAGTGCGGCATCCCACCCCTTCGCCCCTACGATGCGTGTTGCGGTCTCACGGTTCGACGCGCTGCCGTCCGCTTCGTGCTTCAAGATGAGCCGGTAAAGCTCGCCCTTGCGGAACCGGCTTGGCGTGCGCCGTAGCGGCACGATAAGCGCCGGGTCGCCCTTGTAGCCGAGGATCGCCAGCACCGCGTCTATGTGCGGTAGCTGGTGAGCCAGGCTCGCCCCGTTGTACCGGATCGCGCCTGATATCTCCGAGCGCTTCGCCACCAGCGTATTGATGGCGTGTTCGTATCGGGTGGAACGGACGATGGGCGCTACTCTCGGCATCCCCGGATTTTATGGGAACCCACTCAAAAGCGCGTGCGGGAAGTTGGTGCTTTTGCTACATAAGGCCGCACAAGTGCATCCCCATGCCTGACTGGCAGTGCGCTTCGCCGCAGGAAGAGTCCCGTTACTTTCCCGGCCTGGCAGGGCAGCTTGTCTCGGCGCCGCTGAATTCCGGTCTGCAAAGCGGCCTCATCCCGTCACGCCCTGTGAAAAAAGGGCAGGAGGGCTACGGCTTCCATTTCAGCGTCAGCCGCTGAACGCTTGAGCCGGCTCTACGGCTATTCGGCTGGGGTTTTCCGAAGCTTTTCTAACACAAAGAGCTTGCCCTGGCGCACGGCGTACTCGATTGATTGCGCCTTCGCCAGATGTGCCGCAATCGCGCTGGCCAGCATGCAGCCCGTCCCGCGCATCGATCCGGCAAGACGCGGCGTGTCAAAGCGGACTGGTTCCTGATCGGGGCGCAACAGAATATCGGTTGATTGCGGTCCCGATGCATGGCCGCCCTTGATCAGCAGAGCCCGCGCGCCGGCTGCCAGCAATTCTTGGCCTTGCCACACTACGCCGTCCTCATCCACTGCCCGCTCCGAGCCAACAAGGAGTGCCAGCTCGAAGAGATTGGGGGTGACCAGACGGCAAAATGGCATCAGATCGCATTTCAGGGCGGCGATGGCGCCGGCTTCCAGGAGCGCCCGGCCTGACGTCGACGCCAGCACCGGGTCGAGCACTGCCGGCACCTGCGGATTTTCGCGCAGCACTCCGGCAACCGCAATGACGATCTCCACCGTGGCGAGCATGCCGATCTTGATGGCCGCCACTTTGTTGGCCTGCAACCCCGCACGCATCTGACCGGCCACCAGACCGGGTTGCATAGAGTGGATTTCCATGACCGCATGGTGCGTCTGCACCGTTAGCGCGGTGACAGCAAGGCAGGTGCGCAGGCCAATGGAAGAGATCATCTCGATATCGCGTGCAATTCCAGCCCCACCGCTGGAGTCTGATCCGCCGACCACGAGCACATGCGGTTCTCGCCTCAGCGCCATGGCTTTGTCTTTTCGATCCATTCTCGCGTGCGCGCTTCGGGATCGGCATTAAACGTGATGTCGGTGACCACCGCCGCGGTGTCCGCACCGGCCTCGAAGACACCGTCGAGCCGGTCGGGGTTCAGGCCGCCGATGGCGACCAATGGGATCGGCGCCACCCTATGCTTCCACTCGCTGATCCGCTCGAGCCCTTGCGGCGCCCATCTCATCTGCTTCAGGATGGTGGGATAGATGGGGCCGAGCGCGATATAGTCGGGCTCGGCAGCGATGGCCGTTTCCAGTTCGAGATGATCGTGCGTGGAAAGCCCGAGCTTCAATCCGGCGTACTTAATCGCCAGCAGGTCGGCCGCAGCCAAATCCTCCTGGCCGAGATGGACGAAGTCGCAGCCTTCCTCGATTGCCGTGCGCCAATAGTCGTTGACGATCAGTTGGCAACCATGGACCGCGCAGACGCCGTTCGCGCGGCGGATTTCCGTCCGCAGCGTGGCCTCGTCCCTATCCTTGATGCGCAACTGAACCATCTTAACGCCAAGCGGCACCAGCCGTTCGATCCAGGCGGCGCTGTCGAGGATCAGGTAGAAGGGATCGAGCTTCATGAAAATACTGCCCTGCCGATGGTCGGTGTCGATGGTATGGCGACGTCGCGCGGTTCGAGCATTCCGGAGCTGAAAGCTTCACGACCGGCCTCGACCGCCTTGCCGAACGCGCGCGCCATGCCGACCGGATCGGCCGCCCTGGCGACCGCCGTGTTCAGGAGCACGGCGTCAAAGCCGAGTTCCATGACAGTCGCCGCGTGCGACGGCCGTCCGAGCCCCGCATCCACAATCAGCGGAACGCCCGGGAAATGCCCGCGCATTGAGCGCAGGGCCGGAATGTTGACCGGCCCGAGGGCGGAACCGATCGGTGCACACCAGGGCATCAAGACCTTGCAGCCCGCCGCAAGGAGTCGCTCGGCGACGACGAGGTCGTCGGTGGTATAGGGGAATACATCAAAGCCGTCCTCGCACAGGATGCGGGCGGCTTCGACCAGGCCGAAAACATCCGGCTGCAGCGTGTCATGGTTGCCGATCACTTCGAGCTTGATCCAGTTGGTACCGAAAACTTCGCGCGCCATCTTCGCAGTCGTGACAGCTTCCTTGACGGAGTGGCAGCCAGCAGTGTTGGGCAGGATTCTGACGCCGAGCGATCGGATCAACGACCAGAATTTTTCGCCGGCCCTGCCGCCTGCCATCTCACGGCGCAACGAGACGGTCACCACCGCCGTGCCCGATGCCCTGACCGCATCGGCAAGGATGGCCGGCGAAGGATACTGAGCCGTGCCGAGAAGCAGTCGGGAGGGAAGCGTCGTTCCAAGAAGGTCGAACATGCTAGCCGCCCTGCATGGGCGAGAGGATTTCAATCCGGTCGCCGTCGTTCAACTGGAATTCCGCCCGGTTGGCTTTCTGCACCAGGTCGTTGTTGACGGCGGTCGCGAGCCAATCGCCCTCATAGTCAAGCGCGGCAAGCAGCCCGGCCAGCGTGGTGGCGGCAACCTCATGCGCTTCGCCGTTGACCATCAGTTTCATGAGCAAGCTCCTTGGTTCTGTCTTGACTGAAAACCAGGTCGGCAGCCTGGCGCGCCATGGCGGGAGCCAGGAGAAAACCGTGACGATAGAGGCCGTTGATCGCGATGATTTCACCGTTCGTTTCGACGCGCGGCAAATTGTCGGGAAAGGCTGGGCGGACGCCGACACCGGTTTCAACGATCTCGGCCTCGCCAAAGGCCGGGTGGAGGGCATAGGCGGTACCCAGCAGCTCCATCATGGAACGCGCCGTCACCGGTCCGGCGCTCTGGCTTTCAATCATCGTCGCTCCGATCATGAAACGGTGATCGGTGCGCGGCACGGCATAAAGCGGAAAGCGCGGATGCAGCAAACGGACCGGCCGCGACAGCGAGACATCAGGCGTGCGAAGAATCAGCATTTCGCCGCGAACACCGCGCAGCCTGTCATCGGCCGCTGCCATTCCCATACAGTCTATCTGACGGGCGAAACCCGAAACAGGCCGGGCGTCGCAGCCGAAGTGGAATTTGACACCCATGGTCGCAAGCTTGTCATGAAGTGCCGCCATCGCCGGGCGTGGGTCGAGGTGAGCCTCGTCGGGGAAGAGCAATCCGCGGCGGAAGCGGCCGGCTAAGTCGGGCTCCAGCAAGGCAATTTCATCTTCCTCGACGCGCCGATAGCCCGTCGTGCGGCTGGCGAACCGGTCGAGCTCGCGCGCATCGCGCGGCGCGGCCAAGACCAGCGTTCCCCGTCGTGCTACCAAGCCGGGCGTTGCGGCGTCCCACCAGTCGGCGGCGTCGCGTCCGAGATCCAGCACCGGCTGCTCGGCGCTTTCACGCTCGCACCACGGTGCCAACATGCCACCGGCGAACCACGACGCATTGCCGCTAAGGGCAGTCCTTGTCTCGGCAACGGTAACCACCGCGCCGCGTGCGGCGAACTCGAAGGCGACGGTGAGGCCGGCAACGCCGGCCCCTTTGACCAAGACCTTCATGATGGCTCACGTGGCTGAGCTATGAGCGGCGCGCCGGTCTCGTCCGCCGGCAGGTAGAGATCACCGCCCTCGCGGTATTTCGCCGCCATCGCCGCCATGCCCTCTTTCTGCGCCTCGGCACGGATATCGTGAGAGATGCGCATCGAGCAGAATTTCGGTCCGCACATCGAGCAGAAATGCGCCACCTTGTGCGCTTCCTTGGGCAAAGTCTGGTCGTGGAAGGACCGCGCGGTTTCCGGGTCGAGCGACAGATTGAACTGGTCCTCCCAGCGGAACTCGAAGCGCGCGCGCGAAAGCGCATCATCCCTGACTTTCGCTGCCGGATGGCCCTTCGCCAGATCGGCTGCATGGGCGGCGATCTTGTAGGTGATCACGCCAATCTTGACGTCGTTGCGGTCGGGAAGGCCGAGATGCTCTTTCGGCGTGACGTAGCAAAGCATTGCGGTGCCGAACCAGCCTATCATGGCGGCACCGATGCCGGAGGTGATGTGGTCATAGCCCGGCGCGATGTCGGTCGTCAGCGGGCCAAGCGTGTAGAACGGAGCCTCACCGCAGACGGCGAGCTGCTTTTCCATGTTCTGCTTGATCTTGTGCATCGGCACGTGGCCGGGGCCTTCGATCATTACCTGGCAATCCTTCGCCCAGGCGATCTGCGTCAGTTCGCCGAGCGTTTCCAACTCGGCAAATTGCGCCGCGTCGTTCGCATCGGCGATCGAGCCTGGACGAAGACCGTCGCCGAGCGAGAAGGAGACGTCGTAGGCTCTGGCGATGTCGCAGATCTCGGCGAAGTGCTCGTAGAGGAAGCTTTCCCGGTGATGGTGCAGGCACCATTTTGCCATGATCGAGCCGCCGCGCGAGACGATACCCGTGACCCGGTCAACGGTCAGCGGGATGTAATGCAGCCGCACGCCGGCGTGGATGGTGAAATAGTCGACGCCTTGCTCGGCCTGCTCGATCAGCGTGTCGCGGTAGACCTCCCAGGTCAGGTCCTCGGCAATGCCGCCAACCTTCTCGAGCGCCTGGTAGAGCGGCACCGTGCCGATCGGCACCGGCGCGTTGCGGACGATCCATTCGCGGATGTTGTGGATGTTGCGGCCGGTCGACAGGTCCATCACCGTATCGGCGCCCCAGCGGATCGCCCAGACCATTTTTTCGACCTCTTCGGCCATCGATGATGTGACGGCGGAGTTGCCGATGTTGGCGTTGATCTTGACCAGGAAATTGCGGCCGATGATCATTGGCTCGCTCTCGGGATGGTTGATGTTGGCGGGGATGATCGCCCGTCCGCGCGCCACCTCGTCACGCACGAATTCGGGCGTGACGAAATCGGGCAGCGTCGCGCCGAAAGCCTCGCCGTCGCGCTCAAGCTTGCCGCGTAGGATCTCGCGACCAAGGTTCTCGCGGATGGCGACGAACTCCATTTCTGGCGTGATGATGCCGGCGCGCGCATAGGCAAGTTGGGTCACCGCCTTGCCCTGCTTGGCCTTGAGCGGCCGATTGCGTATCGGAAATTCCGGTGTCAGGCGCTCGCCGGTGGCGTATCCATTGTCTTCCGGCCGGACGTGGCGGCCGTCGCAGTCCTCGACATCGCCGCGCGCCAAGATCCATTCGTGGCGAAGCCGGGCCAGGCCTTTTTGGATGCTGGTTTCGACAGCCGGATCGGTATAGGAGCCCGACGGGTCGTAGACGGTGACGGGCGGTTCGCCGGCTGTCGGATGGACGGAGATTTCGCGCATCGGCACCCTGATCTGCGGGTGGATGGCACCGGGCTTGTGGATCTTACGCGAAGCAGGCAGCGGTCCCGTCGACACGGCGGGGGTGAGGGCATTCATCTTGAGGCTCCTTTGCTCATGCATTGGAGACCCAGTTCTGTGCCGGAAGGATGAAAAGACGCTTCTGTCTACCTGCCGAAACAGGACCTCGGGCGTGAACTCCCGCAGAGCGCTTGCACCGTCCCTACGCCAGTATGAACTGGATCAGGTTCAACGGGTCACTGCGCCGCGAAAGCCAGCAGTATCTCAGCCCCTTGCCGGGACTCCCCTGGTGAATGCCTCAAGTTGAACGGGCCGGGGTTGTCTTGTCAAGCGCGTGTTCGTCCTGCGGCGGCGGTGGGCGGCAATCAAATTGGGCCCAAATTGGCCCGACGGCCTCGCCACGGGTCGCGGAGAAGTTCCGCGGGAGATAGGGCAGGTGTGGCCAAAGCTGCATTTGCCTCGTCAAACTTGATGTGACATTGACGTAGACGGAACTGCTGCGTTTCAAGGATCTTAAGCCGTCATTGCCTGATCGGAACAGAACTGGTGGGCCGCCCGAACGCCCCACAAACATCGTGCTCTCGATCACCTCCTATTGTCGCCGGAAAAGGGGTGATCGACCAATCGATCAAGGCGACCGCTCGCTGAAGGGCGCCCTCGGTTTCAGCACGGCTGGGCGAAGTGGCAATGACATGTCCAATCCAGTCTCGGAAATCCCCCTTCCTGACGATCGGTGTCTTGGGTTCAACATTCAATTTGACCTCGGCCACACCTAATATAGCAGCTGCCTGAGTGTCGCCACCAATCCAGTCGAGGGTGCCATCTTGATCAGGAAGCAGGAATCGCGCGGCCGCAGTATGCGAATGCTTTTTGCGCAGATCCCATTCCTCGCCAATGACAAGCTTGATGTGCTCGGTGACGAGGTCGACACCGTAAGCTAACTGGACCAGTTGAGGGTCGGGCGCGCCACTAAGACGCGGATTGACTTCAATGACAACTGGACCGCGTTTCGTGCACCGGAGTTCAATGTTAGTTGGCCCCCAGCCAAGGCCGAGAGCCCGCAAACAGCTCAGCGAAACATCGGCGATGCGCTCACGCTCCTGATCGGTTAGCAGGGCCGGATACGTCACCTCACGTATGACGAAATGGGGGAGGGGACCAAAGTCATTGGCGCAAATCGCAACGACCTCATTCCCCATAACATTAATGCTATAGAACGGGCCCTGTGCGAATTCTTCGACGAGTATTTTCGGTGTAGACCGCCATATGTGCTTTCCGCCCAATAGATAGGTCGTATGTTCGGCTACGTCTTCGAGGCTGCGGCACAATCGGACACCCATGCTGCCGCTGCCTACTGCCGGCTTAAGAATCACGGGCAGGCCGATCTCTGCAGCCGAGCTTTCTACCTCCGCCGCATTCGTTGCCAACCGATAAGCCGGTATTGGAACGCCGGCCTGCGCGAGGAGTTGGCGTTGCTTGAATTTGTCGCAGCTTCGTTCAATCGATTCAGGGTTCGGTCCCGGTAGATCGAAATGCCGGCAAAGCTTGCCAACTGTCGCATAGATTGATTCATGGTCCCCGGCAAAGCCAGTAATGCCAGCAATGTCGTGGGTAGCACGCAGCCGCGAACTTTCGCGGACCAACGCTTCGAGATTGCCAGTGTCGACACGGATTGCCTCAACGTTTTCCGCCGAAAGATAGTCGTACCGAGGTGGATCAGCCGTCAGAGTAATTGGATGAAGACCAAGACACTGAGCCGCTTGGACGTATAGCTGACCAGTACCCCTATGGCCTTCGACCAATATGAGCGCTCTTCTTCTTACCATTGCTGTTAATCCCGATGTTGCGTGCTGGCGGCGGTCCGAGGGTACCGGCGTCACTTTTATGGCCGTGCCGGACCTCAGACTCGCGGTGCCGTACCATTGTCAACGACTGACGGTTGTAAAAATCTTGTAAATTGATTTGAAGGATCTGTTGCAGCGTTGTTGATTAGGGCGGCGTCGGAGGCTTGCTCGTGTGTGATCCCGTGGGCCTTGGCGTGGCCTACCTCTCGGGTAGGGCACGCCAAGCCACATCAAACTCGCAGCACAAGAACATGCGCTCTGGTCATACCGGCTCATGGTGAGCCCTGAATCTGGAACCGGCCGATGTGTAAGCAGCGAGTCGTCAAACAGCCCCATTCAATCATGGAGTCACATCATTTAAGATCGCGAAAGCTGTCATTGCGGGTTACGGAACTGCTTTCCGATGACATTCGAAGATGCGATCGGGCGTCAGAACCGGATCGCGGACCGCCGCTTCCACCTCGGCGAGCCCGGCTGATATAATCAGGTCTGAGGCTGCGCGCCCTGTCGTTCCCAGCATTTACATTAGGCAGCCTTGCCAAGATTGTCCCGCAGCAGAACCTGCCTGAGCGCATCGACGAACGTCCGAATATCTGTCGTACTATGGGCAGGCGTAACCGTCACCCTGAACCGCTCGGTTCCCACCGGAACACTCGGCGCCAGAATTGGCTGAACGTATATTCCATGCTGATCTAGAAGCTGGCGGGACGCTTCCTTGCAACGGAATGGATCACCAATAAGCACAGGAATGATGTGGCTTCGGGTCGGCATGACGGGGATGCCCGCCTCTTTCAGCAATCCGACTAAAAGTTTCGTTTTCCGGTGCAGATCAATTCGTTCTGAATCTAAATCGCGAAGATGGCGCAGCGCTGCCAGCGCACCAGCCGCAAGCGCTGGCGCAAGCGCCGTGGTGAAAATGAAACCGATCGAGAAGCTTCGTATGCTGTCAACAATGGAGGCAGGTCCGGTCACATAACCCCCCATCGAGCCGAACGCCTTACCTAGCGTCCCTTCGATGAGGGTTGGACGATCCATGATGCCAAGTTCCGCGGCAATGCCGGCGCCTTTCGGACCGTACATTCCCGATACGCGTCTTGTCGCGCAACAGCCCTTGAAGCCCTTCGGCGGCGAAACGCTCTGCAAACGCCATACGCAGCTTTTGGACTTGCTGGCCTGCCGGATCATCTTGACGCTGCCGACGTCATCGTCGGTCCAGCCGGTTCGGAGTCGCCTCAGAATCGGAAATTTCTGCCCATCAGACTGGAAATTGACATGTAAGCTTCCCGGCTCCTCCAGATGTCATCATCTCTCGCACACCAACTCATGCCACGCAGATGAGATCGCGCCTTTTTCTGTCGTCACATTCCATTGTCAGAATCGGAAAAGAAGGGTCTCCTTGTTTTTATATGAAACAAAATTTCACAAATAATTATGAAAACGGACATGTTTGCTGCAGACAATTAACGTGCACGTACTTGTTTGCCGCTGAATAACAAAATATAGGCAGCGATTATAACTTATAAACGTAGTGAAACGCGTCAATCGACATTTCCGTAGAGCTGCAGCAGAGACGAGGGGAGTCCCATGGGCCCTATGAAGATGCAGCCCGAGGAGATGGGCAGCCTGTCCGCGCGGATTTACAGCAAGGTGCGGGATGGCTTGATCATAGGCAATTTCGCGCCGGGCGATCGTCTGCTTATGCAGGATCTTGCCGAGCAGCTCGGAACCAGCATTACGCCGGTGCGCGAAGCCTGTCTGCGGCTCGTCAGCGAGCAGGCGCTCGAGTTGCGCTCCGGCAGGTTCGCCGCGGTGCCAGACCTCAGCCGCGCCCGCTACATTCAGATCAAGCTGATCCGCGTGGCACTTGAAGGGCTTGCGGCAGAACACGCTGCCGACCATTTTGCCCCCGCCGATCTCGAACAGCTTGAGACCTTCCGCGCCTCATTTGTAGAGAGCCATAAGGCCGGTAATATCAAGGAAGCGCGATCCTCCAATCGCGCTTTCCACTTCGGCGTCTACCGCCTGTCGCGTATGCCGATGCTGATCGGACAGATCGAAAGCATGTGGGCTTCGATGGGTCCAATCCTTAACGTTTACGATCGGGAAATTCCGCGCGGGTACACCGGCGCGGAAGAACATGACCATCTCATCGAGGCCTTGAGGGCTGGCGACAGGAAGAGGGCCCGCGAGGCGATCGAGAACGACATCCAGCGAGGCTCACATGGTTTTCTGCGCTATTTCGACGAGCGCGGCTCCGGCTGAGCTGAATTGCCCTAAGCACCATCGATCTGCGCGACGCGCGGTGTGCGCAGGCCGGCTGTTTCCCCGCCGTCTACAGTCACCACCGTGCCGTTGACATAGCTCGATTGATTCGAAAGTAACCAAGCGACCACATCAGCGATCTCTTCAGGGGCACCGAAGCGGTTGGCAGGGATCCGCAGTTCGAGCTGCTTCTTGCGCAGTGCATCGCTTATGATGTTGCCCATCATGCGTGTTTCGATCTGGCCGGGGCAGACAGCGTTGAAGCGGATCTCCTCGCCGAACTCCAGCGCGAGCGCCTGCGTCAGCCCGATGACCGCGGCCTTTGAGGCGCAGTAGGCAGCGAGCCCTTCTTCGCCCGTCTTTCCGGCGATGCTGGCCATGTTGACGACTGAACCCCTCCCGAGCCGCAAGCCGTCCAGCGCATGACGGATGAAGAAAAAGACGCTGCGTGCATTAACCGCAAGGACCTCATCCCAATCGTCCTGGGTGGCGGTGGCGAAGGCAATGCGCTTCGACATGCCGGCATTGTTCACGAGCCCCGCGAGCCGGCCGTTGCCAAGTTCAAGCGCACGGTCGACGACACGGCGGCAATCGTCTTCACGGATGATGTCACCGGCAACGAACGTGACACCGTGATTGGCGCGTTCGAGCGCCGCGCCCGCTTCTGCATCTCGGCCGGTCGCCACCACTCTGGAACCGGCAGACGCAAGTTTCTCCACGCAGGCCCGCCCAATCCCGTGCGTGGCGCCTGTTACGATGATCATTCCAATTCACTCCATTACGTATTTGGCAACCGCACAGTTTGGGGGGCTCACTTTTGGGCCAATCCCCGCCCCATCAAATGATGACGAACAACGTTGTCGTCACCTAGGATCACTTGGATCAAGTTGTGACGCAGGTTAAAGCCGGTGGACTGGCCCAAGCGCCGGGCCGTCCGCCCAACGGCTAGATTGGCGATGCTGCGCATGTGGCCATGTCTTTCCTCGCGTGATGGGGTGTTCCCTAGAAGCGGAGCGATATGCGGGTGTGACGACCGATAAGGCGGACCGGCTATTCCGATAGGGACATCCATACTTGTCGCATGACCGACTCGTCATCCCCGCAAGGCCAGTAATGCCAGAAGTGCTGCACAATACGCCAGGAACGCACACCGACCAATCAGTGTTTCGACTGTTCGCCGCACACGGGATCGGCCTCTCAGCTGGCAAAACCATGTCGCAATGGCTGGACGTGCATCGCGATTTGCGAGCCTGGTGACGCGGGACTTGCGCCGGCACGCTATCAAGGGAACCGGCCGCGACGGCCTGCCGGCGGAGGCTGTGCTGCCCTGCCCTGCTCAAGCAGCACCACCCACTAAGCATCGGGAACCCGCGTTCCATTTAGAAGCCTCCACGTTGCGGGCCTATGCCCGGCTGCCGGGAGAATGAAGTCGCAAGACAACACCCGCAATCCGTGCGCCGACCTCTAGGAAGAACTCAGGCTGGCAAGCGCCAGACGAGAGAAGTTGGAAAGCGGCACGGTCGTGCGCGGGGAACCGTCATTTCAACAATCATCCGACCGCAGCGTGTTATGGCACGCTGCGGTGCGGTTCAGCGCGGCTGTTGCAGCACGCGAATGCACTGGGCACATCTCCTCCCTAAAGACCCTATGACGTTGGTCGATAGCGAAGTGTGGCTGCTGACCAATGGCTCTGTATTCGAAGGCCACGCTGATCGCTTTGACTTATTCGCCGGCGCTTGATGTCAGGCAACTCGATCGACAAGCCGCATACCGGTCGGTCGCGAGGAAGCCCACATCGCCGCGGCCAGTTGCATGGTTGCTGTCTCCGACCTCGTCTTTCGTCAAATGGATTGTGATCCCGGTCGAGGCAGCGAAACCGCGATTGAAGACACCTTCCCGGCTGAGCACCGGCTAATGAAAACCCTGTTGACTTATAACTTATAAGTAGTACGGTAGCACTGTGAAAATGAACAACGGCGCGGATGGCCCTGAAGGCGAACTCGCCTAGACGGTACTACGATCCGCCAGCAAGCCTCTGCTCCCAAGGCAGACCGCGGAGCCGGCGAAATCGCCGGCTCCGGACCCGGGAACACACGAAAATGGGGAATCACATGACCAAGAATCACGCTTTCCGATCCATCCTCGCGGCGGCTTTCGTCACCGGCGTGGCCGTCCTGCCCAACGCCGCCCAGGCCAAGGATTGGTGGCCCTTCAAGATCAACGCGGCCAAAGGCGGCGATCTGAAAAAAGTCGAGGCACTCGACTATGTGCCGCTGGAAAAGGCCGAGAAGCCTTGGAACCTGTGCGTCTTGTTTCCGCACCTCAAGGACAGCTACTGGGTCTCGGTCGACTACGGTATCGTTGAGGAAGCAAAGCGCCTGGGTGTCAAAGTGACGGTCCTGCAGGCTGGCGGCTATGACGCGCTGCCCAAGCAGCTGTCTCAATACGACGATTGCGTCGCATCGGGTGCCCAGGGCATCCTCGTCGCCGCCATCTCGGAAGCCGGCCTGGCGGCCAAGCTGAAGGAGGGCGACGCCAAGGGTCTTGTCCAGATCGCCGTCGCCAATCCCATCCTGGAAACTCCGATCACCGCGCGCATCACGCCCGATACCTACCAGAAGGGTTTTCAGGAGGGTGAGTACCTCAAGAAGTATCTCGGCGACAAAAAGACGACCGCAATCGGCCTGCCGGGTCCGCAGGGATCGGGTTGGGCGGAGAGCTATATGGCGGGCTTTCGCGACAGCATCAAAACCGGCAACATCAAGCTCGCGGCCGAGCTCTATGGTGAGCCCGGCGTTCCGCAAAGCCTGCGCCTCGTCGAGGACGCCCTGCAGACCTATCCGGATCTCAATGTCATCTGGGGCGGGGCTGCTGCGGCGGAAGCGGCCGTCAGCGCCGTCGCCGACGCTGGCCGCGACGATGTCGTGATCATGTCGTCTTACGAGAACCAGACGATGCTGAAGCTGGTCAAGGAAGGCAAGGTGCTTGGCTTTGCCGCCGAGTATCCGGTGATGATGGGCCGCATCAGCGTCGACCTCGCGGTGCGCGCCTTGGAAAAGAAGGACTATGAGAAGGTTCTGCTGGTCGCGCCGGGTATCGTGACCAAGGACAACGTCGACAAAATCGACCCGACGCAGATTTTCGCGCCCGATGGGTGGAAGCCTGAATTTTCGGTACAATAGTCGCATCTTCGATGGGCGGTAGACCTCGGCCTTGGCCTGCCGCCCGTTTTGCTTCGAGTTCGGTGGTGTCAGCGATGCTTGAACTTACGGGTATGACGAAGCGTTTCGGGGGGGTGGTGGCGCTTGACGGCGTCGATTTCACGCTGCTGAGCGGTGAGGTCCATGCCCTTCTCGGCGAAAACGGCGCCGGAAAGTCGACGCTCATCAATCTGATAGCGGGAACCTACGGCTGGACCGAAGGCTCTTGCCGTATCGACGGCCAAACCGTTTCCGCGCTGACCCCACAGAAATCCCGCGATGCCGGGGTGGCGGCTGTGTTCCAGGAATTCAGTCTTGTCCCCGACCTCACTGTCGAGGAGAACCTGTTTCTTGGACGCGAGATCAAGGGAAGGCTTTTCCTAAATCGGCGCGCGATGCGTGCCCGCGCGGAAGAACGCTTCCGCGACGTTGGCTTTCACGTCGAGCTGGACAGCAAGATCGAAACGCTGACCCGGGCGCAAAAGCAGATGGTCGAGATTGCCAAGGGCATGCTTTCGGATGCCAAGATACTCATCCTCGACGAACCGACCGCGTCGCTTACCGACGGTGAAGCGGAAAAACTGTTCGCCGCAATCGCGGGCCTCAAGGCGCGGGGCGTCGGCATCATCTATGTGTCGCATCGCATGGCCGAGATCCGTCGGCTCGCGGACCGTGTCACGGTCTTGCGAGGAGGGCGCAAGATCGACACAGTGGCCATCGCCGCGGCATCGGACGCGACCCTGATCGAGATGATGGTCGGCCAGCCGGTCGAACGACTTTATCCATCAATTAGCCAGCGCCCCGCCGAAATCGTGCTGGCGACCAGGGGGATCAGTGTCTCCGGCACCCTATCCGATGCCTCCATCGTGGTCAGAGCTGGCGAAATCGTCGGCCTGGCGGGCCTGGTTGGCTGCGGTCGTAGCGAACTTTGCCGAGCCGTATTCGGCCTGGAGCGTGTGACGTCCGGTGAGATCGAACTCCATGGCGAGGTGGTCAGAGCGCCAGTGCCGCACAGCATGTTGCGTGCTGGACTTTGTTACTACCCGGCCGATCGCGGCGCCGAGGGACTGGCGCTTGGCCGGCCAGGCCGCGAGAATGTGACCATGGCCGCGCTCGACGACCCGAGACTGTCCCAGGCCGGACTGCTCAAGTTCTGGCGCGAGCGCCGGGCGATAGCCGCGCCGTTGAAGACACTGGGTCTACGACCGATGGCGCCGGAACGCGCGGCGTCGTCGTTTTCGGGAGGAAACCAGCAGAAACTCGTGCTGGCGCGCGGTCTGATGCGTCCTGTCTCGGTCCATATTTTCGATGAACCGACGGTCGGCATCGACGTGGGCGCTAAAAGCGAGGTCTACAGGCTTATGAAAAGCCTGGTCGAGAATGGCGCGGCTATTCTGCTGTCATCGTCCGAACTGCCAGAGCTCGTTCACCTGGCCAACCGCGTCTATGTCATGCGCGAAGGGCGCATAGTCGCCGAACTCAAAGCCGACGGCATCACCGAGGCCACTGTGCTGCGTCACTATTTCGACGCCGATACCGGCGCCACGGAGGCAGCATGAGCCCTGACACGCTGCGGCGCCGTTTTCTGGAAACCGGCGGGATCGTCATCCTGCTTCTGGTCGCGGTCGCGGCCGCGGCCGCGATCGTCGAACCGCGTTTTCTGAACCGCCTGAACATCCTCAACGTCCTGCGCAATTTCTCCTTCCTGGCGGTTCCGGCGATCGGTCAGATGATCGTCATGACCACGGGCGGTTTTGATCTGTCGGTCGGCGCCACCATGGCCTTGGCGTCCGTGGTCACGGCCGCGGCAATGGCCGCGATGCCCGATGCGCATGGGCTCCAGCTGCTGGTGCCGGTGGCGCTGGCCTTGGCCAGCGGCGCCTGTGTTGGCCTGGTAAACGGCACGCTGGTGGCGCGGCTTTCCCTATCACCTTTCATGGTGACATTGGCGTCGTTGTCGATCGTCGCGGGAATTACGCTCTATTACACGCAGGGCATCCCGATCTATGGCGTTTC
This sequence comes from Mesorhizobium sp. M0618, assembly GCF_040320765.1. Taxonomy (NCBI): domain Bacteria; kingdom Pseudomonadati; phylum Pseudomonadota; class Alphaproteobacteria; order Hyphomicrobiales; family Phyllobacteriaceae; genus Mesorhizobium; species Mesorhizobium sp. M0618. The sequence continues at coordinate 19,574 of NZ_JAMYQH010000033.1, read as the reverse complement.
CGACGCCTTCGTCGATGCCATCGGGCGAGGGCAGGTGCCTGGCCTGCCGCCGGCCTTGCTGCTGGCGATCGCGGTGATCGCCATCGCCATCATTCTGCAGCGTCGGACCGCGCTCGGGCGCCACTTCTACGCCGTCGGCGGCAATGTCGGTGCCGCCCGGCTGTCGGGAGTGCGCACACACCGTGTGTTGATTACCGCCTATGTGCTCTCCGGTCTCCTGGCCGCGCTCACCGGCGTGCTGATCACCGCCCGTATCGGTTCCGGCCAGTCGACGATCGGCGGGACGCTCGGACTGGAGACGATCGCCGCAGCGGTGATCGGCGGCGTTTCATTGCGCGGCGGCTCAGGCCGCGCCGAGAACGTCGCCATGGCGGCGCTGTGCCTGGCGATCATTGCCAATGCGATGAACCTCACGCAGATCGACAGCAAGTTCCAGACGCTGGTGCTGGGTTCGGTGCTCATCGGCGCACTGGCTTTCGACCGAATTGTTCAGGGGAGGCGGGCCAATGTCTGATCGCCCAGACATGGCGGCTCCGGTTGTTCTTGACCGCGCTCGCCCGGACATCCGCCAGTTCGCGTCGCAGGCCAAGCTGCCGGGGCTCGTATTCCTGGCCCTGCTGGGTCTCGGTCTGCTCGACCCGCGCATTGTTTCAAGCGGCAATCTCTGGAACATCGCGATCCAGACGAGTTATCTCGCACTGTTTGCCATGGCGCAGACCATGGTGCTGCTGACGCGCGGCTTCGACCTGTCGCTTGGCTTTACCGTCTCGCTCGTCAGCGTCATATCGGCGATGGTGATGACCGGAAGCGGCGATATGCCCATCCTGTGGGGGATCGCCGCTGGCCTTGGCGTCGGGCTGCTGATCGGCGGGCTGAACGGCGTCCTCATCGCCGGTATCGGCATCAATCCACTGGTGACGACGCTTGGCATGGCCAACATTGTCATGGCACTGGCGTCAACCGTCAGCGGCGGCTTTCCCGTGCCGGGCGTTCCCGAAGCCTTTACGGACGCCTTGGCGGAGGGACGGCTGATCGGCATTCCGGTGCCCATCCTGTTCGCCGCGCTGTGTTTCGCACTGCTGTTCCTGGTCCTGCGCTTCACCGTGTTCGGCCGCGGCCTGTATCTCATCGGCGCCAACCCTCGCGCGGCGAAGGCGGCGGGCGTTCGCACCGGACGCGTCGTTGCGATCGACTACGTGGTCTGCTCGCTGCTGGCCGCGATTGGCGCCATGCTGCTCACCGCGCGCACCGGATCGGGCGAGCCCAATCTCGGCGGCAACCTGACCCTGGAATCGATAGCGGCGGCGGTGGTCGGTGGCGTGCGCCTCACCGGCGGAGAGGGAGGCGTCACCGCGGCTCTGCTCGGTGCCCTGTTCATCACGGTCATTTCCAACGCCATGAACCTCATGCAGGTCGACGGGTATCTCCAGCAGGTTTTGTTGGGCCTCATCATTCTGGCCAGCCTGATACTGGGCCGCGATCACAAGAAACGCTAACAGCTTCGGACCTATAAATGGCTTATCAAGTCTGCATCGATATCGGCGGAACGTTCACCGATTGCCTGGTTTCCGAGCCCGGTGGGAAAATCTCGATCTTCAAATCGCCCACCACGCCCGGCGAATTCGAGAAGGGATTCATCAACGTGCTGCACGTGGCGGCGGCCGGATACGGGCTCGATCCCGCGACGTTCATGACCAAGATCGACTTGATCGTACACGGCTCGACCGTCTCGACCAATGCGCTGGTCGAGCGCAAGACCGTCAAGGTCGGATTGATCCTCAACGAAGGACATCAGGACATCCTCGTCCTGCGCGAGGGGCCGCGCAAGGGCGCCTTCCAGTGGCGGCTCGACTATCCCGAGCCCTATGTCCCGCGCCACCTGACGAAGACGGCGCGGGGCCGCGTCGATGCGCGCGGGCGGGAGCTCACGCCTCTGTCGAGATCCGATGTCGAGGCGGCGATAGCCGACTTCCGGCGCTATGGGGTCGAAGCGATAGCGGTCGGTCTGCTTTGGTCGGTCGTCAATCCCATCCATGAAACAACGGTGCGCGATATCATCGCGCAGGCATGGCCGGAGATCCCGGTCACGCTTAGCCATGAAGTCAATCCGATGTCGCGCGAGTACAAGCGCATCATCGCGGCCGCTATCGACGCGTCGATCAATCCGATCGTGCGCACCTACATCGAGGACTTGCGGCAAGCACTTTCGCAGGCGGGTTTCCAGGGCGAGCTGCTGCTCGCCAACTGCGTCGGTGGAATGATGCCTCCCGCCGAGATGCTGCGGCGGCCAATCTACAGCGTCATGTCGGGGCCGACGCTGGCGCCGATGGCCGCGCTGGCGCTGAGCGACGAAGCCAACGTCATCGTCGGTGACATGGGCGGCACCACCTTCGACGTCTCGGCTTTGCGTGACCACCAGATCATCGTCACCCCGGACAGCATGATCCACGACGACTCGCTGGGGATCGCGAAAGTCGATGTGAGATCGGTTGGCGCCGGCGGCGGGTCGATTGCCTGGGTCGACGATGGCGGCCTGCTTCGTGTCGGGCCGCAAAGCGCTGGCGCGCGGCCGGGGCCGGCATGCTACGGAGCGGGCGGCACCGCGCCGACGGTCACCGACGCCAATGTCGTGCTCGGCATCATTGACCCGGATTATTTTCTCGGCGGCCGGATCAAGATCAGCCGCGATCTGGCCGAGAAAGCGGTCGCGAGCATCGCGACGCGGCTCGGCATCCCGTTGCTCGACGCGGCTTACGCCATCCAGACCACCAGCAACCACAACATGGTCGGGGCCATCGAGGAAATCACCATTCGCGAGGGCATAAACCCACGCGACAGTTTCTTTGTCTGCGGCGGCGGTGCGACCGCCATCCACATCGCCGAGATGGCCGACATATTGGGCTTGAAACGCTACATGATCCCGCGCTTCATGGCTGGGTTGAGCGCGTTCGGCGGGTTGATCTCTGATATCACGCGCGAGGAAAGCGCGGTTTTTCTAACCTCGACCCGGCGCTTCGACGCCGCCGGCGTCTCCGACATCCTGGCGCGGTTGAAGGTGTCGGGCGAAGCATTCCTCGAACAGGCCGGTGTTGAGCCAGATCTCCGGCGTTTCGAGTTCTCCTTTCTTGGTCGCTACGAATACCAATCCTGGGAGATCGAGGTCCATTTCGAAGCCAACGAGGCGCGTCTCGACGCGGCGAAACTGCCAGGTCTCGTCGAAGCGTTCCATCAGATGCACGAACGCATTTATTCAATCAGATCCGACCGCGACGTCGTCGAATTCACCAACTGGAAGCTGCGCGCGGTGGGCAAGCGGGCTAATCAGGACGCCTGGAGGGACTTCAGGCTAGCCGACCAGGCGACGGCGCCGGTCGCCAAGACCCATCGGCCAGCTTATTTGCACGAAACCCGGCGGACGAGCTCTCTGCCTGTCTACGACATGGACCAGCTGGGCGCGGGGGCGGCGCTTGATGGGCCATGCCTGGTGGAGGCGACGACGTTCACCGCCTTCCTCAAGGACGGACACCGCGGGCGCGTCGACCCGCAAGGCAACATTGTCGTGACAGTCGATTGAGACTCAAACCTTCCCGAACAAGGCATCGTAAAATGAATTCACCTGTCATTCGCCTGGAGACGCCAACGCGCCGCGTCGATCCGTTCCTGATGTCGGTTCTCAAAAGCCGGTTCGAGGCGGTGGTGCGGGAAATGACGCTGGTCGTGATGCGGGCCAGCCGCTCAGCGGTGATCAAGAACGCCCGCGACCTGAGCTGTGCGATCCTGACCTATGATCACCGCCTCGTTTCCACCGAGGACGCGCTGCCGATCCACGTCATGTCGATGGATCTGGCGACCCGTCCGATAACGGAGTTGTTCGACGATATCGCCGACGGCGACATCTTCCTCAACAACTGCCCATACACTGGCGGCACCCATCATGCCGACCTGATCATGGCGATGCCGATCTTTTTCGACGGCAAGCCGCTGTTCTGGGCCGTGGCGCTTTCCCATCACGCCGATACTGGCGCGCCGACACCTTCGACCTATCTGCCATTTGCCAAGAACGTTTATGAGGAAGGGATCCACTTTCCCTGCGTGCGTGTGGTCGAACAGCACCGGGAGAAGCAGGACATCCTGCGCATCGGCATGATGCGCAACCGTGTTCCAGACATCTGGCTGGGCGACGTGCGAGCCCAGATCGGCGCCTGCAGGACCGGTCGACGCCGTCTGTTGGAGCTGCTTGAAAAATACGGCCGCGACACGCTGCTGGATTTCGTCGAGGACTGGTTCGACTACGGTGCGCGTCGCGCCATGGCCGAGATCGCCAAATTGCCGAAGGGCAAGTTCTCCTACGAGGTCCGCCATGACCCGGTCCCCGGCGTGGCGGAGGAGGGGATCCCGGTCCGGATCACCATCGATGTCGACCCTGAAGCCGGCGAGATCACGGTCGACGTGCGTGACAACATGGATAACGTCCCTGGCGGTCTCAACCTGTCGGAAAACACCTGCACGGGCTCGTGCCGCATTGGCGTCTTCAACAATCTCGACGACGGCATCCCGCACAACGAGGGCGCCAAGAGCCGGATCAAGGTGTTGATGCGGGAGGGAAGCGTGGTTGGCAAACCCCGCTACCCCGTAGGCACCTCGGTGGCGACCACCAATGTCAACGACCGGTTGATCATCGCCGGCAATTGCGTGTTCTCGACGATGGGAGAACCCTATGGCCAGGCCGAGAGCGGCTCGCACCTGCCGGCGGGGATCGGGGTGATTTCGGGCAAGGATCCGTTCAAGGACGGGCAGCCCTACGTCAACCAGGTCTTCATTGGCTACGCCGGCGGCGGCGCGCGTCACGGCTATGACGGCTGGTTGACATATTGCGGGCCGGCGAATGGCGGCCTGATCGCGCTGGATTCCGTGGAGGTGGACGAATCCATGTATCCCATCATCATTGAATCGCGCGGCGTGGTGGCGGATACCCAAGGCATTGGCGAGTTCGAGGGCGCTCCCGCGGTGGGCGGTGTCTTCTATCCCGTCGACCACGAGATGACACTGGTCTACTCGGCCGATGGCACAACCTTTCCGCCGCGTGGCGTGCTGGGCGGCGGTGACGCCAAAGCAAGTCGCAGTGCCAAGCGCGGCACGAATGGCAAGCTGGTGGAATTGCCGGCCTTCCATGAGGAGGCGTGCCGCGCCGGCGAGCGCATCGAGTTCGTTGCCTGTGGCGGCGGCGGCTACGGCGACCCGACCAAGCGCGATGTCCGCCGTGTCGCGGCCAGCGTTGGCCGCGGCTGGCTAACAAGCGAAGCGGCTCGCAAGTCCTACAAGGTTGCCCTGGTGCTGGACGCCGAGCAGGGCGTCTGGGTCGTCGACCAGGATGCCACCGCGCGCCTTCGGGCGGCCTGAGCCAGCGCGAAGAGAGGTCGCCAGCAAATGACCGGCGGCTTCGATCACGCCCGCTTGGCGGCCGCGTCCTGCTCGTCGAAATACCGCAACAGGTTCATGCCACCGCGCACGATGTCGCGTTCGATCGCCTTGCGCGCCACCTTCTTGTTGCGGGTCCGGAACGCTTCGATCAGCGTCTCGTGCTCCTCCGCGCCGATGTAATCGTTCTCGGCCTGCAGATAATACACGTTAAGGATAGGGCCCATCGAGACCCACAGGCTTTCGATCTGGGCGATCAGCATATCCATCTTGGACAGGCGGTAGACCCCGAAGTGGAATTCACGATTGGCGCGACGGGCGCGGTCAGCATCGCCGGACGTTTCGCCGGCCACGAAATCGCGATGGATCTCGACCAGTTTTGCAATGTCCTTCTCCGAAACATGCTCAACGGCGAGTTCGGCCGCCAGTCCCTCGAGCGCGATGCGAATGAGCCGGACCTGCCAGTAACGCGACCGGGTCAGCTCTGGAACCGTGATGAACCGCCCTGACCGCAGTTCCAGCGCCTGCTCGCTGACGAGCCTGAAACAGGCCTCGCGCACAGGCGTGACGCTGGTGCCCAGCCGTTGCGCCAGATCCTGCATCAACAGTCTTTCGCCGGGCCGGAAATTGCCGGCGATCAGGGCTTCGCGCAGCGAGATATAAGTCCTCGCCGACAGACTGCCTTGCTCGATTGGCTGCATCGTGCTCATGGTCCACCGCTGCAATCTTGGCCGCACCGAATCGACAACGGATAGTGCGAGACGCTCTTATATCCTATAAGTCCGTTGCGAAACATGGCTAGGAGCTGGCGGGTTTCCCAGCGGAGAGCTTGCGCAGGATTGTCTCGATGATATCCAGCGATTTCTCGACTGTCGCCCGGTCATGGCTCCCTGACAGGTAGAGACGCTTGAGCGGAAGCGGCTGGCCGATCAGCCGGTTCGCCACCATCTCTCTGCGGAATGCAAGATCGAAAACATCGTCGTTGCCCAGCAAGTCCTGGTAGTCGCGGTAAGGACCGCTGAGGAAATAGATCAGCCAGACCGAGCCAAACCCGGCGCTCTGCGCGGGCAGGCCGAGGCGATCGATAATGCCATCCAGCTGCGTGCGCATGAAAGCGCCGAGGGCAAACAGGCGGTCGTAGAAGCCTGGTTTCGACAGCTCCTCGATCGTCGCCTGCATGGCGGCGAGCGTCGACGGCGTGCCGTTGAAAGTACCGCCCATGAACACGGATCCTTCCCCGGTCCGGCCGACGAGCGCCATGAGATCGCGACGACCGGCCACCACGCCAACGGGATAGCCTGAGGAGGCCGCCTTGCCGAAGGTCGCGAGATCAGGCGTGACGTCGGCGATCGACTGATAGCCGCCGAGCGCGTGGCGAAAGCCGGTGATGACCTCGTCGAAGATCAGCACGACACCATGATCGCTGGTCAGGCGACGCAGCTCGCGCAGGAAAACATCCGTCGCGATCACCGACCCCATATTGTGAGCGATTGGCTCGATGATGATCGCCGCGACATCGCCTGGATTGGCTTTGAGATAATCCTCGACGGCGCCGGCATCGTTGTAAGGCAGCACGATGGTGTGACGGGCGGCATCCTCGAGGATGCCAGCACTGATGGGATCGTACTTGCCGATCGCCTGCGCGTGCGACTGTACGTTCATGGCGACATAGTCGTGCCAGCCATGATAGCCGCCTTGGAACTTGATGATGCGCTTGCGACCGGTGGCGGCACGGGCAAGGCGCAGGGCATGATAGGTCGCCTCCGATCCGGAATTGCAGAAGGCGACGAGATCCGCGCAAGGGATGCAGTCGACCAGCGCCTCCGCCACCTCGATCTCCAGCCGCATCGTTCCCGCGCCGACAAGATCGATGTCCTGGGAGACCGCAGCGATGCGTTCACGCACCGCCGGATGACAGTGGCCAAGCACATTGGCGCCGAAGCCGCAGTGGAAGTCGGTGTACTGGTGTCCATCGACGTCGTAGAGAAACGCACCCTGCGCCCGGGCAAATACATGCGGCGCGCCGAGCCTGCGGCTCGGGCTGAGCAATCCGCCCGGCATCACCGCACCGGCGCGCTCAATGAGTCGGGCGGTGTTATTCTGATCGGTCATCGGAATGTCCGTGCATGGCTATGGTTGTCCGCCGGCTCAGCCGAGGGCTTCAAGAACGGTGGCCTCGATTCCCGCCGCGTCCAGCCGGTAGTGCTTGTAGAGATGCGTTGGCGGCGCAACCAGGCTGTATTCGTCGCGGATGCCATGGCGTATCAACCGTGCCGGGCTGCCCGCCTCCGCCAGGATTTCCGCCACGGCGCCGCCCAGACCGCCCAGGATATTGTGTTCCTCGATGGTTAGAATGAAGCGGGAGTGAGCCGCGGCCGAGAGCACTGCCTTCGTATCCATTGGCTTCACCGTATGCATGTCGATCAGTCCGACGGATTTGCCCCCCGCGCGCAGCGCGCGGTAAGCCTCCCTTGAGGGATGGACCATCGAGCCACAGGCGATGATGGTCAGGTCCGATCCTTCGCCGTGAACGATCGCCTTGCCGAACTGGAAGTCGACGCCGTCGTCTTCATAGACCAGCGGTTCCTGGCCGCGGCCAATGCGGAAGTAGATTGGCTGGGCATGATTGACAGACGCCTTGACGGCGGCCGCCAGTTGCGGGCCGTCAGCCGGCGCGACGACCGTGAGGTCGGCGATGCTTCGCATGATGGCAAGATCTTCCGTCGCATGGTGGGAGGTGCCGTAGAAGCCGAGTGAAATACCGGCATGATGACCGATCAGCCGCACCGGCAGCGCCGAATAGGCGACGTCGGTTCTGATCTGTTCGCAGCACAGCAGCGCCAGGAAAGAAGCGAATGTAGCGACGAACGGCATGGCGCCGGTGCTGGCCATGCCGGCAGCAGCCGAAACCATGTTCTGCTCGGAAATGCCAAATTGCGTGAAGCGTTCGGGAAAGCGTTGCGCGAACCGCACCAGCCCGTTGGAATATTGAAGGTCGGCCGTGCCGGCCACGACCGGATAACCGTCTTCGACCAGATCAATGAGCGCGTTGGCCAGGTAACTCAGGCCAGGCGCGCGCGCGTTGATCTGGCGGTACTGCCAGGAGTTGGTATCGATCGGGCCGTTCATTGTGTTTTGCCTCCACGCTTGATCTCTTCGGCGGCCAAGGCCTCGTCCGATGGCGCGAGATAGCCCAGATGCCATCCGGGTTCGGTTTCCATGTAACCAACGCCCTTGCCTTTGGAGGTCTTGGCAATGATGCAGACGGGCCGGGTGCGGTCTGCCTCGGCCTTCAACTGTCGCAGCAGCGTCGCGAGAGCGACGACGTCGTGCCCATCGACCTCGTGCACCTGCCAGCCGAACGCCGCCCATTTGTCGGCCAACGGTTCGATGCCGATGATGTCGTCGACCTGACCGTCGAGCTGGTACCCGTTGCGATCGACGACGGCGATCAGATTGCCGGCCCTATGATGGGCGGCAGACAGCGCCGCTTCCCAGACCTGGCCCTCCTGCATCTCACCGTCACCGAGCAGGACATAGACATCGAAGCGCCGGTTTGCCGCACGGGCGCCGAGCACCATACCGAGGCCGCCGGACAAGGCATGACCGATCGAGCCGGAGCTGAAATCGACGCCGGGCACCTTGCGCATGTCGGGATGATCGCCAAGCGGATTGCCGAGCCGGGTGTAGCCATCGAGGACGTCCTTGGAGAAGAAGCCCCAGTCGACCAGCAGCGGGTAAAGGCCGACCGCGGCATGTCCCTTGCCCATCAGGAAGCGGTCGCGATCCGGCCATTGCGGCTCGCCGCGCCTCAGCCGCATCGCATCATAGTAGAGCGTGGCGAATATTTCCGCGCAGGAGAACACCGACGAATAATGCCCAACCTTGGCGATCTGGATGAGGCGCAGCGTCTCGAGCCGGACGAACTCTGCCCTGTCGCGCAACAGGGCGATCCGCTCCGCGTCGGGGGGCAGGGCGTTGTTTGAAGGAGTGGGCGGGTTGGCCATTGGACGTCACTCTCGGGATCATTTTTTCTCGACAACTTATAAGTTATAAGATATTCCTCGCCGAAGCAACCGCCTATCTGGTCGCAAGGAGAATTTTGATGAACAACGAATCGCGCGTGCTGGACATGGCCAGGCACTTTCATTCCCAAACCGATCCACGCCTGCATGAGGATCATGGTCCGTTGACAATCGTGGCCGGCGAAGGCGCGACCGTCACGGATGACGCGGGCAACCGCTACATCGAGGGCATGGGCGGACTCTGGTGCGCCTCGCTTGGCTTCAGCGACAGCCGGCTGGCTGTCGCTGCTGACCGCCAGATGCGCAAGCTCGCCGTCTACCACACCTTCAACCACCGCTCGAACGAGCCCACCGTCGAACTCGTCGAGCAGCTTACCGCGTTGGCGCCGTTCGACCACGCGCGCGTCTTTCTGGTCGGCTCCGGTTCGGAAGCCAATGATACGATGATCAAGCTCGCCTGGTATTACCAGGCCGCGCGGGGGCGCCCGGAGAAACGCAAGATCATCAGCAGGTTTGGCGCCTTCCACGGCAGTACGATCATGGGCGCGGCGCTGAGTGGCCTGCCGCATATGCACAAGTCCTTCAACCTGCCGCCGCTTCCCGTCATATTCGCGGCGCGGCCTTTTCACTATCTCGACGGTCTGCCGGCCGAGGCGGAGCATGACTACGCCACGCGCCTGGCCCAGGAACTCGAGGCCCTGATCCTGGCGGAGGGGCCAGAGACGATCGCCGCGATGATCGCCGAGCCGATCATGGGCGCCGGCGGCGTGCTGGTGCCACCGGAGGATTATTTTCCAAAGGTTAAGGCGGTGCTGCGCAAATACGACATCCTCATGCTGTCCGACGAAGTGGTCTGCGGCTTCGGACGCACCGGAAATTGGTTCGGCAGCCAGACTTTTGGCATGGAACCGGACATGCTGTCGGTCGCCAAGGGGCTTTCATCCGGTCATCTGCCCATTGGCGGCGTCATTATCTCCGACAAGGTCTACCAGTGCGTCGCCGATGAGGCCCACAAGGTCGGCGTGTTCGGCCACGGTTTCACCTATTCCGGCCATCCGGTGACAGCCGCCGTCGCCGCCGAGGCGATCAGGATCTACCGCGAGATCGATCTCGTGAGCCAGGCGCGCCGTCTCGGCGATTATCTGCATGCGGCGCTCGCGGACGCGCTCAACGACCATACACTGGTCGGCGAGGTCCGCGGCCGCGGTTTTATAGCGGGGATCCAGATCGTCGAGGATCGCGCCACCCGTCGCGCCTTTGCGCCGGAGCTGCGAATTGGCACCGATGTCGAGCGGCGGTGCCGCGAGCACGGAGTCATGATCCGCAACATGGGCGACGTGCTGGCAATCTGCCCGCCCTACGTCATCGCCCCTAAAGAGATCGATTACATGGTTGATGGCATTCGCGCGGCTCTTGATGAGACCGCGGCGGCCCATGCGCGGACTGACCAGTCGGCATGAACCCCGCCCGGCGACGCGGCGAGACATCGCTGGAGGGGCCGGCCGCGCGAAAGGCGCTTGGGCAAGCGCGAGCCGCAGCCAGCATACAGGATCCTGATTGTCTTATCCGAACGGAGGCCAGACCATGCTTCAGAAAACCAGCCATTTCATGCGGCAGGCCAATCTCATCAACGGCGAGTGGGTGCAGGCCGACAGCGGACTGAGGGTCGACGTCAACAACCCGGCCACCGGTCTCAAGATCGGCACCGTGCCGAAGTCGGGCAAGGCCGAGACCCGCCGCGCCATCGAAGCCGCCGCAGAAGCTTTCAAGACCTGGCGCAAGACGACCGCGCTCGAGCGCTCGAAGCTGCTGCGCAAGCTGCATGACGCGATGATGGACAATCAGGACGTGTTGGCCGAACTGCTCACCATCGAGCAGGGCAAGTCGCTGTTCGAATCGAAGGGCGAGATCGGCTCGGCCGCGGCCTATATTCTCTGGTTCGCCGAGGAAGGCCGCCGCACCTATGGCGACGTGGTGCCGTCACCCTGGGCGGATCGCCGCATTCTGGTGACCAAGGAGCCGGTCGGCGTCATCGCCGCGATCACGCCGTGGAATTTCCCGTCCTCGATGCTGGCCCGCAAGCTCGGTCCCGCACTTGCCGCCGGTTGCACCGCGGTCGTCAAGCCGGCCTCGCAGACGCCATATTCGGGCCTTGCCTGGGGGGCGCTTGCCGAGGAGGTCGGCTTTCCCAAGGGCGTCGTCAACATCCTGACCGGTTCGGCAAGCGAGATCGGCGACGAGATCTGCGCCAATCCGCTGGTGTCGAAGATCACCTTCACCGGATCGACCGAAGTCGGCAAGCTTCTCATCCAGAAGTCGTCGGTCAACGTCAAGAAAGTGTCGATGGAGCTCGGTGGCAACGCGCCGTTCATTGTCTTCGATGACGCCGACCTCGAGCGTGCCGTCGCCGGCGCGATCACCGCCAAGTATCGCAATTCCGGTCAGACCTGCGTTTGCACCAACCGCTTCCTGGTTCAATCTGGCGTCTATGACAAATTCGTCGAGAAGCTCGCTGCCGCCAGCAACGGGCTGAAGGTCGGCTCCGGGCTCGAGGACGGCGTGCAGCAGGGGCCGCTGATCGACGAGAAGGCGGTCGAGAAGGTCGAAGAGCTGATTGCCGATGCGACGTCCAAGGGTGGCAAGGTTGTCGCCGGCGGCAAACGCCATGCGCTCGGCGGCTCGTTCTTCCAGCCGACCGTCATTGCCAACGCGACACCCAAGATGCGCTTCATGAAGGAAGAGATTTTTGGCCCGATCGCCCCGGTGTTCAGGTTCGAGACCGAAGAAGAGGCAATCGCGCTCGCCAACGACACTGAGTTCGGCCTCGCCTGCTATTTCTACACCGGTGATCTCGGCCGCGCCTTCCGCGTGATGGAAGGACTGAAATACGGCATGGTCGGGGTCAATGAAGGCCTCATCACCACGCCGGAGGCACCGTTTGGCGGCGTCAAGGAATCCGGCCTCGGCAAGGAAGGCGGACATCAGGGCATCGAGGATTACCTCGATACCAAATATGTCTGCATCGGCGGCCTCGGCTCTAGTGCGCCGGCTTTTCCCGTGTCTCAGAACGCGGAATGACGAACCCGCCGGTGATCCGGTGGAAAATCTTTCCGGTTCCGAGGAGAAGTGACCTAAGATCGTGAGCGCCCTATGCTCTTACGTTTCCGGAAAAAGCTTCCGGAAACAGCGCGTCCAGAGCGTCCGCCGGAAAGCGTAGGGACACTGGGCCCTTTGGCGTTTCCGACGCCAATAGTCCGAGCGCGATTACGTCATTGAACACTCGACGCGCCGTACGTTCGGGTAGTCCGCTAATACGGGATGCCTCGCCGCGGTCAAACTCACCGCGCGTGAGCGCTTCCTCCACGAGGCGGCCGGCTTCGGGCTTCAGACCACTGCGCTCCACATGCCGATACAGCCGCTTGGCCAACGTGTCGAGATCGAACGTCCGGTCATGAAGCTCACCTGATCGATACACACCTGCAGGAACCATAAGGTAAAATCGCCGAGTGCGCGTTCGGAGAGGTTGCCACGTCCGTCGAGATCACCCTGGCGGGGCATATCGGCATGATCCATCATGCTCTTGTAATCCGTTCGGCTTTTCACGCCACGTGCCAAGCCTCGTGAGATCGACCACAGCCCGTGCGCGGCGATCCCGGCCTGAGGGCCATGGCGTGGCTCATCAATCGGCTGACGCGTCCGTTGCCGTCCGGAAACGGGTGAATGTAGTTGAAGCGGTGATGCGCGGCAGGAATGGTCAGGATGCGTCCGGCCTTGCCCAGCTTATCGAAGCGATAACGCATGGCAAAGTATTGCATGAAATCGTTGACGCGATCGCTCGAAGGCGGTTCATGCCGGCCGATGGCGACATCATGCTCTGGCTTCGATCGCCACTCACCTGGCGCCGTGACGAACTCACGGCCGGCACCCTTGATGGTCAGCATGGGCGCTTCGGCATCGCGATAGAATTCCGCGTGCAGCCATCGAAGAAAACCTACCGATGCCGGTTCCGGCAACTGCCCATCGGCAGCCACGCGGTCGATCTCGGCTTGCAGGCGAACGTGCGCGGCCGCCTCGAGCTGCAGATTGCGGCGGTTCTCGTCTCGATCGAAATTTCCGACCAGCGCCCGTTCGATGTCGCGCGGGCGCGTATCGTGGCCTTCGATCAGGTTGCTGTAGTAGGTGTTCATGATGCGCACGAGATGGGCGAGGTTGGCTGCGGTACGCGAGTGCAGGCTTTTGCCCAAAACAGCCGACGTCGCCGACAGCTCTACCAGCGCATCCGAGATAGTTTCGGATACATCGGGTAGGCGTGCCGGTTCGATGCGCTGTACGCTCTCTTCCATATTGGCCGATCTTGGGTTCCGCCAAATTGCGGACTTGCGGGCCTCGGCACTGCCACCGCTGCCAGGCTTGGACACAAATCGATGCTGCCGATGATGATCATGGCCGATGTTCGGCAGGCCTATCGTACTGACAACTATGCACAAACCGTAATTGGGGGAGCCATCTGGCCGATGCTTTGGCCGATCTATGACGATCGGCCGGACTCAGGCAGGTTCGAGGTGGAAAACAGGCAGCTTTAAACATGGTTCTGCCTCGGCCAGCGCAAGATTCGCCTGGAGCTTCGCTTATGCTGTGTGAGCTTGTTCTCTCTCGCCCGAATTCCCCATGGATGGCCCAAAAGCAGGCGATCCATTTGTCATTTTTAAGTGCGTCGGACTGCCAGTTGATCGCGTTCTGACCCGACTGGGAGTTCAAGTTTGACCTGAAACTGACCGGGTGCTGGATGGCAGGCTTCATCCCCACCGGTCTGATATGAAACAACGTCCGGCCCCGAAGGCTAGGCTGCAATCTCGTATGGCTTCTATGCGCCGTTCTCTTGGAGCGTGTTGCGGGCTTGCTCTGCCCAACCTCGGAGCTCAACGCTTCACGGCGTTAGGATGAGCGTTCGAAGCGCAGGATTACTGCCGACACTGCTCTTCTTGTTCGCATTGGGGAGTTCCCGTTGGAAGCTTCCATCTTGCCGACTGCTGAGTTTGGAGTGGCCGTAGCTGTGAAATCGAAAAGAAGCCCATAGGCAACGTTTGCCGCGACGCTACTGAGAGCTGGTCACCGGGAGAGCCGAAGGTAGAACGAAGTTGTCTCGTTGAGCTTGTATGTGGCGCCAGCATAGAAGGCCCAGTTCCCACCCCAAGGCTTATACAAACCGCCACCGTTAGCGCCGATCGCGTTCATGGCCTCGTCCTTTTGGCAGAGATCACCACGGTCGCTAGCTGGCGAGCAAAGTCCGTCCCAGCGCTGCATTATCTCGTCGGATCCGGCAAGCTGGCAGAATTTCCCAGGCGGAGCTGACGGGGAGGGATGGTGGGAACAAAACGGTGCGCGTGAGGTCTCGGCGGGAACAGCCAAGACATCTAAGCGGAACGGACTGGCATAACGCAAAGACACAGGCGAGCTCAGCGGCAAGGTGGTTTGTTATCACCATGGGACGCCTGCCGCGTCAAACGGTGGTGTCGTGGGTCGAGACAGCGAGGGCAGCGGTCGCCATGCGCCCCGACCGGCTTGCCTTGTTCGGCTACTCGCATATCCCATCCCAAATAAAGAACCAGCGCCTCATCGAGGCGGAATTTCTTCCCCACAGCGCTGCCCGCGCTGAACAGCATGCGGCTGTCGCGGTGACGCTGGTTGCCGCCGGCTACCGAGAGATCGGGCTCGACCATTTCGCCTTGCCGCACGACGAGCTCGCGCTGGCACAGGAAACAGGTCGCCTGCGACGTAACTCGTTGGGCTACTCTGCCGATACCTGCAGAACCCTGATCTGTTTCGGCGCGTCGGCTATCGGCCGCATCGGCCAGGGGTACGTTCAAAACGAAGTTACACGGGATTTCTACATCCGGCACATCGCAGCTGCCGACTGGCGACATCGAAGGGCCATCGCCTCACAGACGACGACCGCGTGCGAGCCGCAATCATCGAGCGATTATTGTGCGATTTCGAGGCTGACGTGCCGGCAATCTGTGTCGCCCACGGATCTGATCCGATCCGTCTTCGCGGTTCAGATGAGCGTTTGGCGATGCTGGCCAAGGACGGAATAGTGGACTTCGAAAACGGTTTTGTCCGCGTACGGCGGGAGCATCGCTTTGGGATTCGCGCTGTCGCTGCCGCATTCGATGCTTTTAGGGATGGCCTTACGTATCCCGCAGGTGAGGGCAAGCAGACACACGGAAGCTAACACAGGGGGTATCTTTTGCCGGAGAGAACGAGCTGCCATCGTGCGGTGCCCGGTTAGTAGTGAAGCGCCGTAAAATGTCGACATAGGCGTTGGTGAACTGGACCGAACGACGAGAACAGCCTATCCAGTGTGTTGTCGGCAGTTAGTTCGAAAGTCCTGCTACACCCGATCCGATGCCTCTCAACGCCGAGGCCGCACCTCCGTGCCGAAGCCGGCCTTCCCAATGGTGGGTCGAGCCGTCGCTTACCCCGTGCTTGCCTCACAGATCCGCGACCGAGAACCCAGCCTCATGCTCCCGCCCTGCCGGGGCCTAGGTCAATCTAGCATGAAAGGAACACGTCGGAACCTTGGATATCGCTTGCCCGGCCGGGCGGCGATAGCCTTGTCGGGGCAGCGAGGAGCCGTAGCCGATGATGAACGCACAGGAGAAGTCTGGCGTGAATGGGGCGATGATTGTCAAGCTTTGCTCTCGAGTCATTTCGTCAACCATCTTGCGTGACCGATTGGCGACCATCTCCTCGTCCCGACCTTATATTACCCGTCGCCTGTGGCCGCCAGCGCGCAGTGACTTGTCAAGGATGGAGGCCCGCAGACCTCATCGCGCGGCGACTTGTCCTTGACGGTCACGAGCACGGCGGCAGGTTTGCCGTGGTCGGGGAGCCTTCCTTGAGCGGAAGCCGACGACAGTGTTCGAGGGGAACTCGCCATGAGCCGGGTGCGCAGAGATCGTCCGACGCTCTTGTATTTGCCGGATCCCGGCCGGCTCCGCCTCCGACTGCCTCGGTAGCTCGGTATCCTGAGCGCGTCGGCGGCATCATGCCATTATCATCCTACGAATTGCATGCTCCATCGTCCTGGACGAGACCGGTTTGGCTAGCCAAAGGACGAAGGTCTGATTACCAGATGTGATCGGCATGTGGTCGCTTCCACCAACGACGATGATGGGCACCGTCATCAGGGTGGTACGTACGGCTTCGGGCTGTCCTGGCCCGAGGAAAGTCGCTTTATCGAAAATTAGGAGGTCGGCTGCCTTCCCGCTCTCGATCCAGTCGCAAAGACTCTCGAAGGTCGCGAAGCCGACCGGCTTATAACCCAGCGCGGCGATCTTATCCTTGTAGATCTCCAACGCTGCTGGATCGGGGTCAACGACTGCAATGATTTCTCCGTTGCCAAGTGATCCATCGCATGGGCCGAAAGCGCTATCAGCTCTGACCTGCTCCTCAGCGCAGGCCGGTAAGTAGAGATCGAAGCGTGTACCTCGGCCAACAGCCGAGGTGACGTCAAGGCATCCTGCGAGCGCGCTCACATGGCGGTCCACTGCAGCAAGACCCAGTCCGGTCCCGCCGACGCGAGAGCGCGTGGTAAAAAAGGGCTCAAAGATATGCGGAAGCACCGAACTTGCGATTCCTTGGCCATCGTCGCTGATGGAGAGGAGAACGTAATCTCCCGGTTTCAAGGTGCCCTTAGCCACGGGCTTCGTTTGACAGACGTGAGCGCGAGAAACGCTAATCTCGACACGGCCCTGATTCAAGAGAGCCTCCGACGCGTTCTTGCATAGATTCATAAGGATCTGCTGTATCTCGGTCGGGCTGCCCTCGATCACCGTTTGCCACTCGTTGATCTTGAAGTTCAACTGAACATCCGCACGAAGTGTAACCCGCAGCAATGGCGCGAGATCCATTACACTCTCCGAGACGTCGAAAGGCATCGTCACGCGCTTCCGATTTCGGCTTAGTGACAAAATTTGATCAATAATCAGTTTGGCTCGGTTGCTGGCCAAGATAATTTGGCCGATGTGGCCCCGAATTCTCGAGGGGCGACGCACAAGACCTTTAGCCATCTCTGCGTAGCCGACTATTGCTCCTAGAACATTATTGAATTCATGTGTAACGCCGCTTGCGATTGTGCCGACAGCCGTCAGCCTTTCCGCATGCTCCCATCGACTCTCAAAAAGGTTACGTTCCGTGTGTACACGTTGCATTTCAAGATGGTTGCCTAAACGCACAGTAGCGCTCGCCAGAACCAGGAGGTCGTCTGTGGAGGGTGGTGAGCGATCTCCTTCAAAAACAAGGATACAAACCGCAGCCTGCTGATCGGAGGCCCTGCAACCAACAATTTGACAAACACCGGTAGTGCCTACGGCAGTCCGAACCACTTCCGACGCCGGAACGACGCGAAACACTGGCTGTTCCGGGTGTACAAGTGAGACGACTTCATGGATTAGCGTGGCGTTCCAGACGCGCATGCGCTTGTTCGCGACAAAGTACTCGGTATTCCTGCTGATACTCGGATCCACCAGAGCAAGCGCGCATTGATCGGCATCGAAAACGCATTGAATGAGTCTAAGCGCTGCTTCGGTGGAGAAGCGCCGCGAAGCCTTCGTTGCTTGACTGTCGATGAAACAAGCTTCGATCTCACTCATCGCCGCTTCAAGCTCTAACCGCCTTTCCAACCGGTTCGTCCGCACATGCAGCGTGGAGGCTCGAATGGTCGCAAACAAGCAGAGGCATATGGACACCAAGCCAAAGAAAAGTCGTGTACGCTGCGCTTGCGCGCTGGCGAAGCTGTAGGCTTTCAGATGTTCTCGCTCCAATTCGGCAGCCTTGGCGAACGTGTCGAAGGATGGGATCCGATTGACAGCGCGGTCCAACCTCAACATTGAGGACAGGATAGCGCGGCCCTCGCGGGCAACATCCTCCGTGACTTGGTCCTGGCTAGGAGGAAGTCGGCGGAGAGACTGATCGATTTGTAATGCGAGGCTGAATCCCGGTCTGGCCGAAAATTGAAGGATCAGATTGGAAAATTCAGGCCTGTTCGACACTCCCCCCCGAAGGCGATTAGCCGAGCGAGCAAAGCGTACGAGAGAGCTTTGCAGAAGCTCATTTTGCGCGGCCGAGGCCGAGATGGCAGCTTCTGTGTTTCCGAGGGAATTTTTGAGCTGTGCAACCAACCTGGAGTGCACCCCGGAGCTCTCATTGGGCGAAATCTCAACAAGGCGTTGGTAGTTTTGAAGGTTCCTTTTTAATGCTTGCCCGGTAGAAGCAACGGAACGGAAGTCCAATACCATGTCGGCGCGGGCGACGTCTCGCTGGAGCAATGCGTAGTTGATCTGAATCGTCCGCAGTTCGCTTAGGACCGCCTCGTTGATCTGGGGGTCTTGCCACTGTATCGCGACCAAGAGCGCGACCGAGGCCACTAGGGCCATTACAGAAGCTTTGTCGGTACTGAGCCATTTTTCCCAAACGAACGGCGTTTGATCCGCGGTGCGTGCCTTGCGAAGATCCGATTTGAATTCTAGCTCCCCATCGCGTCGGTGTGCGGCCGGATGCTGCTGGAACAGGAAAGCCAAGTGTACCTCTCCCCTCAAATAGGCGGTGTAGACGCCGTTGCACTCTGCCCCCATGGCCCGCTGACCTTCCATTGATTCGCGGGCGTTTCGACCTCGACGGCGAGGCGGCAGCACAAGGCGGGCAACTGATCGCAGTTTTCGGAACTGGTCTTCCGAGAGATCATCGAAGGGGCATACAAGCGCACGCCTGCAGCAGCCGAGGATGATACCGGCCGGTCAAACGCAACTGGCGAGGGCCGGATCTGCTGTTGGCTGGCAGCTAACACTGGCGGGGCGGCGGCCTCGACTCCGGCGTGCCTAGAGCCGGCTGCTGCGAAAGCGTCCGACACGCTTCCCTTGGGGTCATCCCGTCCAGCGGGCATCCTTGGATCGCTGAAAAAAGACGAGGCGGCTTGATGATCCTGCCCTCGCTGAAGCACCTCGCGAAACCCTTGTTCCAGTCGCAGAAGCTCCTCTGGACCGGTAGGCGGCTCGTCAGCTCGACCATCGAACAGCGGCCGGAGCGCCTCGGACACGTGCTGCTCAAAGCCCACTCGCCGGGCCTGGACCG
>NZ_JAMYQH010000032.1:0-78186 GCF_040320765.1 Mesorhizobium sp. M0618 | reverse complement strand
GGGCTGGGGCGCGCCGCTCCCGCTCCCCCCCGCCTCGGCCGCCGCCCCCGCTCCCGCCCCTCCCGCCCCCCCCGCCGGGCGGGGGGCCCCCCCCCCCCCCCCCCCCCCCCACGCCGAAATCCTGGCGACCGCCTTGCCGCCGCCCTGGACCTATATCGCCACGGCGCAAGCCTGGGATGACGAGATGCGTGAGCGCATCGCGCTGCACCGGTCGCAGCGCGGCGAAGGCTGGACGACCATCGACGCACCGCTCGATCTCGCCGGCGCGCTTGCCGCCTTGCCTGATAACCAACCGGTACTCGTCGACTGCCTGACGTTGTGGCTGACCAACCATATGCTGGCCGAACACGATTTCGAGCTGGAATGCCGCCGATTGGCAGAGGTGCTGTCGCGGCCGCGCGGACCCTGGTTCGTGGTGTCCAATGAAGTCGGCCAAGGTATCGTGCCGGACAATGCACTGGCGCGCCGGTTTCGCGATGCCGCCGGCCGGCTCAACCAGCAGGTCGCGGCGATTGCCGATACGGTGCTGCTGATGGTGGCGGGGCTGCCGCTCAAGGTGAAATGACATGACCGACATCGACGATAAGGACGAAGAACGCCACCGCGCCAAGATGGCCAAGCGCAAGGCGGTGCAGGATGCCGAGGTGGCGAGCAAGACGGTCGAGAAGGGGCTGCTGATCGTCAACACCGGCCCCGGCAAGGGCAAGACCACGGCCGCCTTCGGCCTGGCGCTGCGGATGCTCGGCTACGGCAAGCGCGTCGGTGTCGTCCAGTTCATCAAGGGCAAATGGCACACCGGCGAGAAGGACGCGTTCGCCGCCTTCGGCGACCGCGTCGTCTGGCACGCGATGGGCGAGGGATTCACCTGGGAAACGCAGGATTTGAAGCGTGATATCGCAGCCGCCGAAGCCGCCTGGGCCAAGGTGCTCGAACTGATGGCCGATCCGTCGATCAGCCTGCTGGTGCTCGACGAACTGAACATTGCGCTGCGCTACGACTATCTCGATCTCGACAGAGTGGTTGCGGCGCTGAAAGCGCGGCGCGAGAGCCTGCATGTCGTCGTCACCGGCCGCAACGCCAAGCCGGCGCTGATCGAGGCCGCCGACCTCGTCACCGAGATGGGCGTGACCAAGCACCATTTTTCCGCGGGCGTGAAGGCCCAGCAGGGGATCGAGTTCTGAGAGCTTACCCTCCCCACAAGGGGGAGGGTAAGGTTAGGTCACAACGATGACGATGATCGAATCCAACCCGAATAGGGCGATCAGCAGATAGTCGGCAATGCGATAGAGTTTCAGCGCCTGCCTGATGTCGAGGCTGTCGGCTTCGCGCCGCCCACCTTCGCCCATGAAGACGTCGTCGACCAGTACGCCGCCGTAGCTGCGCGGCCCGGCGAGCGACAGGCCGAGCGCGCCGGCCATCGCCGCTTCCGGCCAGCCGGCATTGGGTGAGCGATGTTTTTTCGCGTCGCGCAATACCGCATGCCAGGCATTTTTCGCATCAGCGCCTTTGACGAGGAACGCCGCCAGCACGATCAGCAGCGCCGTCAGCCGCGACGCCGGCAGATTGATCCAGTCGTCGAAGCGCGCCGCTGCCCAGCCGAACGCCTCGTGGCGCGGGGTGCGGTGGCCGATCATCGAATCGGCGGTGTTGGCGGCCTTGTAGGCGGCGCCGCCGGCCAGGCCGCCGACGCCGGTCCAGAAGGCGGGGGCGACGATGCCGTCAGAGAAATTCTCGGCCAGGCTCTCGATCGCCGCGCGGCAGACGCCGGCCCTGTCGAGCGTTTCAGGGTCGCGGCCGACGATCCGCGAAACGGCAACGCGGCCCAAAGCGAGACCGCCGGTGTCGAGCGCGTCAGCCACCGCCTCGACATGCTCATAGAGGCTCTTTTGCGACAGAAGCGACGTTGCCAGAAGGGCCGTGATGACGAGGCCCATGGGAACGAACCAGAACAGGATCTGCACGCCCAGGCCAATTATCGCCGGCACCAGCACGATGACCAGCAGCGCCTGGACACCACGCTTGCGACGCAGCGCGTCGGGATCAGTGGCGCGGTTGAGCCTGCGGTCGAGAAAGGATATCAGCCTGCCGAACCACGTCACCGGATGGCCGATGGCGCGAAACAGCCAATCGGGGTAACCGAGGGCGAATTCGACGGCCAATGACAGGAAAGCGATCAGGACTGACATGAAGCTTCTTAATGGGGCGGTTGTGGACCATGGTGGAAGTCTTGGCCGCGCGAGGGCGCTTTTTCCCAACGCCCTGCTGCCATTCGTCGACCTCTCGACCGGTATCAATCCGCACTCCTACCCGCTTTTCGACCTGCCCGCCACCTCGCTGTCGCGGTTGCCGGAAGCCGCGCGCACGCGTGAGCTGACAGAGATCGCTGCCAGTGCCTATGGGGCGCCGTCGCCAGCCAACGTCGTGGCGGCACCGGGCACGCAGATCCTGTTGCCGCGCGTCGCCTCGCTGATTACCCCCGGAAGGGCGCTGGTGCTGGGTCCGACCTACGCCGAACATGCCCGCGCAGCAGTGATCGCCGGGCACGCGGTGACCGAGGTCGGCGATTTCGCTGACTTGGCGGACGCCGACCTTGCCATCATCGTCAATCCGAACAATCCGGATGGACGTGTCATCGAGCGCGACCGGTTGCTGGCTCTGGCTGCCGGATTGCGCGCCAAGGGCGGGCTGCTGGTTGTCGACGAGGCGTTCATGGATGTTGGGCCGCGCGAGCATAGCCTCTGCGGCGATGTTGGGCAGGGCGGCGTCGTCGTGCTGCGCTCGTTCGGCAAGTTCTTTGGTCTGGCCGGCCTGCGGCTCGGTTTTGCACTTTCCGATGCTGTGACGGTCGAACGGCTGGAAACACAATTCGGGCCATGGGCCGTTGCCGGCCCGGCGCTGGAATACGGCATCCGCGCGCTTGCCGATATTGGCTGGCAGGACGCGATGCGGACGGCGCTGGCTGATGAATCGGCGCGGCTCGATGCGCTGTTCGGCCGCTTCGGTATTCCCGTCGTGGGCGGCACCACGCTGTTCCGTTTTCTTCGCCTGCCGCATGCCGCCGATTTGTTTGCCGCGCTCGGCGAGCGCGGCATCCTGCTTCGCCATTTTGCCGATCGGCCTGACGTTCTGCGCGCCGGCCTGCCGGGGAGTGAGGAGGAATGGCAGCGGCTCGAGACCGTTCCTGCCGAATGGGCGTCGCGGCGCGAGCATCAATCGAAGGGTTCGAAACAATGATCCATGTCTGTTCGCTGGCAAAGATCGAGGAAACGGTGGCCAGGACCGGCGCCGACCGCATGCTGTCGCTGCTTGCCGCCGGAACGGCGTTGGTCCGTCCGGCGTCGATCGCCCGAGAAAACCATCTGCATCTGGTCATGCATGACATCGCGGCGGCGCAGGACGGCATGACCATGCCGGGCGAGGAGCATGTCCGTAACCTGCTCGATTTCGCGCGCCGCTGGGACCGGGCAAGGCCGATGCTCGTGCATTGCTATGCCGGCATCAGCCGCTCGACGGCTTCGGCCTATATCATCGCGGCCGCATTGGCGCCGAAACGCGACGAGGCCGAATTGGCGCGGACGCTGCGGGCGCTGTCGCCCTCGGCAACACCCAATCCGCGACTGATCGCGGTGGCCGATGCGCTGCTTGATCGCAACGGCCGCATGATCGAGGCGATCGAATCGATCGGCCGCGGTGCGGATGCCTTTGAAGGCACGCCCTTCGCGCTGAGGATCGACAGCTAGCTGCCCCACGTCGTTGTTCGATTATCGAGTGCCTTCATTCGCCCAATCTTCATGCCCGTGGCGTACCCGGACAATGAACACGTCGTCGTCGGCTTCGATCCGGTAGACGACAAGATGGGCTTTGAAGGGATGGATACGCATCGGTGGCGCCAATTCAAGCCGCTCCCGCGCTATTCGGGGACTGGCAGCGATCAGGTCAGGAACAACTCGTCACGATACTGTCTGGCCTGCACAGCGCCGAACAGGCGCACCCCTTGCTCGGCAAACCGACGATGTCCTCTTCCGCGGCTAAAGAAAGGCGAAATCCCACTACCCATTGCCGGATGGCTTTTCAGCGCGTTTAACCGCCTCCGCGAAAAGCGCGTCCCTGGATCGATTGCCGATGCCACTCTTCAAGCCGTCATCGACAAAGCGCTGCATGGCGGCAATCTTGTCGTTGCGCTCCTGATCCCGACGGATCAAATCGCGCACATAATCGCTCGCGTTGGCGTAACGGCCCGTTTCGGTTTGCGCCTCAACCCAATCTTTCATCGGGTCGGGCAATGATACGTTCATCGTTGCCATACTGGCCTCCATATTCCGCCCAGTATGGTGCATTTTGGCAAAGTTTGTCAAAATCTCTTGTGCGGAAATCTCTCTGTGCAAAGCGTTATCGTCTGATCCGCCCTCCGTCGCCTGGTTTGTTCAAGAGGACAGCGTTTTGCCTTACGATGCCAGACCACTGGTTTGGAGGCTACGTCAACCAGTCCGCGAGCTTGGCCTTGCGGACATCCCGCAGCAGGCTGATGAAGCCGTCGGCCTGATATTCTGCCGTCAGCCGGCCCTTCTCCGCCGTTGCGATGCTGGCATCGCCGACGACGCCGTTCGGGTTGAGATCGCCAGCGATCCAGGCAAAGGCGTGGGTGCCGGTGTGGCGCAGCAGCGAGAATTCCTTCTCGGCCTTGGCGACATTGGAAACGAAATTGTCGGCCTTGCCCATGTCGACGAGGTCCGGCCGGAAATGCAGCATCAGCGAGGTCTCGACATCGCCGCCATGGATGCCGTGGCGATCCTCCAGTTCGGTGTACATGCCGGCCGGACGACCAAAACGCTGCCAGCTGGTCTTTACCGCCAGCATCTTTTCGCGCACGCGCAGTTCGCGCGTGACGATGCCCATGATCTCTTCGTTGCCGCCATGCGAATTGACCACGATCAGCTTGCGCACCCCGGCGCGAGCGATCGACAGGCCAAGCTCGGTCCAGGCTTCTATCAGCGTGGTTGCCGGCAGAGTGAGGGTGCCCGGCGCGTGCAGATGTTCGTTCGACTTGCCCACTGCCTGGACCGGCAGGATGCGGATGTCGAGATCGTCGGGCAGGCGCGAAATAACCGTGTCGAGCATGCCGTTCATGATCGAGGTGTCGGTAGAGACCGGCAGATGTGGCCCATGCTGCTCGATCGCCGCCACCGGCAGCACGGCGATCGTCGCCTCCGGATCGATCGAGGCGTATTCGGTGGTCCGGTAATCGCCCCACCACACACGTCTTTTGGGTACGGTCATGTCATGCCTCTTCAATGGTCCGGCAGACCTAGCGCGGCAAGCGCGGTCTGTCGATCACCCGGCCGCGATGGCCTCGACCTCGACCTTGAATTCGGGGCGGGCAAAGCCGGAAACGATCATCAGCGTCGAGGCCGGCGCGGGGCTGGAAAACAGCCGGTCGCGGACATCCATATAGGGCCGCAGATGCGCGCGATCGGTGACATAGGTGTTGATGCGCACGATATCCCTCAGACCCAGGCCGGCTTCGCCGAGAATCGCCGCGATGTTTTGAAAGCAGAGTTCGGCCTGCGCGCCGGCGTCTTCGGGAATCTGGTCGTCCGCGGTGATGGCGACCTGACCCGAGCACAGCACCAGTCGCTTGCCAGCCGGCACCTCGACGCCGTGGCTGTAGCGGGCAAAGGGCGGCTTGATCGACTTCGGGGTGAGGAATCTGAACATGGCAATCTCCTGGATGCCGTCAGCCTAAAGCCGGACCCACTACACCTTCAAGATGGCGGTGCATGTTGCCCGGGCGATTGTGGACAGCCGTTCAAAAAATAGGCACGATGCCTTCCGTACAGCATGACCCGTCCGCGCTTGGCATGGCAACGTCTTTCAAGCGGGCGGCCCAGGCGCCAGACGCCGGTGGCATGTGTCTTGCTTCTTGAATCTTTGGTGTCGAGCCTGGCGCGTGGCGCGCCGGAGCAAACAGAGGGTGGTGTCGATGTACGGAAAACAGAAGATCTCGGTGGCGATTGTGGCCCTGCTTGCAGCCAGCAGGCTGGGTGCTGCTGCGAATGAGAAAGTCACCTTCGGCACCAACTGGTTGGCCGAGCCGGAGCATGGCGGATATTACCAGTCCGTGGCGGACGGCACCTATGCCGCCTGCGGCCTCGACGTCACCATTATGCAGGGCGGTCCGCAGGTCAGCGGCCGGCCGATGCTGCTGGCCGGCAAGATCGATTTCTACATGGGCGGCAATCTGCTGTCGGCTTTCGATGCCGTGCAGCAAGGCATTCCGATGCGGGTGGTGGCGGCGGATTTCCAGAAGGACCCGCAGGTCATCATGTCCCATCCCGGCGAAGGGCTCGACAAATGGGAGGACCTGAAGAACGCCGACCAGTACATATTGGGCGACGAGGGCGTGCAGACCTTCTTCCAGTGGATGGTCATCGAACTCGGCTTCGATGCCTCCAAGCGCGCGCCCTACACCTACAACACCGCTCCCTTCCTCGCCAACAAGAAGTCGATCCAGCAGGGCTACGTCACCTCCGAGCCGTTCGCGGTCAAGAAGGAAGGCGGCTTCGTGCCGAACCAGTTCCTGCTCGCCGACTATGGCTGGGACACCTATTCGACGACGATCGAGGTGATGCAGGATACGATCGACAAGAAGCCGGAGGTGGTCCAGTGCTTCGTAGATGGCTCCGCCAAGGGCTGGTACAAATATCTCTACGGCGACAACAAGGCCGCCAACGACCTGATCAAGAAAGACAATCCCGACATGAGCGACGAGCAGATCGCGTTCTCGATCGAGCAGATGAAGAAGTTCGGCCTGGCCGATTCCGGCGACACCGAAAAGCTCGGCATCGGCGCCATGACCGACGAGCGGATCAAGAGCTTCTACGACAAGATGGTCAAGGCCAAGGTCACGCCCGACGGCATCGACATCAAGAAGGCCTACACGCTGACCTTCATCAACAAGGGCGTCGGGCTCGAGCTGAAGAAATAGGCCGGTCCCGGCATGATAAGGGAAAAAGTGGCGCCAGCGCCGGCTGTGTCGGGTACGGCCCCGACGCTTCTGGCGCTGCGCGGCGTCGGCAAGGTATTTTCCAACGGCGTGACGGCGCTCAGCGACGTCGACCTGACCATCCGGGAAGGCGATTTCCTCAGCCTGCTTGGGCCGTCGGGGTGCGGCAAGTCGACGGCGCTGCGGCTGATCGCCGGCCTGTCGACGCCGACCTCCGGCGTGCTCGACTGGCGCGGCGGCGGCGCGCTTGACCGCTCGAACATCGGCTTCGTCTTTCAGGAGCCGACGCTGCTGCCCTGGGCCAATGTTTTCGACAATGTCTGGCTGCCGCTTCGGCTGAAAGGCATTTCGCGCGCCAAGGCGACACCGGCGATCACGGAGATGCTGGCGCGGGTGCACCTGACCGGTTTCGAAGACGCGGTGCCGCGCGAACTGTCCGGCGGCATGAAGATGCGCGTCTCGATCGCGCGCGCAATGGTGACCAAACCGCGCGTGCTGCTGATGGACGAACCGTTCGCCGCACTCGACGAGATCACCCGCTTCAAGCTCAACAACGATCTCCTGGAACTGTGGCAGGACGAACGCTTCACCGTCGTTTTCGTCACCCACAGCGTCTTTGAAAGCGTGTTCCTCTCCAACCGCGTCGTCGTCATGGCGGCGCGTCCGGGCAGGGTGTTCGACGAACTCGCCATCGAGGCCACCTATCCGCGCGACGAGGCGTTTCGTACCTCGCCCGACTATGCGGCCCTCTGCCGGCAGGCCTCCGATGTGTTGGTCAATGCCATCAATTCAACAGCAGGCGCGCATCATGACGGCCATTGACGAGCGCGTGCTCGAACTCGACCCCGAGGAAGCACGCCGCGTGCGCCAGGAGCGGTTCGAACGGATCGGCCGCTGGCTGCTGCCGCTAGCGATCATGATTCTGGCGATCTGGCTGTGGGATCGCATCTGTGTGTGGAACGAGATCCCGCAATACATCCTGCCGCGCCCCGGCGTGGTTCTGTGGACGCTCTACAACGATGCCGGCTTGCTGTTTTCCTCGCTGCTGGTGACCTTGCGCATCACCTTCCTCAGCCTGGTTCTGGCGGTCGTCGGCGGGGTCGGGCTGGCGGTGCTGTTCGCGCAGTCGAAATGGGTGGAGATGTCGTTCTTCCCGTTCGCCATCGTGCTGCAGGTAACGCCGATCGTAGCGATCTTTCCGCTGATCAATATCTATGTGAACGACCAGACGACCAAGCTTCTGCTGTGCGCCTGGATCGTCGCCTTCTTTCCGATCCTGTCCAACACCACGCTTGGCCTCAACTCCGTCGACCGCAATCTGCGCGACATGTTCAAGCTCAATGGCGCGACGCGCTGGCAGCAATTGCGCTATCTCAGGCTGCCGGCCGCGATGCCCTATTTCCTCGGCGGGTTGAAGATCGCCGGCGGCCTGTCGCTGATCGGCGCGGTGGTGGCCGAGTTCGTCGCCGGTACCACCGGCCAGTCGTCCGGTCTTGCCTCGCGCATCATCGAGGCCGGCTACCGGCTCAACGCGCCGCGGCTGTTCGCGGCGCTGTTCCTGATCTCGCTGACCGGCATTTTGATCTTCCTCGTGCTGTCGCTGATTTCGCATCTCATTTTGCGGCGCTGGCACGAAAGCGCACTGAAGCAGGAGCGCTAGGATGACTGAAAGATTGGCGCGAAGCGCCCCCCTCTGGCCTGCCGGCCATCTCCCCCTCGAGGGAGGAGATCAACTGTATGTTTTGTTTTCGCCAATTTCAAATGTTGCAAGAGAAGCGGCGTGGCTGAAGCTGCCAAT
Source organism: Mesorhizobium sp. M0618 (assembly GCF_040320765.1). Classification (NCBI taxonomy): domain Bacteria; kingdom Pseudomonadati; phylum Pseudomonadota; class Alphaproteobacteria; order Hyphomicrobiales; family Phyllobacteriaceae; genus Mesorhizobium; species Mesorhizobium sp. M0618. Next base: position 69,385 of record NZ_JAMYQH010000032.1, on the reverse strand, counting down.
CTCCCCCCTTGAGGGGGAGATGTCCGGTAGGACAGAGGGGGGCAGGCCTTGATACCAGCCTCCGGCTCTTATCAGCTCGCTAACGTCACTGTTCATCAATCACTGACGTCGGGCCTTAATGCAACTTACGATAATGACGGTTTCGCGCTGGCCGACATTGCCGTCGCCGACGGCAAGGTCTCCAGCATTGCAGCGCATGGCAAATCGAGGGCACGTGCCGATGCCATCGACCTCGCCGGCCGTATAATCCTGCCATGCTTCGTCGACTGCCACACGCATATCGACAAGGGCCATATCTGGCCGCGAACACCCAATCCCGACGGCACGTTCTTGGGCGCGCTGAATGCCGCCGGCGCCGATCGTGTGGCACGCTGGGGCGCCGAGGACGTTGCCCGGCGCATGGATTTCTCGCTGCGCTCAGCCTACGCCCATGGCACCAGGGCGCTGCGCACGCATCTCGACAGCGTCGCGCCGCAGGAGGAAATCTCCTGGCCGGTGTTCGAGGCGATGCGCGAGACATGGCGCGGCCGCATCGAGTTGCAAGGCGCCTGTTTGCTCGGCATCGAAGGCGTGCGTGACAAAAAGTGGTTCGACAGACTGGCAAAAAGGGTTGCCGCGGCAAAGGGCGTGCTCGGTGTCGTCACCTATATGGTGCCGGACCTCGAAGAACTGCTCGACCATGTCTTCGCGCAAGCCATCAAGCATGGCCTCGATCTCGATTTCCATGCCGACGAGACCGACGATATCTCCGCCATATCGCTGAAGAAGATCGCCGAGGCCGCTCTTTGGAACGGTTTCGAAGGCAACATCCTCGTCGGCCATTGCTGTTCGCTGGCGCGCCAGCCGGACCTCGATGTGCTCGACACGCTGGACAAGGTGGCGAAAGCGGGGCTCGCCGTCGTCTCGCTGCCAATGTGCAACCTCTATCTGCAGGACCGGCGCGGCGACCAAACCACGCCGCGCTGGCGCGGCGTGACGCTGCTGCACGAGATGAAGGCGAGGGGCATTCCGGTGGCAGTCGCTTCCGACAACACGCGTGATCCCTTCTACGCCTATGGCGATCTCGACATGCTGGAGGTCTACCGCATGGCGACGCGCATCCTGCATTTCGATCATCCGGTCGCCGACTGGCCGCAAGCGGTCACCGCGACGCCGGCCAGGGTGATGCGGCTTGATGGCTTCGGCACGCTTGCCGCCGGCGGCGATGCCGATTTTGTCCTGTTCAAAGGCCGAAGCTGGACGGAATTGCTCTCGCGGCCCGAATCGGAGCGCATCGTGGTGCGCGGCGGCAAGGCGATCGACCGGCAATTGCCCGACTATGCCGAACTCGACGAACTGATGGTGGAATGATGGACGTTTCGGCGCTCAAACGCGATCTTGACGGACTCAAGGTCGACGACAACCCGGCCATCGTCCAGCAGAAGAGCCGTGACTTCTACTGGTACAGCCCGGTGCTGAAGCAGCAACTGGACCATGTCACCGGCGATCTGATCGTGACGCCAAGGAATGAGACCGAACTGATACGCGTGCTTGCTACGTGTCATCGCCATGGTGTGCCGGTGACACCGCGCGGCAGCGGCACCGGCAATTACGGCCAGGCGATGCCGCTCTCCGGCGGCGTCGTGCTCAACCTTGCCGAGATGAACGAGATCAAGTCGATCGCACCGGGGCGCGTGGTGACCGGACCGGGGGCCGTTCTTGCCGATATCGACAAGGCGACGCGGGCGCATTCCGGGCAGGAGCTGCGGCTGTCGCCCTCCACCTACAACACCGCCTCGATCGGCGGCTTCATCGCCGGCGGTTCGGGCGGCGTCGGTTCGATCAATTTCGGCGGATTGCGCGATTTCGGCAATGTGCTGCGCCTGCGGGTGGTGACCATGGAGGCCGAGCCGAAAGCGCTCGAACTCACCGGCGAGGATCTGCACAAGGTGACCCATGCCTACGGCACTAACGGCATCATATCGGAGGTCGAGATGCCGCTGACCGCGGCCTATGAATGGATCGACGTCATCGTCGGCTTCGACGCTTTCATGGATGCGGCCCGCTATGGAAATGCACTGGCGTGCCAAGACGGTATCCTGACCAAGCTGATCACGCCGATAGCGGCACCCGTGCCACAGCTTTATTTCAAGCGGCATCAGAAATTCCTGAAGCAGGGGCAGAGCATCTGCGTCGTCATGGTGGCGCGGCACGGGCTGGATGACTTCCTGGCCTTTAATCGCCGTGCCGGCGGCGAGGTGATCTTCAATGCAGCCTCAGCGACGCTGGACGAGAAAAAGGGCCTGCCACCGGCCTATGAGCTGGCCTGGAACCACACCACACTGAGGGCGCTGCGCGTCGATCCTTCGATTACCTATCTGCAGTCGCTCTATCCCTTTCCCAAGCAACTGGCGCTGGTCGAAAAGATGGATGCGATGTTTCCGGGCGAGGTTTTCTCGCATCTGGAATTCGTACGGCTGGACGGCAACATCACCTGCTTCGGCCTGCCGCTGGTCAAGTTCACCAGTGAAGCAAGGCTCGACGAGATCGTGCGGCTGCATGAGGAGAATGGCTGCCCGATCTTCAACCCACATCGCTACACGCTGGAAGAGGGCGGCATGAAGCAGACCGACGCGGTGCAGCTTGCCTTCAAGCGCGAAACCGATCCGCAAGGCCTGCTCAACCCCGGCAAGATGATCGCCTGGGAGAACCCGGACTATGACTACCGGTCGGGCCGGACATTCTTGTTCAAGGGGTTGCAGAGGATGGGATGAGGACAGGTTTGCGCTTGAACACCCCCCTCTGTCCTGCCGGACATCTCCCCCGCAAGGGGGGAGATTGGCAGCCTTTGAGTCGCGACCATTCTGCGGCGTCGACAGTTGGCGAAAGCGATACGGCAGTCCGATCTCCCCCCTTGCGGGGGAGATGCCCGGCAGGGCAGAGGGGGGTGCCTCGCACTGACCTTGCGGATATTCCCCTGTGAACATCCTCGTCCTTTACGCCCATCCGGTCGAGACTAGCTTCAATGCCGGCCTGCACCGCATGATCGTAGAGCGGTTGACGGCGGCGGGCCATACGGTCGATGACTGCGACCTCTACGCGGAGGATTTCGATCCGCGGATGACGCGGCAGGAAAGGCTGGGCTACCACAATCCGCGCGGCGCCGCTGACGCTGCCGCACCTTATGTCGAACGCCTGCTGCGAGCCGATGCGCTGGTGCTTTCCTATCCGGTCTGGAACTACGGCTTTCCAGCGATCCTGAAAGGCTTTTTCGATCGCGTCTTCCTGCCCGGCGTGTCGTTCAAATTGGTCGACGGCAAGGCGCAGCCGTCGCTGCACAACGTACGCAAGGTTGCCGCGGTGACTACCTATGGCGGCAGCCGGTTCCGCGCCATGCTGATGGGTGATCCGCCGCGCAAACTGATCAAGCGCATGCTGCGCGCCACCGTCAAACCGGGCGCACCGGTGAGCTATCTTGCACATTATTCGATGAATCTGTCGACCGACAGCACGCGCAAGACCTTCATGGCCAAGGTCGCGGCACGCATGGATGCCTTCTGATGCGCGCGCTGGTGGTCTACTGCCATCCGGTGCCGGACAGCTTCTGTGCGGCAATTCGCGACACCGCCATCGACGTGCTGATGCGACGAGGCTGGGAGGTGCGGCTGCTCGACCTCTATGCCGAGAAGTTCGACCCGGTGATGGGTTGCGACGAGCGACGCTCCTACAATGACCAGGCGCCGCAGGACCCGGCGCTGAAGCCGCATTTCGAGCTGCTCAACTGGGCCGAAGCGATCCTGTTTGTATATCCGACCTGGTGGTACGGACTGCCGGCGATGCTGAAGGGCTGGCTCGACCGGGTGTGGGCGACGGACGTCGCCTTCAAGCTGCCGGCCGGCAAGGGGCGGATCAAGTCGCTGATGACGCATGTGACCAAGGTTGGTGTCATCACTACCTGCGGCGCCCCGACCTGGTGGAGCGTCGTCGTCGGCCAGCCGGGACGCAAGACCCTGCTGCGCGGCATGCGGGCGCTATGCGCGACGCGCAGCCGGACGTTTTTCCTGGCGCACTATTTGATGGATGCCTCGACGCCGGCGACAAGGGCGGCGTTTCTGGCGAAGGTGCGGGCAAAGCTGGAGCGGTTTTGAGAAGCGGGGTCTCGTAGGGCGCTTTCCCCACCCCGTCCCGCAATCTCCGCTCCGCTCCGACCGCGAGCCGACCCTCCCACAAGGGGGAGGGTAAGAGGCGCTACATCCTTGTCCGCTCCGATTTCGGATCGTACATCGGCTTCAGCGAGGCTTCCGCCGCAAAGCGCTCGCCGGCGATCTCGATTTCGTAGGATGAAGCCAGCACATCCGCTTCGCTCTCGCCCTGGCATGGCACATAGCCCAGCCCGACCGCGCCGCCGAGATGATGGCCGTAATTGCCTGAGGTGATCGGACCGACGATCTTGCCGTCGCGCAGGATCGCCTCGTTGTGGAAGAGCAGGGGCTCCGGATCCTTCAGGCGGAACTGGACGAGCCGGCGTGACAGGCCGGCTTCCTTCTTGCGCAGCACGGCATCGCGGCCGATGAAGTCGCCCTTGGCGGTCTTCACCGCGAAGCCAAGGCCGGCTTCCAGCACATTGTCTTCATCGGTGATGTCGTGGCCGAAATGCCTGAAGGCCTTTTCGATGCGGCAGGAATCCAGCGTGTGCAGGCCGCAGAGCTTCAGGCCGCCTTCGGCGCCGGCCTCATCGATCGCCTCGAAGACATGAGCCGCCTGGTCGGTCGAGACATAGAGTTCCCAGCCGAGTTCGCCGACATAGGTGACGCGGTGGGCGCGGGCCAGGCCCATGCCGATCTCGATTTCCTGGAACGTGCCGAACGGATTTTTATCATTGGAAAAATCGTTGGGGCTGACCTTCTGGATCAGCTTTCTTGCGTCCGGGCCCATCAGGCAGAGCACGCTTTCGGCCGCCGTCACGTCGGTGACGACGACGAACTCGTCGGCGACGTGCTTGCGCAGCCAAGCCAGGTCGCGCTGCAGCGTGGCGCCGGGGACGACGAGGAAGAAAGCCGTTTCCGACAGCCGCGAAACCGTCAGGTCGCTCTCGATGCCGCCGCGCTGGTTGAGCATCTGGGTGTAGACGATCTTGCCCGGCGCGACGTCCATGTCGTTGGCGCACAGTCTTTGCAGGAAAGCGCTGGCGTCGCGGCCCTCGACACGGATTTTGCCGAAGGAGGTCATGTCGAACAGGCCGACGCCATTCCTGACCGCGAGGTGTTCTTCCCGCTGGTTGTCGAACCAGTTCTGGCGCTTCCAGGAATGGCGGTATTCGCGCTCCTGGCCCTCGCGAGCGAACCAGTTGGCGCGCTCCCAGCCGGCGACTTCGCCGAACACGGCGCCGCGCACCTTCAGATGCTCGTGCAGCGGCGAACGCCTGACATTCCTCGAGGTCGCCATCTGCCGATAAGGGAAATGGTCGGCATAGAGCAGGCCGAGCGTTTCCGAGACGCGTTCCTTCAAATAGCGGCGGTTCTTCTGGAACGGCTGGGCGCGGCGGATGTCGACTTCCCACAGGTCGAACGGGGCTTCGCCGTCATTGATCCACTGCGCCAGCGCCATGCCGGCGCCGCCGGAGGAGACGATGCCGATCGAGTTGTAGCCGGTCGCCATCCAGTAGCCGGACAGCTCCGGCGCCTCGCCGAGATAGTAGCGGTCGTCGGGCGTAAAACTCTCAGGACCGTTGAAGAAGGTGTGGATGCCGGCGGTTGCCAGCATCGGCATGCGGTTGACGCCCATTTCGAGGATCGGCTCGAAATGCTCCATGTCCTCCGGCAACTGGTCGAAGCAGAAATCCTCGCTTATGCCGTCCATGCCCCAGGGTTTTGCCACCGGCTCGAAGGCGCCCAGCATCATCTTGCCGGCGTCCTCCTTGTAGTAGGCGCACTCGTCCGGCACCCGCAGCACCGGCAGACGGGTGAGGCCGGGGATCGGTTCGGTGACGAGGTAAAAATGCTCGCAGGCATGCAGCGGGATGGTGACGCCGTTCTGCGCTCCCAGTTCGCGCGCCCACATGCCGGCGCAGTTGACGACGATGTCGGCTTCGATCGTGCCTTGGTCTTCGCCCTGTGCCCAGGACACGCCGCTGACGCGGCCGGCCTTGGTATGGACCTTGGTGACCTTCACGTTCTCGACGATGGTGGCGCCGCGCTGGCGCGCGCCCTTGGCCAGCGCCATGGCGATGTTGGCGGGGTCGCACTGGCCGTCGAGCGGCAGATGAACGGCGCCGACGACATCGGAAACATTGAGATGCGGGTACATCTCGCTGACTTCCCTGGGCGAAATCTCGCGCACGTCGACATCGAAGGCACGCGCCAGCGACGCTTGCCTGTAGATCTCGTGCTTGCGCTCCTCGGTCAGCGCCACGGTGATCGAACCGACCTGGCGCATGCCGGTGCCGACCTCGGTCTCGGCTTCCAGCTTGACGTAGAGATCGGCGGAATATTTGGCCAGCCGTGTCATGTTCTGCGAACCGCGCAACTGGCCGATCAGGCCGGCGGCGTGCCATGTCGTGCCCGACGTCAGCTGTTTGCGTTCGAGAAGCACGATGTCGGTCCAGCCGAGCTTGGCCAGGTGATAGGCGACCGAACAGCCGGAAACGCCGCCGCCGATGATGACCGCTCTTGCTTTGGCGGGAATTGCCTTGGCGGTCATGCTGCCTCGCGACGGTAGCTGGAAGCAAAGCGGCGCAGACGAAGTGCAGCTTCCTGCAGCACGGGTTCGGGCTGGCAGAGGCTGATGCGAATGTGGCCGGCGGCCGCTTCGCCGAAGCTGGAGCCGGGCATCACGCCAACCTTTTCGCTGTCGAGCAGGGCCCAGGCGAATTTCTCGTCGTCCGGTTCGACGGCCGAGATGTCGAGCATGACATACATGCCGCCCTCCGAACCGCGCACGGTGACATCGTTCATGCCCCGCACGGCGTCGAGCAAGACGGTGCGGCGTGCCGCGTAACGTTCGGCGATCTCCTTGACGCCGTAACGGTTCTCCAGCGCCTCGGAACAGGCGATCGAGATGAAGGCCGGCAGGCCGTAGGTCGTCACCAGATTGAGATTGATCATGAGCGTGATCATCTCCTCCGGTCCCGTCAGCCAGCCCATGCGCCAGCCGGTCATGCCGTGGCTCTTGGACATCGAATTGATGACCAGCGTCCGCTCGGCCATCCCTGGCAGCGAGCGCGGCGAGACGTGCTCGCCGCCGCCCAGCGTCCAGTAGACTTCGTCCGACAGCAGCCAGAGGTCGTGCTCCCGGCAGACTTCTGCCAACTGCTCCAGCCGCTCGCGCGAATAGACAGCACCTGTCGGATTGTTCGGCGTGTTGATCAGGATGGCGCGCGTGTTCGGCCGGATTGCCGCGCGGATCATGTCGGCACGTGGCTGGAAGCCATCCTCGGCCGGTGTCTCGACGACGGTGAAATCAGCGCCTGCGGCGCTGAACGTGTTGGGATAGGTGGCATAATAGGGCGCCACGACGATAGCGTGATCGCCCTGGTCGAGCACGCCCTGCACCGCGGCGTAGAGTGCGGCCTGGCCGCCCGGCGTGGCGATCACCTGATCCGGCGACGTTTCGACGCCGGTGCAGGCGGTCGAGGCCGCCGCCATCGCCCTGCGCAGGCGCGGCAGGCCGGGAAGCGGGGTGTAGTGATGATTGCTGCCGCGAACCGCGGTCACACAGGCTTCGATCGTCGGCGAAGGCGTGTCGAAATCATGGTCGCCGACCGACAGCATGATGATGTCTTCTCCGGCCTCCTTGCGCGTCCAGGCGGCGAAATGGACTTCCCAGCCGTCCTTGCCCGAAGGCACGATGCCGGAAATACGCGATGATGGTCTAGGCATGCAAAACCCCCGAAATTTCGTAGCCGGCCTGTTCGAGCCGGTCGCGCAGGGCGGCGATGTGCGGTGGTCCGACTTCGCAGCAGCCGCCAACGATGCTTGCCCCAGCCTCGACCCAGCCGATCGCCTGGTCGGCATAGGCATCCGGGCCAAGGTCGTGACGGGCGTGCAGCACATCGACGGTGCCGCCGTGCTTGAGTGCTTCGGTTGAAGTGAAGCCATTGGCGTAGGCGCCGACCGGGCCGCCGAGGTCGATCAGTTCAGGCAAAGCCGCGGCGATTGCTTCCGGCCGGCAGCAATTGACCAGCCGCGCGGCGACTGCCAGGCCATCGAGCGCGCCTGCCGCGGCGGCTATTGTCTCGCCGCTGCGCAGCCGTGGCTTGCCGTGGTCGGCCAGCGTCCACGACACCCATACCGGCTTGCCGCTTTCCGATGCCGCGGTGACCGCCGCGCGGGCTTCGTCCGCCGACGCCATGGTTTCACACAGGAACAGGTCGACGCCATCGGCCTGCTCGGCAACGATGTGGCGGTAAATATCGAGCGTGTCCTCGAAGGAAATGGTCAGTGCCGGTGCATAGCTGCCGAAAAGCGGCGACAGGCAGCCGGCGATGGCTGCATCGCCGGCCTCGTCGCGGGCCTGCCTGGCCAATTCGATGCCGCGCTTCTGCAATGGCTTGAAGAGGTCTTCCGCGCCCTCGCGCGCCAGGCGTTCGGGTGTCGCAGAATAGGTGTTGATGGTGATGACACGTGCGCCGGCACGGATGAATTCCGCGTGCAGGTCGCGCACCAAATCGGGTTCGTCGATCAGCACCCTGGCCGACCAAAGCGGTGTCGGCTCGGATTTGCTGCGGCGGACCAGTTCCTGGCCCATCCCGCCATCGGTGAGGATGATTTTCTTCATGCGCGCAGCCTTTCGTTCTTCGGATCCCACAGCGGTTCATCCTTCTGCACGATCGCCTGAAAGCGGTCACCGAAGATTTCGACCTCGACTGATGTACCTGGTTCGGCCAGGTCGGCGCGCAGCATGCCGAGTGCGATCGACTTGTCGATGCGATGACCCCAGCCGCCCGACGTCGTCTCGCCGACGATCTTGCCGTCATGCCAGAGTGTAGAAACTGACGGAGCGTCGCAATCGCCGGGGTTTTCCACCACCAGCGTGACGAAGCGCTTCTTCACGCCTTGCTGCTTTTCGTTCTGGAGTGCCGCCTTGCCGCGGAAGTCGGGCTTGTCCCATTTGACGAAGCGCTCCAACCCGCCCTGCAGGATCGAATAGTCGGTCGACAGGTCGCCCTTCCAGGTGCGGTAGCCTTTTTCGAGCCTGAGCGAATCCAGCGCATACATGCCGAACGGCTTCAGCCCATGCTGTTGTCCCGCCGCGCAGATGGCATCGAAGATGGCGGCGGTGTCGTCGATCCTGGTGTGGATTTCCCAGCCGAGTTCGCCGGCGAAGGAGACGCGCACGAGTTTGGCCCAGCGACCGGCGATCTTTGTCTCCTGATGCGTCAGCCATGGCAGAGTGAGGTCGGCTTCGCAGACATCAGCGAGGATTTTTCGCGAGTTCGGGCCTGCCAGGATCTGGGTCGAGAATTCCTCGGTCCGATCGATCAGCTTGAAGGTCGCATCTTCAGGCATGCGCGATTTCAGCCACTCGAAATCATGCCATTGCGCGACCGCCGCGGTGATCAGCGTCATCAGGTTGTCGTCGTGGCGCACCACGGACATTTCGGTGACGATACGGCCCTTGTCGTCGGCGAAATAGGCCAGGCCGATGCGGCCTGGCTTCGGCACCAGCCCAGTGACCTGCAGGCTCAGCCATTCGGCGGCACCCGGGCCTTCGAGGTTGAAGCGCGAGAAGCCCGGCAGGTCCAAAATGCCGGCGGCATCGCGCACGGCCAGGCATTCTTCACGCACACGATGGTGCCAGGGTCCTTCGCGGCGGAAGGTCAGCGTCGCTTCCTCTGAAATATCATCGCCCTCTTGCGCATACCAGGTGGCGCGCTCCCAGCCATTATAGGCGTCGAAGCGGCCGCCGAGCGCCTTGATGCGATCGTGGATCGGCGACAGCTTGCGGTCGCGGCCTTCCGGCCAGGCATGGCGCGGGAACTGGATGGCGTATTCGTTGCCGTAGATCTCCATGCCCTTGGCGACGCAATAGTCCGGCGCCGCGGCAAAGGAGGTGAAGCGGCGCGGGTCGCATGACCACATGTCCCATTCGGTCTGGCCCTCTGTCACCCATTCGGCCAGCACCTTGCCGGCGCCGCCGCCCTGGGCGATGCCGAAGGTGAAGACGCAGGCCTCGAAGGCATTGGGAACGCCGGGCATCGGGCCGATCAGCGGATTGCCGTCCGGCGTGTAGGGGATCGGGCCATTGATGACCTTGGACAGGCCGGCGGTGCCCAGGATCGGCACGCGGGCGACGGCGTCGGCCAGATAATGTTCGAGCCGGTCGAGATCGTCGGGGAACAGCTGGAAGGAAAAATCCTCCGGCATCGGGTCGTTGTGGGTGGCCCAATGCGCGCGGCAATTGCGCTCATAGGGGCCGAGATTCATGCCGTTCTTCTCCTGGCGAAGATAGTAGGAGGTGTCGACGTCGCGCAGCAGCGGCAGTTTCTTCCCCTGTTCCTTCGACCATGCCGCCAGTTCGGGAATCTCCTCGAACAAAATGTACTGATGGCTCATCACCATCATCGGCACGTCGCGGCCGAACATCCGGCCGACTTCGGCGGCGCGGTAGCCGGCGGCATTGACGACGATCTCGCAGCGGATCTCACCTTGTGCCGTCTCGACCACCCATTCGTCGTTCTCACGGCGCACGCCTGTGACCGGGCAGAAGCGGATGATCTTCGCGCCCATGTCGCGCGCACCCTTGGCCAGCGCCTGGGTGAGCTGCGCCGGATCGATGTCGCCGTCGCTCGGGTCGTAGAGCGCGCCTTTCAGGTCATGCGTCTCGATGAAGGGATAGCGACGCTGGATCTCGTCGACACCGACAATGTCGATGTCCATGCCCTGGTAGAGGCCCATGCCCTTGGCGCGCTGAAATTCCTGCATGCGCTCTTTCGTGTGGGCAAGGCGCAGCGAGCCGGTGACGTGATAGTTCATGGGATAGTCGACCGCGTCGGCCAGCCCGCGATAAAGCTCGGTCGAATAGCGCTGCATGTTCATCAGCGACCAGGACGAGGAGAAAGTCGGCACGTTGCCAGCGGCATGCCAGGTCGAGCCCGAAGTCAGCTCGTTCTTTTCCAAGAGCACGCAGTCGGTCCAGCCCGCCTTGGCGAGATGGTAGAGCGAGGAGGTGCCGACGGCACCGCCTCCGATGATCACCACGCGCGCCGTGCTCGGCAAACCCGCCATGTTCTTCTCCAAACTTGAACTCAATAGACGGGTGGTGAAACCACCCAGATGACAATTGCCGGCTCGGCACCCGGATTGCGCCAGCGGTAGGGCTTGCCTTCGAAGCGAAAGGAGTCGCCCTCGCCAAGCCGATGCCAGACACCTCCGATCTCGATGTCGAACAGTCCGGACGCGACGTATCCGGCTTCCTCGGTCGGTCGCTGCGCCTCGGCCTTCAGTTCCGCGCCTGGCGCGAAGACCGAACGCACCATCTCGAAGCTACCGCCGAGATCGGGCGACAGAAGCTCCTCCACCAGGCCGGATTCGCTTGTGCCAAGCGTGCGGCGCCTGCCGGCGCGCACGACCACGCCGCGCTCGCTTTCGACAGGTACGTCATGGCTGAAGAACAGGCTGATCGGCACGCCGAACAGTTCGGCGAAGGCCCTGAGGTCACCGAGCGATGGCGTCGACAGGCCGCGTTCGACCTGGCTGACCCAGCCGACGGAACGGCCAAGATTCAGGCCAATCTCGGCGAGTGTCAGCCCGCGCGCCTTGCGCAGGGCCCTGATGTCGCCGGCCAGCACGCGTTCGTCAGGTCCCTGCAATGTTCTTGCGGTAGTCGAAGGCAAAACGCTCTCTTCATGAAAAAATCCGCTCAAATTTCATGAGAAATCAAGCTCATGAAAAAATCAAGTAGATTTTCACGGATGCACAAGATTTGCTTGCGCGATTTTGATGGTTCATGCAAAGGCTCCGCCGAGAGCGGCGAGTGGGGACGTCCGATCGAGACAAAGGGTAAGGGACGGCCCATGCTGGAAAATAACCCCCGAATTGCGGGCGCTGCCGAGATTGTCGACGAGGCGATCCTGTCGCGCCGTTCGGTGCGCGCATTCCTGCCCGACATGGTCGACGACGACACCATCCGCGCCATTCTGGCGGTTGCGGCGCGCGCCCCATCCGGCACCAACATGCAGCCATGGAAAGTCTATGTCACCAAGGGCGAGAGCAAGCAGCGGATATCAGACGCCATTCTCAATTCCGGCATTCGCGCCGAAAAAGCCGATTGGGACGAGTACCGGTATTATCCCACCCAGTTCTTCGAGCCGTATCTGACCCGCCGCCGCGCCAACGGTTTCGGCCTCTATGGCGCGCTCGGCATTGGTCGCCGCGAGGTCGACAAGATGCGCGCCCAGCACGACCGCAACTTCGTCTTCTTCGACGCTCCGGTCGGCATGATCTTCACCATCGACCGCCGCCTCAACCAGGGCTCGTGGATTGACTACGGCATGTTCCTGCAGAACATCATGGTCGCAGCTAGAGGCAGGGGTCTGCACACCTGTCCGCAGGCGGCCTTCGCGCCCTATCACCGGCAGATCAGGCCGGTGCTCGACATTCCGGACGAAGAGATCGTCGTCTGCGGCATGGCGGTTGGTTACGAAGATACGTCAAAACCTGAAAACGCCTTCCGCACCGACCGCGTGCCGCTGGAAGAGTGGGTGACGTTCAGCGAGTAAGCCAGCCAGCTTCATTCCGTGTTCATCTGTGCGCCGTGGCCGCTGACATGGACGCCGTCTTGCGGCGTCAGCTTGAGGTAGGCAAGCAGCGCGCAGAGCGTGATGACGCCCTCGATCACGAACAGGATGCGAAAGTCGTCGGCGACGGCAGGGCCGCCGCCCGCCAGAAACGACAGTGCCGCGGCGGCCAGGCCAACGCTGATCGCCACTGCCAGCTGCCATAATATGTAATAGAGCGCGCTGAAACGGGCGAGCTGCTCGGGCGCGATGTCGGAATAGGCGAGGTTGCCGGTCGAGGCCCATTGCGCGGAGCGGAAGACGCCGAAGACGAAGATGTAGGTGAGCACGATCCATACCGGCGTCGTCGCCTGCATCAGCGCGAAGCCGGCAACCAGGGCGGCGACGATGGGCGTGTTGTAGACCAGCACGCGGCGAAAGCCGAAACGGTTGAGGACACGCGGCATGAAGAACCGCATGGCCACGGAGCCGACCGCGGCGACGAAGGTCAGCGATCCCGCCTGAACCGCGCTCATGCCGAAGCCGAGCTGGAACATCAGCGGCAGCAGGAAGACGACGGAGCTGAGGCCGATCGTGTCCAGCCCGCCACCGGTGAGGAACGAAATGCGGAAGGTACGGATGCGCAACAGCTTGAGATCGAGCAGCGGATTGCGCACGCGCAGGCAGTAGAACGAGGCGATGGTCAGGATAACGAGCGCCAGCGCCAGTTCGGCGGCGATGATGCCGCCCGCGGCATCCTTGGCGGCAAGCGAATCCATGCCGAAGACCAGCAGGACCATGCCGCTGCCGACCAGCAGGAAGCCCGGAAAATCGAACGGCGTGCGCACCGGCTTGGTCATCGTCGGAAACAGCGAGGCGGCAAGAATTGCCGCAGCCAGCGCGAACGGCACGTTGATGAAGAAGATCCAGCGCCAGGAAATGTAGGTGGTCAGCGCGCCGCCGACGAGCGGACCGACCAACGGTCCGGACTGGCCGGCCAGCGAGATGTACATGTTGATCTTCAGCGTTCGGCTGCGCGGAAAGGTCGACAGGATGACGACCTGGCCGAGCGTGCCCATCAAGGCGCCGCCAAAGCCTTGCAGCGCGCGGGCGCCGACCAGCGTCCAGATGTTGTCGGACAGCCCGCAGAGCGCCGACGAGGCGGCGAACACCAGCAAGGCAAAGCAGTAGACGTTGCGCAGTCCGAAGCGGTCGGCGGCCCAGCCGCCAAGCGGCATCGAGATGATCAGGCTGGCGACATAGACGGTAATCAAGAGGCCGAGCTGGCTGGGCGGACGCCCGAGGCTTTCGCTGATGCCCGGCAGCGCGGTCACCACGACATTCTGGTCGAGGCTGGTCATGAACACGCCGCAGGCGACCGTTAGCGGCAGCAGGAGCAAGGCTCTGGCCGGCACATCGGCGCGATCCGTGGCGCCGGCGGATAGTTCTGCGGTCATGGAGATGTTCGAACCAAACGAATGTGCCGACTCTTGAAGAAGGGATTTCATATCCCTGGGCCGGTTGGGCGGCCACGTTTTCGCACCATGGGCGCCTGCGGCCAGATTCTCTAGCGGCAGAACCGGCTGGCCTTGATGCCAGAAGCAGGAGCGATGCGACCGTTCGGCGCCGCCGCCTACTGCACCTCGTAGCCGACTTCCTCGCTGGCGTGGCAGAGCGCCTTCCAGAACGAGCGTGCAAACGAGCGGAAGACATAGGTGTCGAACTGGTCGGCGCCGGTGCGTTGGATCTGGGCGAAGACATCGTGATGGGTGGTCGAACGGCCGGCGCCGATGGGAAAGGCCGGCAGCGAAAAGTCGATGGCGAAGAATTTCGCCAGTACCCATTCGGCCTTCGGCCCGGCAATGCGGATGGCGGTGCGGCCGTGCGAGAGGTCGGTCACCGTGCCGATGGCCGGGGGCACCGCCTTGGCAAAGGCTGCTGCCAGCCCTTCGGCCTCGTCGGCGACCGTGAACTTTCCCGGCGCGAAGCCGAAAACCGACTTCACGCCGTCGCTCAGGCCGCCGCCGGCGCCATCGGGCAGGGCAAGCCCGGTGACGGTGCGGATGGCCGCGATCAGCTTCTTCTCCTCGCCGGGCCAGGCGGCGAGCTGCACGATCGACCCCGGCCTCGTCTCGGTCAGGATGATCTCGACGCCATGCTCGAAATTGCCGTGCGAGCCGACGTGGAATTCGGGCTCAAGCGGCGACAAGGGCTCGGGTGATTGGCGCTCAACCATGCATGCGGCTCCCGTCCGGATCGAAGAAGTGATTGGAGACGATCTCGACCGGTCCGAAGCGGTTGCGCAAGGGGTCGGAGACATGGGCGCGCGTGCCCTGCCGTGCCTTGCCGCCCTTGACCAGCGCCAGCGCGATATGCTTGCCGAGCGCCGGCGAATAGCAGCAGGCGGTAATATGGCCGATGGAGTCGTGCGGATTGGCTTCGTCAACCTCCTCGACGATGTGGGCGCCACCGTTGAGCGGCCGGTTATCGAGGGCGATCAGGCCGACCAGTTCTAGGCGGTCCGATGCGATCAAGCCTTCGCGGTCCATCATCGCCGAGCCGATGAAAGGCTTCTTCTTCGACAGCATCCAGTCGAGATGCAGGTCGCGTGCCGTGGTGCGGCCATCGATCTCGGCGCCGGTGACATGGCCCTTTTCGATGCGCATGGTGCCCAGTGCCTCGAGCCCGTAGGTGACCAGCCCGAACGGCTTGCCGGCTTCAACAAGCGCTTCCCAGACATGGGTGCCGAAGCCGGCGCCGGAATAGACCTCGAAGGCCATTTCACCGGAGAAGGACAGCCGGCATATCATCACCGGCACGCCTGCTATATCGCCACGCACGATGCCCATGAAGGGCAAGGTGGCATTGTCGACCCCGGTGCCGGTGACGCAAGCGGCAAGGATCTGCCTGGCCCTCGGCCCGCCGATCGCGGCACCTGCCCATTCGTCGGTCACCGAGGTGACGTGGACTTTCAGCTCCGGCCAGATCACGTCGAGGAAATATTCCAAATGCTGCATCACCTTGCCAGCATTGGCCGTGGTGGTGGTCATCAGAAAATCCTGCTCGCCGAGCCGCCATGTGGTGCCGTCGTCGAAGGCAAGGCCGTCCTCGCGCAGCATCAGGCCGTAACGTGCCTTGCCGACGGCCAGCGTCGAAAACATGTTGGTGTAGACACGGTCGAGGAATGCGGCGGCGTCGGGGCCCTGCACGGCGATCTTGCCCAATGTCGAGACATCGACGATCCCGGCGCTTTCGCGTGTCGCCTTGGCTTCGCGCACATAGGCCTGCTCGACCGTTTCGCCTGAAAGCCCGTAGATCATAGGGCGATACCAGAGGCCGGCGGAATACATCGTCGCGCCATTGGCCAGATGCCAGTCATGCATCGGCGTCAGTCGCTCGGGCTTCAGGTCGCCGAAGCGTTCCGCCGCCAGCGAGCCGATCGACACCGGCGCAAAAGGCGGCCGGAAGCGTGTCGTGCCAACCTCGGGGATCGGCTTGCCCAGCGCTTCGGCGATGATGGCCAAGCCAGGCACGTTGGAGCTCTTGCCCTGGTCGGTCGCCATGCCGAGCGTGGTGTAGCGCTTGAGATGCTCGACCGAGACGAAGCCTTCGCGGTGTGCAAGTCGCACGTCTTCTGCCGTGACGTCGTGCTGGAAATCGACAAAGCTCTTGCCCTTGGCCCTGATCTCGAACACCGGTGCCGGATCGGGATCGCCAGGTGCTGCTTCGACCGTCGGCAGCACGGCCGGCGTGCTCGTTCCACCGGCGGCGGCGAGGCCGGCGGCGCGGCCTTCGGCGATGGCCTCGGCGGTGGAAAAACTGCCAGTGAAAGCGCCGGCGCCAATCCAGCTCTGTGTCGGCTTTGGCGGCAGGAAAGCTTGCCGCGCGGCGTTCCATTCCGCCTTGGCACCGGCCTGGCTGGCCAGATGGATGGTCGGCGACCAGCCGCCCGACATCAGCAGGCAATCGGCGTGGATGCTGCGGGCATCACCGATGAGCGTGCCATTGATCATGTCGAAGCGCTGCAGTTTGAGGCCGGACAGCGCCTTGCCGCCTTCGGTGGCGACGACGGCATGGCCGGCGAAGATCTCGGCCTCCGCTTCCGCGGCCAGCTTGCGCGTCTCCGGCGAAAGTTCCGGCCTGACATCGGCGATGGCGACGACCGCGGCACCGGCCTTCTTCAAGGCGACGGCCGCCCGATAGGCACTGTCATTGTTGGTGAACAGTGCGATCCGCTCGCCCGGCAGCACGCCGAATTCGTTGACATAGCGCTCGGCTGCATGCGCCAGCATCACGCCTGGCCGGTCATTGCCGGGGAAGACCAGCGGCCGCTCGAACGCACCAGTGGCCAGGACCACGGATTTGGCGCGGATCGCCCAATAGCGATGGCGCGGCTCGCCCTTGCCTGGCTGATCCTTGTGGTCGCTGACCCGTTCGAGCGCGGCAAGCGTGTTGTTGTCGTAATAACCCCACACCGTGGTGCGCGGCAAAAGCCGGACATTGTCGCGGCCTTCGAGCTGGGCGACGGTGCGACGGGCCCAGTCTGCGGCCGGCGCGCCGTCGATCGTCTCATCGGACCAGTTGGCCGAGCCGCCGAAACGCGGCTCGAGATCGGCCAGCATGACGCGGGCGCCCTGATCGGCGGCAGCCTTGGCGGCCATCAGGCCGGCGGGGCCGGAGCCGACCACCAGCACGTCGCAAAAGGCGTTCATGCGTTCGTAGCGGGCCGGGTCCTTTGCCGATCCGGCGCTGCCGAGGCCGGCGGCGCGACGGATGAAGTGTTCGCAGAACATCCAGAAGCGCGTGCCTTTGAGCGGACCGAACACCGGTCCCATGAAGGTCTTGTAGTAGAACCCGGCCGACAGGATCTTGCCGCCGAGCTGGTTGACGGCGTTGATGTCCCAGGCAAGCGAGGGAAAGCGGTTCTGGCTGATGGCAACCAGGCCGTCATGGATCTCGACCATGGTCGCTGGGATGTTGGGTTCACGAACCTCGCCCTTCAGCACCGTCACCAGCGCGTTGGGTTCCTCGACGCCGGCTGTGAGCAGGCCGCGCGGGCGGTGGTATTTGAACGAACGTCCGTAAAGCGTGACGCCCTTGGCCAGCAGGGCTGACGCCAGCGTGTCGCCGGCATGGCCGGTGTAGGCCGCGCCATCGAAGGTGAAGCGGATGGTTTTCAGCCGGTCGATGCGGCCGCCGGTGTCGGTGCGGCGCGGGCTCATGACTTGTCCTCCGCCTTGCGGCGCGCGGCGGAGCCATGATCGCCGCGCCCTTGATGATCACCGCGCACAAAAGCAACGCTGGAAATCTCATGCGTCAGCGTGTTGCGCACGACGCGCAGATGCGTGCGGCAACCGCCGGAATGCTGCCAGATCTCGTTGTGATCCCCGGCCGGGTTCAGCCTGTCATAGACATAGGCGTTCCACGCCTCGAAATTCTGCGAGGCGGGGTCGGGGCGCTCACGGTTGCCGTCACCCTGATAGGTGAACTCGATGACGTCGCGCGGGCCGCAATAGGGGCAAGTGATCAACATTGAACTCTACCTAATGCCTAATGCAGCCGCGGGTTTGCACCCTGGCCCTTGTCGTCGATCACCAGGCCGCGGTGGAAGCGGTCGAGGGTGAAGGGGGCGTTGAGATCGTGCGGCTGGTCCTTGGCGATGGTCCAGGCGAAGCACCAGCCGGAAGCCGGCGTCGCCTTGAAGCCGCCATAGCACCAGCCGCAGTTGAGATACATGCCGGGCAGGGGGCCGGTGGTGATGATCGGCGAGCCGTCCATCGACATGTCGCAAACACCGCCCCAGGAGCGCAGCATGCGCACGCGCGCAAGGCCCGGAAACAGCGCCAGCATTTCGCTCATCACCTCGTCGACGACGGGCAAATTGCCGCGCTGGGCGTAGCTGTTGTAGCCGTCGATGTCGCCGCCATAGATGAGGCCGCCCTTGTCCGACTGCGACATGTAGAAATGGCCCATGCCGAAGGTGACGACCGTGTCGATGAAGGGTTTCAGCGATTCGGTGACGAAGGCCTGCAGCACATGGCTCTCGATCGGCATTGTCTCGATACCGGCAAGCTGCATGACACGCCCGGTGCTGCCGGCGACCGCAACGGCCACCTTCCTGGCGCGGATGTCGCCACGGGACGTCGTCACGCCTGAAATGCGGTCGCCGTCGCGCAGGAAGCCGGTGACCTCGCAGTTTTCGATGATGTCGACGCCGCGACGGTCGGCGCCGCGCGCATAGCCCCAGGCCACCGCATCATGGCGGGCGGTGCCGGCGCGTCGCTGCATCAGGCCGCCAACCACCGGAAAGCGCGCGCTGTCGGAGATGTCGAGCGCCGGAATCAGACGTTTGATCTCAGCCTTCGTCATCAGTTCGGCATCGACGCCGAGATGGCGCATGGCATTGCCGCGTCTTGCATAGTCGTCGAACTGGGCCGGCGTGTGCGCCAGGTTCAGGCAGCCGCGCTGCGAGAACATGACATTGTAGTTGAGCTCGTGCGAAAGGTTTTCCCACAGCTTCATCGAGTGTTCGTAGAAGCGGGTGTTGGCCGGCAGCAGATAGTTCGAGCGCACCGCCGTTGTGTTGCGGCCGACATTGCCGGAGCCGAGCCAGCCCTTTTCCACAACGGCGACATTGGTGATGCCGTGTTCCTTGGCAAGATAATAGGCGGTCGCCAGCCCATGACCGCCGCCGCCGATGATGATGACGTCATAGGACGCCTTCGGGTCCGGCTTGCGCCATGCCGGCTTCCAATCCTTGTTTCCCTTGAGCGCGTTCGCGAGCAGCGAAAAGGCCGAGTACTCTGCCATTGATGTCATCCGGTTCGGGCGATGCGGCAGACTATAGAGCAGGCCGCACCGGCAAAGCCAATATTGCGCCATCGCCTTTCGACTGGCCGACGCATCGGTCAGGGGATCAATGGGGTCTGGGCTCAATGAGAGTCAGGATCAGTGAGGTCAATGATCGGATGAGTCCGCGATGCGACGGCTTGCCCCATGATAGGGCCGTCTTTATCAAGGACAGGCTTTCAAATTGCCTTCGCCGCCGATGAGTCGCCAACAAATCATGCTTTTCCGATTGCTTCGTCTCATTTTGATCCTCACGCTTGTCGTCTCGGCGCCGCTGTCGTTCGATGCGGTGGCACAGGGGCTTGGCCAGGCGCCTGCCGGACTGGTCGCCGACCAGCAGAAGATCATCCAGGCGCTGACGACCAAGACCGACAATTTCGAGAAGCAGATACAGCAGGACGGCGAGGAGGATAGCAGCCTTGTCGATATCCGCTTGCAACTCGAGGAGCTGTCGCGGCAATCGCTGAACAGCGCACTGGCCTTCCGTACGCGTCTTGGCGAGATCAACAGCCGTCTTGAGCAGCTTGGCGCGGCACCTGCCGCGGGTCAGCCGCCGGAGCCCGACATCGTCAGCGGCGAACGCGAGGCGCTGGTGTCGGAAAAGGCGGAGATCAATGCCGTCATTGCGCAAGCCCAATCGCTTTCGATCCGCATCAGCGGGCTGATCGACAAGATCGGCAACATGCGCAGCGAGCTGTTCCGCAATGTGCTCACCAAGCGCTATGTGCTGTCCGACGCGCTCAGCCCGCAGGTCTTTTCGGACGCCAGGGACGAATTCGGCAATTTCTACAAAGCGGTGTCGTCATGGCTAAGCTTCGCTTTCAAGTTCAAGTTCCAGGCCATTCTGGCGGCAACCTTCGTGGCGCTCGGGCTGGCGCTGGTGCTGCTGGTCGGTGGCCGGCGCCTGTTCGGGCGCGTGTTCGAAGCCGACCCTGCCAATGAGGATCCATCCTATCTCAGCCGCTTGTCGGTGGCCTTCTGGTCGACCTTGCTGCCGACGCTGGCGGTTGGCGTGTTCTTGGCCTCCACGGTGTTCTTTTTCAACTATTACAATGTGTTGCGTGGCGACATCGGCCTCTTCCTGAATGCGCTCGCGGCCGTCATCGGGGTGGTGTTCTGCGTCAACCGATTGACCAATGCGGCGCTCGAGCCGCGGCTGCCGAATTGGCGCCTTATCCCCGTCGAGACAGGTCCGGCGCGCTGGCTGGTGCGGCTGACGACCGCCATGGCCGTGGTCATCGGCGTCAATTATTTCCTGTCGGTCATCAACGACAAAATGGGCTCGCCGCTGTCGCTGACCATCGCCCGCAGTTTCGGCGCCACCATCATCGTCGGCGTCATCCTGATCCTGATGGCGATGCTGAGGCCGTTCAAGGCGCGTGACGGAAGCTGGCGGCCTTGGCCGGCATGGCTGCGCTATACGGCGCTTGCGCTCGGTCTTTTCACCATCGTCGCGGCGCTGCTCGGTTACATCGGCCTTGCTCTGTTCGTTTCGTTGCAGGTCGTCGTTACCGGCACCG
Organism: Mesorhizobium sp. M0618; assembly: GCF_040320765.1. Classification (NCBI taxonomy): domain Bacteria; kingdom Pseudomonadati; phylum Pseudomonadota; class Alphaproteobacteria; order Hyphomicrobiales; family Phyllobacteriaceae; genus Mesorhizobium; species Mesorhizobium sp. M0618. The sequence continues at coordinate 48,322 of NZ_JAMYQH010000032.1, read as the reverse complement.
TGCTGATCACCGCCTATATCGGCTTCCTGTCGGCGCAGGCGATCGGCGAGGAGGGTGCTTTCGCCAACACGACCGTCGGGCGCTGGCTGTCGGCCAAATCCAGCTACGAGGATACAGCCCTCGACCAGCTCGGCCTTGTCGTCAGCGTTGCCATCAATGTGATGATCGTGCTGGTGTTCCTGCCGTTGATCCTGCTGATGTGGGGTTTCCAGCCCGGCGATATCCAGGCCTGGGCCTACAAGCTCGCAACCGGGATCAACATCGGCTCGGTGACGATCTCGGTCACCGGCATCCTCTCCGGCATCGTCGTCTTCGTCATAGGCTATTTCCTGACACGCTGGTTCCAGGGCTGGCTCGACGGTTCCGTGATGGCGCGTGGCAAGGTCGATACCGGCGTGCGCAACTCGATCCGGCTGGCGGTCGGCTATGCCGGCGTCGCGCTCGCGGCACTGGTCGGCATCTCGGCGGCGGGCATCGACCTGTCCAGCCTGGCGCTGGTCGCCGGCGCTCTTTCCCTCGGTATCGGCTTTGGCCTGCAGAACGTGGTGTCTAATTTCGTTTCCGGCCTGATCCTGTTGGCCGAACGGCCGTTCAAGGTGGGCGACTGGATCGTTGCCGGCGATGTCAGCGGCACAGTCAAGAAGATCAGCGTGCGCGCCACCGAGATCGAAACCTTCCAGCGGCAATCGGTGATCCTGCCCAACTCGAACCTGATCAACAATGCCGTCGGCAACTGGACGCACCGCAACAAGCTCGGCCGCATCGACATCAAGGTCGGCGTCGCCTATGGCAGCGACGTCAAGCAGGTTCATGCCGTCCTGCTGGAGATCGCCCGCAGCCACCCGATGGTGCTGAAGAACCCCGAACCCTTCGTGCTGTTTTCCAATTTCGGCCCTGCCGCCCTGGAATTCGAGATCCGCGTGTTCCTGGCCGATGTGATGAACGGCAACATCGCGCAGAACGACATCCGTTTTGCCGTGCTTGAAAAATTCAGCAGCGAACACATCGAGATGCCCTCGACGCCACGCGCCGTGGTCGAGGCCCACAAGCCCAAGGCCTGGCCGACAGACGACGACAAGATCGAGGCCGACTTCGCCGAACAGGAGCAGGTGAAGGCCGAAGCCGAGGCGGAGAAGAAGCGACTAGTCAAGTCCCGCAAAACCAGGAAGCCAGATCCGGACTAGGCTGGGAATCGGTGGGTCTCAACCATCGAAAGCCGATTGCGGCATGAATGGGGCATTCAGTTGCGGTTCAGCTTCCATCTCATATAAGCTCCATGCAAAGGCGAAAATGCCTTGCGAAATGCAACAGAGGCGGTGGGAACACCGATATTGCACCATGTGGAAGTCTCTCGTCGCTGCCGTCGCCCTGGTCGCCGCTATCGGCTCGGTCCATGCCGCGAGCGCGGTCAACAAGGACGCCGAGACCCGAACGCTGGTCGTCACCGAGGGCGGCAGCAAGACCGACCTTGCGTTGGCCGGTGGCGAAACGGTTGAGTTCTGCCCGAATGGCTGCTTCGTCACCTTGCCCAATGGCGACCTCGAAGCCCTGACCGGTTCGGAAACCGTCGAGATTTCGGGCGGTGTCGCCCGCATCAAGTAATCCTGGCGTCACGATTGCGGAGGCCGGGAATTTGCCCGGCCTTTTATCGTTTCCGGTAGCGGTTGTTTAACAATGACGCCGGAAATACCCCCATGGCAGCCGTCTGCAACCGTGCGTTTTAACGTTCGCTACGTCATCGCCCGCTATACCAGCCTCAAGACGCCGAAAAGCGGCGCGCAACTCTACGCGGGCAGGTAGGACATGGATGCGCGGTCGGACAGGAACGCAATACCGCTTGCGGTCGATCTCGACGGCACGCTGATCGCGACCGACCTGTTGTGGGAAGGGCTGTTCATCCTTCTCAAGAAGAACCCGCTCTATATCTTCCTCGTGCCTTTCTGGGCCGCCGGCGGACCGGCGCGGCTGAAGCAGGCAATCGCGCAGCGCATCGACATCGATCCGGCATCGCTGCCCTATCGCGAGGTGCTGCTTTGCCGCCTCCGGACCGAGCATGCCGAAGGCCGCAAGATCGTGCTGGCGACCGGCACGCCGCGCAAGTTCGCCGATGCCATCGCGGTCCATCTCGGCATTTTCGACCAGGTGCTGGCCACCGATGGTCTCGCCAATCTCACCTCGGGCAGGAAGCGCGCTTCGCTGATCGCAGCCTATGGTGATGGCGGTTTCGACTATGCCGGCAACAGCCGTCACGATCTCCAAGTCTTTGATGCAGCGCGCAACGCGATCGTCGTCGCGCCCGACCGCCATGCCGCGCGCTGGCAGGCGGCACATGGCGCCGAGACGATGCCGGCGCCGAAGCCGACTTTGCGGACCATCGTCAAGATGCTGCGTGTCCATCAGTGGCTGAAGAATTCGCTGATCGCAGTGCCGATGGTGCTCTCGCACGAATATTTCAACACCGACATGATCTGGCAATGCCTGCTGGCATTCGTCTCGTTCAGTGCGGTGGCATCGGCCATCTACATCCTCAACGATTTCTTTGACCTCGCGCTCGACCGCAAACACCTCACCAAGCGCAACAGGCCGTTCGCCAGCGGTGCGCTGTCCATCCCGTTCGGACTTGGCGCGATTGCGATGCTTTTGGCGATCGGCTTCGGCACCGGGCTGTTCTTGTCGCACGAATTTCTGGCTGTGCTTGGCGGCTACATGGTCGTCACCACGGCCTATTCGCTGTCGTTCAAGCGCATGCTGCTGGTCGATGTGCTGACGCTCGCCGGCCTCTACACGATCCGCGTCCTGGCCGGTGCGGCGGCGACCGGCGTCGACGTCTCGTTCTGGCTGCTGGCCTTCTCTATCTTCTTCTTCCTGTCGCTGGCGCTGGTGAAGCGCTTCGTCGAATTGCGCACCACCGCCATTCCGCCTGGCGAGCGCATTGCCGGCCGCGGCTATCGCACCGAAGACCAGGAGATCGTCGCCCAGGCCGGCATGGCCTCGGCCTTCTCCTCGGCGCTGGTGCTGGCGCTCTACATGGACAGTGTCGCGGTGCGGGAGCTCTATCCGCATCCATGGCTGATCTGGCCGCTGGCGCCGATCGTGCTTTATCTCACCATGCGCGTCTGGATCCTGGCGCGCCGCAACGAGATGCATGACGATCCGGTCGTGTTCATCATCCGCGACTGGCGCAGCCAGATCGTGGTGCTGATCGGTGCGGTGATGCTGGTCATCGGGGGCTGGTAGGCATGGCCGCCGGACGTTTCCCAAGCTTTGGCCTTGCCACACCGCCGGCGCCGCGCGCCATCGGGGCCGATGAGGCGATCGCGCTGCTGAAGGGCGGTCGGGCCAAGCCGGCGTCGCTGCTTGCCTATGGCAATGGCCGCTCCTACGGCGATTCCTGCCAGAACGAGGCCGGAGCGGTCGTCGATATGCGATCGCTGAACCGCATCCACGCCTTCAACGCCGAAACCGGTGTTCTCGAGGCGGATGCCGGCGTGCTGTTGTCCGACATCATCGCCCACGCCGCCCCTTACGGCTTCTTTCCGGCGGTTGTGCCAGGCACGCAATTCGTCACGCTCGGCGGCGCCATCGCCAATGACGTGCATGGCAAGAACCATCACCGGCGCGGCACCTTCGGCTGCCATGTCGAGAGCTTCACGCTGCTCAGGTCCGACGGAAGGACCTATCGCTGCTCGGCAGCAGACAATGCGCGCCTGTTTGCGGCGACGATCGGCGGCATGGGGCTGACCGGTCTCATCCTGTCTGCCTCGATCCGGTTGATGCGGGTTCATTCGCTCGACATCGTCGAAAAGGCGACGCCGTTTCGCGATCTCGACGAGTTCTTCGGTTTGGCCGAGGCGGCCGATCAGGCCAATGAATATGCGGTCGCCTGGATCGACCAACTTGCCGGCGGCCGCAATAGCGGTCGCGGGTTGCTGTTTACAGGCAATCATGCCGAGCACGGCTCGCATGCCGCCTCGCGCGCCGGTGGCAATCTCTCGGTGCCGGTCCAGCCGCCGTTCAATGTGCTCAACCGGCCGTTCCTGACCGCCTTTAACGCCGCCTACAGGTGGAAGAAGGGGCGGTCGACGGCGCCGCGCCGGGTTGGCTACCAGGGCTTCTTCTTCCCGCTCGACGGCGTGCGCGACTGGAACCGGCTTTATGGGCCGAAAGGGCTTTTCCAACACCAGAGCGTGGTGCCGGAAGCGGCGGCGCGCGAGGCCGTGCCGGCATTGCTTGCGGCTGCAAGGCAAGCCGGGCAGGGCTCGTTCCTCACCGTATTGAAACGCTTCGGCTCCATCCGCTCGCCGGCGCTGCTGTCGTTCCCGCGTCCCGGCTACACGCTGACGCTGGATTTCCCCAACAGGGGGGCTGCGACGCTGGCCTTGTTGCGGGAACTCGATCGCATCACCGTCGAGGCAGGCGGCGCCGTCAATCCCTACAAGGATGCTCGTATGGGCGCAGACATCTTCGCTTCGTCCTTTCCCGAATGGCCGCGGCTGGAGTTGCTTCGCGATCCCGCCTTCCTATCGAGTTTCTGGGCGCGGACGGCAAGGAAGCTCGACACGCGGCGCTGCGTAGCCGAGGCAGCGGAATAGATATAACTTGAGTAATTCTTGGTTATCGATCGTTAAATCCATGATTCACTCAAAACATTCTTGTGGCTTCACGAAATGTTTGCTGGTTTGTAATAGGAAGCATGAAGGGGTGGCTCGGAACACATGAAATACATCGTCTTCATTCTCTTTACGGTCATGACCAATGCCGCCGCACAGCTGATGCTGAAGCAAGGCATGATGTCGCTCGGGCCGATCTCGTTCGAGGGCGTCAATCCGCTCGTCAAGCTGTTGCAGATCGTTTTCAGCCCCTGGGTGTTCCTTGGCCTCTGCACCTTCGTCATCTCGATGGCCTCGCATCTCTATGTGCTGTCCAAGGTCGAGCTCTCCTTCGCTTATCCGTTCCTCAGCCTCGCCTATGTTGCCGTCGCCATCTTCGCTTATTTCGTCTTCCGCGAGGACCTCAATGGCTGGCGGATCGCCGGCATCGCCTTCATCTGCGTCGGCACGGTGCTGATCGCGCAAAGTGGCCGGGATTTGGGTAAGCAAGGGCATGAGGACCAGACCGCTTCCATCATGCCCGACAAGATCCAAGCAAACGAGATCATTCGATGAGACATGTGATTTTCGGCGGTGACGGTTTCGTCGGCCGCCACCTTGCTCCGAAGCTTGTGGCCGATGGTGAAGAGGTTGTCGTCGCCGACGTCGTCAAGAGCGACCTGCCGCAGTACCGCACCGTCCGCTTTATCCAATGCGACGTCACCGATCCGGCGTCGGTCGCGGCGGTCGGGCTGAAGGCCGATGATATGGTCTACAATTTGTCGGCCAAGATGCTGTCGCCGATCCAGGTGCGGGCCAAGCGGCACGATTTCTTTTTCCCGGTGAATTTCCACGGCACCGAGCACATCATGCAGGCCATGGACAGAGCCGGTGCGACAAAACTCGTCCACTACACGACCGACATGATCTACGGCCACACGGTCACGCAGCCGATGACCGAGGAGCACCCGGTGGCGCCGCTGGGCGAATATGGCTGGTCGAAGCAGAAGACAGAGGAGTTGGCGGCCGAATGGCGCAAGCGCGGCATGTCGATCTCGCTGTTTCGCCCGCGCCTGATCATCGGCCCAGGCCGGCTCGGCATCCTGGAAAAGCTGTTCAAGCTGATCGACTGGAACCTTCCCGTGCCGATGATCGGTTCGGGCAGGAACCCCTATCAGTTCATCTCGGTGTTCGACTGCGCCGAGGCCGCGCGCGCGGCCTGGAAGGCCGGTGTGCCTAATGAGGCCTATAATCTGGGTTCGCTCAACCCGCCGCCGGTCAAGAAATTGCTCGGCGATTTGATCCGGCATGCCGGCTCGAAATCGATCCTGATCCCGACACCGGGCTGGGCGGTCAAGCGCACGCTCGACCTGCTCGACCTCTTCAACATGCCGATCATGGACCCGGAACAGTATCTGATCGCCGACGAGGACTGCGTGCTCGACGTGTCCAAGGCCGGGCGCCAGCTCGGCTGGGTGCCGCAATATCGCGACGAGGACATGCTGATCGCCGCCTATAGCGAGTACCGCGCAAAGAAAGCCGGCCACGCAGTCGCCACCAAACATGTGCCCGCCGAATAGCGGCTCGCAAAACAGCTTTCGTTGCGCCCGATCCTGGTCGTGCGTGCAGACAGGAGATTGAAATGACCGTCATGGCCAAGCCCGAACAGACCAATTTGCGCACCATGGTCAGCGCGCCGTCGCTGTCGCCAGCGACCATCGCCAAGCCCGATTTGATCAGCGTCGAGCAGGCCAAGGCGATGGACGTCGCCCGCATGACCGACCTGTTCAAGGCGCATCTCAACCCCGGCCAGCTGCACTTCATGAAGCTGCTCGGCTTCCACAAGATCAAGATCGAGCGTGCCGAAGGCATGTTCTACATCGACCAGAACGGCCGCAAGATCCTCGACTTCTTCGGTGGTTTCGGATCGCTGGCCTTCGGCCACAATCATCCGCGCATCCTGGAAGCACGCAAGAAATTCCAGGAGGAGAAGCGCCAGGAAATCGCCATCGCCTTCATGTCGCAATATGCGGCGGCACTTGCGCACAACATCGCCAAATGCTCGCCCGGCGATCTCGACATGGTGTTTCTGGGTTCGTCCGGCTCGGAGGCGATGGAAGCGGCGGTTAAGCTCGCCGAGCGCGCCGCCGGTCCGAAGCGACCGAAGATCGTCTATGCCGAGAATTCCTTCCACGGCAAGACCAAGGGCGTGCTGGGCATCACCGACGGCCAGCTCTACCGCGCCGACTTCAAGGTGGCCGAAAACACGGTCCGCATCCCGTTTGCCGACATCGAGGCGGTCGAGCGCCTGTTCCGTTCCGACCCGGAGGTCGGCGTCATCGTGCTGGAAACCATCCAGGGCGGCGGCGGCATCATCCAGGCGCCTGCTGAATATTGGCAGAAGCTAAGGGCGCTGTGCGACCAGTATGGCGTGTTGTGGGTCGCCGACGAAGTGCAGTGCGGCTATGGCCGGTCAGGCCGCTTCTATGCCTTCGAGCATTACGGCGTCATTCCCGATGTGACGGCGCTGGCCAAATCGCTTGGCGCCGGCAAGGCGGCGGTCGGCGCGATGATCGCGCGGCGCGAGGTCTACATGAAGGCCTATGGCACGCCGAAAACGGCGATGATCCATGCCATGGCGACCTTCGGCGGCATGGGCGAGGCCTGCGTCACCTCGATCGAGGGGCTCAATGTACTCTATGATGAAGGGCTGATCGACAATGCCGCCATCACCGGCGACTATTTGCTGCAGCGCCTGCAGACGCTCAGGGAAAAGTACCCGAAGATCATCAAGGAGGTGCGCGGCAGGGGTTTTATGATCGGCCTGGAGTTCCACGACTTCTCGCAGACCTTGCCGATGGTGTTGCGGCCGATCGTCAGCGTGCTCGACGACAAGCTGAAGGGTTCGCTGTCGGGCTTCATCGGGGCGCTGCTGTTGCGCGACTACGATGTGCTGGTCGCCTTCACCGAATACAACCGCAACGTCATCCGGCTCGAGCCGCCGCTGATCTGCCAGCGCGAGCATGTCGACCGCTTCGTCGACGCCTTCGACAGCCTGCTGTCGCGCGGCATCGTGTCGATCGTCAAGGATTTCGTCAAAAGCCAGGTTCGTTAAGCGAGTTCGCTGGGTACAACGATGCTGACCAAGTCGCCCGATCCACAAAACCCGCTCGACCGCCTCATCGGAGCCGGTCTGGCGTGGGGCGAGGGGACTTATGCGCGGCTGGCAGCACCGATCGGCGCGGCGACCTTCGCGCTCTACATTCTTTTTACAGCGTTCACCGCCTGGGTGATGCCCGACGCCAACTGGGACATGCTGCCCTATCTCGCTATATCGGAGGAAGGCACCTATCCCGATGCGCAGGCGCTGCATGACTATGCCTACAACACTGTCAAATCGGGCGTGTCCGCAGGCGACTATAAGGCGCTGACCGACGATGGAGGCGGCTTCCGCAGTCACATGACGGAGAATGCCGCCGACTTCCATTCACTGCTCGGCATGTACCGGATCAAGTTCCTCTATGCCGAGATCCTGTCGACACTGAGCGCGGTGATGTCGCCGGTCGAGGCAATGCGACTGGTCTCAGTGTTCTCCGTGCTGCTGTTTGGCACGATCACGTTGCTCTGGCTGCGCTCCGAGGGCGCGCTGGCCTTGGCGCCTTTGGTCGGCGCGGTGCTGATCATGGCTGATTTCGGCGATGCGGCGCGGGCCTCGACGCCAGACCTGTTGTGCTCGGCGCTGTTGCTGGGCGGGCTTTACGCCTATGTCCGCGGTCGCGAGGTGGCAACCGCGATCCTGCTCTTCCTCGCCTTTATGGTGCGGCCGGACAATATTGTTTTCCTTGCTGTTTTCGCGGTGTTGCTGGTCGCCTTCCGGCAGAAGGCATGGGGCGCGCTGGCCGGCTTTGCCGCGTCCTTCGTCGCCTATTTCGCCATTTCGCACTGGGCTCATCATCCCGGCTGGTGGCCGCATCTGTGGTTCTCCAGCATCGAGCAGCATTACAATATGGACGGGTTCGAACCGCCATTCTCGGTCACCGCCTATCTTAGGGCGTTTGCCGCCTCGCTGTTGCGCGCGGTCAGCCTGAACAATTGGGTCGGCGTGTCGGTGCTGGCACTGGCCGGCTGGTTTGCCACCTCCCGCGCCGGCTTCCGTCTCGATCGCCGCGCCGGCATCCTGTTTGCGGCGCTGGTGCTCGGTGCGCTGGCGAAGTTCACCGTCTTCCCGATCCACGACACGCGCATCTATTTCCCGCATCTGATCCCGCCATTCCTGCTGCTGGCGACGCCGTTCATGGCGTTGTGGGCGGCCGCGGCTCGCGGCAAGCGTCCCGCCGCCTTGCACGCCATTTCCGGAGACAAGTCATGAGTTCGCTTTCCAGCCTGGCGCGCGTTGCCCTGTCGCTTGGTCTTCCAAGTGGCGTTCTCGATCGCGGGCCGTCGCTGCGTGGCACGAAATTCCTGGCCAGGGCGGCGCTGAAGGCGCGGTTTGGTGGGGCGGGACGGCCGTTCCAGATGGTCAATGTCGGCGCCTGCGACGGTGCGCTGTTCGATGACGTCACGCCGTGGCTGCACCGGATAACCGGGGCGCGCGCGATGCTGGTCGAACCGATCCCGTACAATCAGAAACGGCTGCGCGCCAACTACCCCGACACCAGCCGGTTTATCATCGAGCCGGTCGCCGTTACCAAGACCAAGGGCACGATCACCGTCCACACCTTCGATGCCGCCGCGCTCGAGGCCGGCACGCTGCCCATCGAATTCATCGGCTGCTCGTCGGTCACCGACACCAATCTGATGTCGGGCAAGAATGCCTGGGGCGAGGCTGACACCAACTTCAACAAGTTCGCACCGCACCTCAGGGACATCGAGGTGCCATCCGAGACCTTGCAGACGCTGCTCGACCGCAACGGCATCAGCCATATCGACGCTTTCCTCGTCGATTGCGAGGGCGCCGACTGGATCGTCTTCGAACAGCTCGACCTCAAGCGCTACCGTCCCGGCATGATCAAGGTCGAGGTTGGCGCGCTGCCGGCCGCCGAGATCGGCCAGGTCGTGGTCAAGCTGAAGACATCAGGCTATCAGGTTGGTTTCCAGGCCGAGGACATCTGGGCCTTCGCCTGAGTTAGCCCACCGAAAAGCGAACCGCCCCAGGCGCCGGTGTGAAGCATTCTGCCGTCGGGTCGCTCGGCTTTTTGCCAATGTCGCAAACAGGCTTCAATCGTGCTGCCGCTCCGCCCTATAGTCCGCCCGCTTTATCACTTTGGAGTCGCGGGCAATGGCAGAGTTTCCGAAAAAGGCGAAGGTCGTCATCGTCGGCCTTGGCGGTATCGTCGGCGCATCGATCGCCCATCATCTGATCGAACGTGGCTGGGATGACATTGTCGGCATCGACAAATCAGGCATCCCGACCGATATCGGCTCGACGGCGCACGCCTCTGACTTCTGCTACACGACCAGCCACGATTTCCTGTCGTGCTGGACGACGCTCTACTCCATCGATTTCTACGAGAAGATGGGCCATTATGCGCGCATCGGCGGGCTTGAGGTCGCACGTGTCGGCGACGACAGCCGCATGGAAGAAATCAAGCGCAAGATCGCGTCGGCCAAGGCGTTTGGCACGCGCGCCCGGCTGATCGAACCGGCCGAGATCAAGGAAAAATTTCCGCTTATCGAGGAGGCGATGGTGCAGGGCGGCCTGTGGGATCCCGATGCCGGTCTGGTCATCCCGCGCTCGCAGACGGTCGCCGGCAAGCTGGTCGACCAGGCGGAAGCCTCGGGCAAGCTCAAATCCTTCGCCAACACGCCGGCTCGGTCGCTTGTCGTCAAGGACGGCCGCATTTCAGGCGTGGTGACCGATCGCGGCACCATCGAGGCCGACTATGTCATCGTCTGCGCCGGCATATGGGGCCGGCTCATCGCGGAAATGGTCGGCGAGGATCTGCCTGTCATGCCGATCGACCATCCGCTGACCTTTTTCGGCCCCTACAACGAGTTTGCCGGCACCGGCAAGGAGATCGGCTGGCCGCTGCTGCGCGACCAGGGCAACTCGGCCTATATGCGTGACACCGGCGATCCAAAGACCGCCGAGGGCGGGCAGATCGAGTGGGGTTACTACGAAGAGACCAATCCGCGCCTTTGCCATCCGCGCGACCTGCTGGAGAAGGACCAGGCGCGGCTTTCGCCCTCACAGCGCGACCTCGACATGGAGCAGATCCTGGCACCGCTCGAACGCGCCATGGAACTGACGCCGATCCTCGGCGAACTCGGCTACAATGAGAGCCATTCCTTCAACGGTCTCTTGCAGGTGACCGCGGATGGCGGCCCGTCCATGGGCGAAAGCCAGAAGGTGCGGGGCCTTTGGTATGCCGTCGCCATCTGGGTCAAGGATGGTCCCGGCATGGGCAAGCTGATCGCCGACTGGATGACCGACGGCCGCACCGCGATCGATCACCATGCCATCGACTATGCACGGTTCTATCCGCACCAGACCAAGGAGCAATTCATCTGGGATCGCTGCACCGAGACGGCGATGAAGGTCTACAATCCGGCGGTGCATCCGCGCGAGCCGTTCTCGAAAGCCCGCAACATCAGGCGCTCGCCGTTCTGGGAACGCGAGAAGGAACTCGGCGGCTATTTCATGGAGCTTGGCGGCTGGGAGCGCGCCCACGGCTACGCCGCCAACGAGCATCTCTTGGAAAAATACGGCAACCGGGTGCCGGTGCGTGAGAACGAATGGGACAACCGCCATTTCTGGCGCGTCTCCAATGCCGAACATCTCGCCATGAGCGAGGATTGCGGCATCGTCAACCTGTCGCATTTCGCTATGTACGACATCGAGGGTCCCGACCATGTCGCGCTGCTGGAATGGCTGTGCGCGGCCAAGATCGGCGGCGACAACAACATCGGTAAGGGCATCTACACTCACTTCCTCGACGAGGAAGGCATGGTGCGCGCCGACTTCACCGTCATCCGCATGGCCGACCGCTGTCGTTTGATCGATGGCGCCGACGCCGGTCCGCGCGACTTCCAGTACATGCGCCGCACGGCACAGGACAAAGGTTTCGACGTCACCATCACCGACGTGACCGAGAAATATGTCACCATCGGCATCTGGGGGCCGAACGCCCGGGCGACGTTGCAGAAGGTGGTCGAGAATCCGGACGGGCTCTCTGTTGAGAACTTCCCATTCGCGGCGATCAAGCCGGTCCGGATCGGCGGCAAGGATGTCAGCGCTTTCCGCATCTCCTATGTCGGCGAGCAGGGCTGGGAACTGCATATGCGCTACGAGGACGGTCTCGCTGTCTGGAACGCGCTGCGCTCGACCGGCGTGATGCCCTTCGGCGTTGAGACCTATGCCAACACCCGCCGTATGGAAAAGAGCCTGCGCCTGCAGAACGCCGACCTTTTGACCGAGTACAACCTGCTCGAAGCCGATCTTGCGCGTCCGAAGGTCAAGGAGAACGACTTTTGCGGCAAGGCCAAACATGTCGAATACCGCGCCCGCGAGCACCAACCGGCCATGCTGTGCACGCTGGTGATGACCAGTAATGTCGATTCCAAAGGCGTTGCCCGCTATCCTGTCGGCACGATGCCGGTGATGGACCCGAAGACCGGCGAGACGCTGGTCGACGAACTCGGCCGCCGGTCGTTCACCACGTCGATGGCCTATGGCCCGACCATCGGCAAGAACATCGGCCTCGCCTATCTGCCATGGGCCTACGCCCAGGAAGGCCGCAAGCTCACCATCGAGTATTTCGGCGAGACATATCCGGTCGAAGTCGCCGCTGTCGGCTACAAGCCGCTTTATGATCCGGAGAATTTGAAGCCGCGCAGTTGAAGCAGCAGAATTTGAGAACGCAAAGCCCGGCCTTGGTCGGGCTTTTCCTTTTTTAAACGGGCTGCTTTCGCTTACCCTTGCGGAATGTCTGCTTTTGCCTGTGCTAGACATTTGCTTTCGGGCTGTGCCGCGTTCGCGCTGACGTTTTGGTTGGCGCCGGCGTCCCTTGCTGACGAGCCCGTCGATGTCGAGCTGGTGCTGGCCGTCGATGTCTCGCTGTCGATGTCACCGGACGAGCTCGAGATCCAGCGTCATGGCTACGCAGCCGCGCTGACGCACGACAATGTGCTGCAGGCCATTGCCGACGGCGCCCATGGCAAGATCGCCGTCACCTATGTCGAATGGGCCGGTACCACCTGGCAGCGCGTCATCGTGCCGTGGACGGTGATCGCCAGCCGCACCGACGCCGAGCGCGTGGTTGCGCAGTTGTCGGCGCAGCCGCCCAACAGCGCGCGGCGCACCTCGATCTCCGGAGCGCTGGAGTTCGGCAACGACCTGTTCGCCGAAAGCGGCTACCGAGGCACGAAGCGGGTCATCGACATTTCGGGCGACGGCCCCAACAATCAGGGCGCGCCGGTCAACCTGACCCGCGACGAGCTGATCAAGCAAGGCATCGTCATCAACGGCCTGCCGCTGATGACGCGAGGCGGCTTCACCGGCGCCTACGACGTCAGCAATCTCGATCGCTACTACAGCGACTGCGTCATTGGTGGTCCCGGAGCCTTCATGATCCCGGTCAATGACTGGACGCAGTTTCCCGAAGCCATTCGCCGCAAGCTGGTGTTGGAACTCGCCGGCCCGGCCTCGCCGCAATGGGCGGCGGAAGAAGCCGCCCATCCGCCGGTGATATTGGCACAGGAGAGGTCCACCACCGACTGTCTGGTCGGCGAGAAAATGTGGCGAAACCGGAGCTGGATGTTCGACAGCCGCTAAAGCTCTTCCCATTGAGCGTGATCTTTGACCGAACCGGCTCCCACTGCCTATCTGCTCGGGCTTAAGCTCCAGGCTTGCCTCCGCTACCGAAGCAGTGGCAAACTGGGCAGGCCGCGTGATCCAGCCAGGAACGCTGCCAAACCGAGGAAACACCGATGAGACGTCTTGCCATCCTGACCGCGGTCGCGTCCTTGCTGTATGCCGACGTCGCCAGCGCCCAATACAACCAGGCTGCCTGCATCATGTTCGAGAACGGGAATTTTCGCGGGCGGTCCATCGGCATGGGTGCCGAGGATTCCGTAAATTTTCGTGGCGGCCAGTTCTGGAATGACCGTGTGTCGTCGGTGATCGTTCGCCGCGGCTGCACGCTCGTGGCCTATGAGGATTCTCGGATGGGCGGCCGCTCGATCGAGATCACGCGCAGGATCCGCAATTTGGGCGGCAGTGACTGGAACGACCGTATCTCCTCGGCGGAATGCACCTGCGACGATTACTGAGGTTGGTTTCAGGCAGCGGGACGCCGCTGCCTGACGATATCATGACACTAGCCTGTTTGTCCGTGGGCGTATCGGATCAGGCCGCCAGCATCTGCTTGCGGTCGACGCGCTCCTGCTGCGGCGAGCGGGCGTAGAGTTCTCGGTAGCATTTGGAGAAATGCGAGGCCGAGACGAAGCCGCAGGCGACCGCCACCTCGACCACCGGCATCGAGGACTGGATCAAGAGATGCCTGGCGCGGTCGAGCCGGATTTCGAGATAATAGCGGGCGGGGGAGCGGCCCATCTCGGTGCGGAACAGCCGCTCGATCTGGCGGCGGGACAGGTCGACATGGTCGGCGATCTCGATCAGTGACAGCGGCTCCGACAGATTGCCCTCCATCAGTTCGATGATGGTCAGCACCTTTGAGTTCTGGACGCCGAGGCGGGCGCGTAACGGCAGGCGCTGGCGGTCGGTGGGGCTGCGTACGCGGTCGGTCAGCACTTGCTCGCAGACGCGGTTGACGAGGTTCTCGTCAAAGTCGTCGCCGATCAGCTTCAGCATCATGTCGAGCGCGGCGGTGCCGCCGGCGCAGGTGTAGATATTCTGGTCGATCTCGAAGAGGTCGGCAAAGACATTGGCCTTCGGGAACGCTTCGGAAAAGCCCGGCAGGTTCTCCCAGTGGATGGCGCAGCGCTTGTTGGACAGAAGCCCGGCGGCGGCGAGTATATGCGCGCCGGTGCACAGGCCGCCGACGGCGACGCCGCGATTGTATTCCTCGCGCAGCCAGGCGAAGGCGGACTTGTTCTGGTAGCGCTCGACATTGATGCCGCTGCAGACGATGGCCATGTTCGGCCGGTCGGGACCTGCCATCTTCTTGCGCTCATCCTCGAGCGACGTGTTGACCGCGCATTCGACCCCGTTCGAGGCGCGCACCGGCTTGCCGTCGATGCTGGCGAGGCGCCAGCGATAGGCCTCGTAGCCGAGCATGCGATTGGCCGAGCGCAGCGGGTCGAGCGCGGTCGCAAAAGCGATCATGGTGAAATCGGGAATAAGGAAGAATACAAACGATCGCTTGATCGGATGCTTTACCGCGTTCAAGGGAACCTCACACAGCCATGGCGCGAACAGGATGTCGCGAATAGCATAGCGACATCAGGAAAAACCATGTCTGTCAATCGGCTACGCCGCTACGACAAGATTAAATTTGCGACATGGGTCGCAAATGGGCAATCGGCGTGCAGCGAGCCCTGGAAGTGGCACGAACTGTTCAAGGGACGGGCAACGTACGGCCTGCGCGCAGAACAAAACGCCGCTCTGGCTGGAGCCAGGCGGCGTTGCAGTTTTAAAGCAGCGGCAGGGATGCGCTGCCTCTAGAAATCTTCAGGCGATGAAGCCGAGGCGCGCCGCATTCATGGCGCCGGTCTGGCCGGGCATGGTGTTGGCAAGACGCTGACGCTCGAGAGCGGTGGTCAGGTTCATTTCGCGGCGGGCAAAGAGGCGTGCAAAAAGCTTCATAATCATCTCCATTTGTTGCTTAGACGGGTCGCCTTCGCTTGATGGAGTGGGGCAGCTCGTTTGCTGGCGCCGATATAGGCTTGTGTAAGCAGAAACTAAATCGCAAAAGCGAAGCGCTTGATATGAAATGCGACATCGATAGCGACAGATTTGAGCAAGGTGCCCAAAATTTACGATTATTTACAAGGCATTAATTGGAAACAGGAGCCGCTATGCGGCTTTCTCATATGCGTCATGCGCCGGCGACATGGCTCCAAAGCTCAGTTGAATACAAGTAAAACAGAGAAGGCCTGCCGGGCGGGCTGCGCGGCAGGCCTTCAGCACATGGTACACACGATCTACTTTGCTCCAGCCCAGGATCCGACGCCGTTGCGAGTACCGGTCTTGGTATCGGAAGCTTCAGGCCAGCCGATGTCCTTCTGCAGTTCGATCGGCAGGGAGCGGATAGCGCGCTCGGTCTGGTAGCGGGCGCGTGCCGCGCTGAATTCGGTCGCGATGCGACCAAGGGACGACAGGATAGACATCTCTTTCTCCTTTGGGTTGGCTAGTGCCAGACAGCGAGTTGGCTACTGCGGGTTTGTTTCAACTTCATTTCGTGTCGAATGCAGGTCTGTGTCGAGGTCGTTTCATGGCTGCTTGTGGCAGCTACTGCTTCGATGGAGTTGACTATCCTCCCATTCTGATGTTCAATCAAACGAAATGGAATGATGTTTTGTATCAGAAAAATTGAAGGTCGGTTGCCATGAACGCCCCGCTCAATCATCCGCTGCCACTGCTCGATCTCGATGTTTTGCGCACGTTCGTGGCGATTGCCGAGACCGGCAGCTTCACCACCGCCGCCAATGCCGTGTTCCGCACGCCGTCGGCCGTTTCCATGCAGATCAAGAAGCTGGAGGACATCCTCGGCCGCTCCGTGTTCGCGCGCGACGCTCGCTCGGTGTCGCTGACGACGGACGGCGAGATGCTGCTCGGCTATGCCCGCCGGCTGCTGTCCATCAATCGCGAGGTGGTGTCGAAGTTCATCATTCCCGAGATTGTCGGTGTGGTGCGGCTTGGCTCGCCGGACGATTACGGTGAGCGCGTGCTGCCGCATGTGTTGAAGCGTTTCGCGCAGTCGCATCCGTCGATCGCCGTCGACGTCACCATAGACCAGAGCAGCAATCTGCGCCGGCGCATGGACGACCGGGCGCTCGACATCACGCTGTTGACCAATTCCTACAAGACCAGCGCGCTCGGCGCCGAGGTGCTGCTGACCGAGCCGATCGTCTGGGCCGGCGCCAAGGGCGGCTGCGCGCATTTGCGCGAGCCCTTGCCGGTGTCGCTTTGGGAAGAGGGCTGCGCCTGGCGTGCCGGGGCGCTCGACGCGCTTGGCCGCGAGGGCCGCAACTACCGCATCGCCTATATGAGCGCACACACGGCCGGCCAGCGCGCCGCGATCATGTCCGATCTCGCCGTGGCGCCATTGCCGAAGTCGTTCCTCGGCAATGACATGGTCGAACTCTGCCCGAAGGACGGCATGCCCGACATCGGGACCTACAATCTGGCGATGGTTGTGGCGCCGGATGCCAGTGCCCCGGTCAAGGCCGTTGCCGACCACATTCGCGCGACCTTCGAAGTGTTTCGGGAAACCGGCAAGTTCTGACCGGCTGGTAAGGACGATTATATAAGCTACTCCGCCGCTTCGGCTGGGCGCTGTTCAGGCCTTAATCTCGTATCTTGTACGATCCGGCTCTCCCCGAGAAATTCGACGATGCGCTCGCGGGCGCGCCGCGCTTCCGGCATGTCGATCAGCGGCCAGACGTGGAACATGCCTTCCTCATAGACAAGATCGATTTCAACGCCGGCTGCGCGGGCTTTTTCGGCGAAGATCAGATTGTCGGGAGTCAAAAGATCGCGCGAGCCGGTCAAAAGCAGCGTTCTTGGCAGCACGGACAAATCTCCATAGACCGGGCTGATGTGCCAATCGCTGGGATCGATGCCGGCACTGTACAGGCGAATTGCCTCTCGTCCGCCAGCTATGCCCAGCCAAGGGTCGTTGCGTTCCGCCTCGAACACTGCGGGATTGGTGAGCGACACGTCGAGACCCGGCGAAATGAGCACATGCCGCGACGGTAGGGGCAGTCCTTCTTCGGCGGCCATCATGGTCAACACCACAGCCATATTGCCGCCGGCGGAATCGCCCATGAAGACGATGTCTTCGGCTTCCGTCTCGGTGAGCATCTGCCGGTAGACATCGCCAACCATTCCGAACATGGCATGGAAATCGTGTTCGGGAGCGATTGGATAGATCGGCACCGTGATCCCGTAGCCCAGCCGATCCGCCATCTCGGCGATTAGGTGCCAATGATAGGGTGTGATTTCAAAGACATAGGCACCACCGTGCAAGTAGAGAATCCGCTTCTTTTCGCCGGTCCTGGGTGCGATTTCGTAGACGGGGAAGCCATCGACCGTATGCATCTCGATGTCGAGACGCTGGTGCAGCGAGGCGGGCGGCCGGTGGTTCTCGGTCTTGCGCGCGGCCGCGATCCAGCGCTGCAGATTTTCCGGACTGGCAAATGCCTGCTTGCGGCTGTGCCGCAGGACAAAAGACACGACATGGCTTTTCAAACTTGGCATGCGGATACGCGAACTTCGGCCAAAGCCGACTAAGAGAACCCCCACTATCTTCGAAGATCGTGCCGTGGCCGAAAATGTCAAGATTCGCGCCGTATCTACACGGTGGTGTGATCCGCGCCGCGGTGCTCAGCGGCGCGGCAAAAGTGCGGCACGCAGCCGGTTGCTGGTGGTCGCCGGGGACATGCGAGATCCCCGGCGCATGCCGAGCAATTTGCATTTGTCGGCGAAGGTCATCAGCGCGCGGCGCTCCAGATGGTGTTGATGAGTGCTGCCTTTTCGCTGGACCGCGGCGACACCGGCCAGCCGATGTCCTTCTGAATCTCAGGCGGCAGGCTGTTCAACAAGCGCCGCGCCTTGCTGCGGTCGTGAGCATTCTTGATGGCCGTGCCATAGCGGCCGAGGCTTTCGAGCATTGACATCGTTGTCTCCTCTGGAGCGTTGCGACGGCTGAAAGATATCTCCAGCCTGCCATTCGATGCCGGTTGAATGCGCCTGCCATGTATCTGGCGAATTTCACGAAAACAGCGTTTTGGTTTCCGGATCAAGCGATCCGGAAACATTTGCATGCAAATGAGTTTGGAAAGGCGGTGGGCGCGGCCGCTTATTCCCGTCCACGCCTGGCGGCGTGGCCTTCGCGCGAACGCCGTCGCGGAGCAGCGTCGCCGGCAACACCGTCCTCGCTGACCGTCTTGCGCGGCGGCAGTTTCACCGCTGCCGACAGTTTTGGGAACGGATCGACCTTGTTGGGCAGCGCCATGGCGTAGACGAAATGCTCCTGGAATTTCGGTTCCAGCGCCGTCTCGATCTTCTCGATCTTGCTGACCGTGTCCTCGATCTCGCGGCGGTAGCCGCGATTGAGCAGCGCCATGCGGGCGCCGGCACCTGCGGCGTTGCCGACGGCCGAGACCTTGTCGAGGTCGCAATCCGGGATCAGCCCGAGCACCATGGCGTATTTCGGATCGATGAAGGAGCCGAAGGCGCCGGCGAAATGGATGCGGTCGACATGCTCGGTGTTCTGCTTTTCCATCAACAGCTTGGTCCCGGCATAAAGCGCTGCCTTGGCAAGCTGAATGGCGCGCACATCGGTCTGGGTGATGGTGATCTTCGGCCCATCTTCCGTCAATGCGGCGGAGCCTTCCTTCAGCACATAGGAGAAGGTGCGGCCGTTGGCGGTGACGCGCGGCGAACGGGCCGAAAGCCCGCCGTCGATGACGCCGTCCTCGGAAATGATGCCGGCGAGATACATCTCGGCCACCACCTCGATGATGCCGGAACCGCAGATGCCGGTGACGCCGGTTGCCTGGACGCTCTCCAGGAAGCCCGGTTCGTCGGACCACAGTTCCGAGCCGATGACGCGGTATTTCGGCTCCAGCGTGTCTGGGTCGATGCGCACGCGCTCGATGGCGCCGGGTGCTGCCCGCTGGCCGCCGGAGATTTCGGCACCCTCGAAGGCAGGGCCGGTGGGCGAGGAAGCCGCAACCACCCGCTGGCGATTGCCGAGTACGATCTCGGCATTGGTGCCGACATCGACGATCAGCATCATCTCGTCCTGGCGATGCGGGCCTTCCGACAGCGTCACCGCCGCCGCGTCCGCTCCGACATGGCCGGCGATGCAAGGCAGCATGTAGAGCCTGGCGCCCTGGTTGAGCTTCAAGCCGATGTCGGATGCCTTGATATGCACGGCGCCCGAAACGGCCAGCGCAAAGGGCGCGCCGCCAAGCTCGGTCGGATCGATGCCGAGGAACAGATGGTGCATGATCGGATTGCCGACGAAGACGCTGTCCAGGATGTCGTTGCGCTGGACATTGCCTTCGGCGCAGACCTTGTCGACCAGGCCCGAGATCGCCTCACGCACGGCAACCGTCATGCCTTCGCGACCATCCGGGTTCATCATCACATAGGAGACGCGGCTCATCAGATCCTCGCCGAAGCGGATCTGCGGGTTCGACGTGCCGGACGAGGCGGCGACGCGGCCCGACAGCAGCGATACCAGATGCATGGCGATGGTGGTCGAGCCGATGTCGCAAGCCAGCCCATAGGCTTCGTTCTTGAGGCCGGGCCACAGCGCCACGACGCGCGCTGTCTCTGAGTCGGCATCCTTGTAGATGGCGGCGGTCGCCGTCCAGTTGCCCTTGCGCAGGATGCCTTGCACCTGCGGCAGCAGATGAAAATCGAAATCAAGGCTTTTCAAGCCCCAGTCGTGCATCAGCGCGATCTTCAGCCGGTCGAGATCGCCGAGCGGCTTGTGCATGTCGGGTTCTTCGATCTCGACATAGCACATGCGGATCGCCGCATCGCGGGCGATCACCCTGGTGTCGGCATCCTTGCGGATGGTCTGCGCGTTGATGACCGTATCCTGCGGCACGTCGATGACGAGGTCGCCGAGGATCTGCGCCGAGCAAGAGAGGCGGCGCCGTTCGGGCAGGCCGCGGACGCGCTCATAGCGCTCTTCCTTGGCACCCTTGGGCGTGATGTGGTCGTTGGAGGAGGTGATCTTGTGCTTGGCGAAATTGCCTTCCTGCACTTCGATTTGGCAGCGCCCGCAGGTGGCGCGTCCGCCGCACACACTTTCGACATAGACACCAAGCTGGCGCGCGGCATCAAGCACCGGCGTGCCGACAGGAAACCGCCCGCGCTTGCCGGACGGCATGAAAAGCACGAGCGGATCGGTGATGTTTGCAGGTGAGTTCACGATTGCGCGCTTATCCTCGGCCCATCCGGGCTTCACGACCTCCACGGCGGCGACCGCCATTGCCGGCGCCGTCGCCCGGCGCATTGACCTGCGTCGGGGCGGCAACGGCCTGGCCGCCTTCTGCCGGCTTATAGTCCTTGTAGGTACGGATCCAGTTGGTGCAGTTCTCGTCGGTGCCGTTCAGCACATTGGCGCCGCGCACGGCTTCCATTTCCTGCGGACGCACCGGGTTCATGATGGCTGACGTCATGCCGGCGCCGATCACCATCGGGATGAAGGCGGCGTTGATGCCGTGGCGATGCGGCAGGCCGAAGGAGATGTTGGACAGGCCGCAGGTGGTGTTGACCTTGAGCTCTTCGCGCAGGCGTCGCAGCAGCGCGAAGACCTGGCGGCCGGCATCGCCCAGCGCGCCGATCGGCATGACCAGCGGGTCGACGACGACGTCATGCGCGGGGATGCCGAAATCGGCGCAGCGCTGCACGATCTTCTTGGCGACGGCAAAGCGCACGTCCGGGTCCATCGAAATGCCGGTCTCGTCGTTGGAGATGGCGACGACAGGCACATTGTACTTCTTGACCAGCGGCAGGATGGCTTCGAGCTTTTCTTCCTCGCCGGTGACGGAGTTGACCAGCGGGCGGCCCTTGGCGACCTTCAACGCGGCTTCGATCGCGGCGGTGACGGAGCTGTCGATCGACAGCGGCAGGTCGACAAGCCCTTGCACGATCTCCAGCGTCTGCACCAAGAGGCCGGGTTCGGTCTCGTTCGGATTGACCGAGGTGACGCCCGCGTTGACGTCGAGCATGGTGGCGCCGCAGGCTGCCTGCTCCAATGCGTCCCTGATGACGGTCTCGAAATTGCCCGCGATCATCTCGGCGGCCAGCTTCTTGCGGCCGGTCGGATTGATGCGTTCACCGATCACGCAGAACGGCTGGTCGAAGCCGATGATGATTTCTCGTGTCGCCGAGGCGACAATGGTACGGGTCATGAAGTCTCTCCGCCGTGATATAAAGATTTCTTTATATCGTTGTCTGTTTTCGTTCAAGCGAATGGGTGGCCGTCCGCGCCGTCAGTGCGCGGTCTTCACCATATCCACCTGCGTTTCGGTAATGTCGTCGTGCAGTATGTGCTCGAGCCGATCGGCGACCATCTGGTCGTCGCGGCGAATCTCACGCTTCCACGGCTGGCGGCCCTTGAGCACGCCCGATTCATCGACGATCTCGGCGACATATTCCTCCTGCCGGTAGGCCATCACATGGACGCCGGAAACGCCTGATATTTCCTTCACCTCGTTGATGATGTCGATGCAGAGCTGCTTGCCTTCCTTCTTCTGGTCCTGGGCGCCTTCCAGCCGCTTGATGACAGAATCGGGGATATGGATGCCAGGCACGTTGGAGCGGATCCATTTGGCCGTCTTGGCCGAGGCCAACGGGCCGACGCCAACCAGGATGAAGCATTTTTCGGTGTAGCCGAGGTCGCGCACCTTTTGCATGTAGGTGCGGAACATCGGCACGTCGAAGCAATATTGGCTCTGTACGAATTGCGCGCCGGCGGCGATCTTCTTGCCCAGGCGATGCGGCCGGAAATCGATCGGCGGCGCGAACGGGTTGATCGCAGCACCCAGGAAAAGCTGCGGCGGCGTCGTCAGCTTGCGGCCGGACAGGAACTTGCCGTTGTCGCGCATGATGCGGCAGGTTTCCAAGAGCGACATGCAGTCGAGATCGAATACCGGCTTGGCGCCCGGCTGGTCGCCAGCCTGCACACCGTCTCCGGTCAGGCACAGCATGTTGGCGACGCCCATCGCGGCCCCGCCCAGCACGTCGCCCTGGATGGCGATGCGGTTCTTGTCGCGGCAGGCGATCTGCATGATCGGCGCATAGCCCATGCGGGTCAGCAACGCGCAGATGCCGACTGACGACATGTGGCAATTGGCGCCCGATGCGTCGACGGCGTTGATGGCGTCGACCCAGCCGTCGAAGATTTTTGCCCTGTTGTAGACGTCTTCCGGATCGGCGCTGTCGGGCGGGTTGAGCTCGGTCGTCACCGCGAACTCGCCGCGCCGAAGCACGCGCTCCAGCCGGCCGCGCGAAGTATGGCCGGGCAGGGGATCGAGCGGCAGATCGATGCCGGCCGGATTCTCGTCGCGCTGGCGGCCGATCATGCCGATGCCCCGGTGTTTGCCGCCCCATTCTTGGCGGCAGCGGCCGCTTCGCGCGCGGTGGCCGCCTGCGCGGTCACCCGCAGCCAGGCCGAGGTTTCGCGCAGTGACTGGTCGACCGGCTTCTGCACGGTCAGGATCCTGTCGCCGTGCACCATGTTTTGCGAGCCTTCCCAGGCCTTGACCCAGACGCAGGGCATATCGGGCTCGACCTCGCAATTGCCGTTGGCGCGGACGCCGCCGCAAGGGCCGTTGCGCAATTGCTTGGGGCAGTTCATCGGGCACGACATGCCGGTCGAGGACAAGATGCACTGGCCGCACATGCGGCAGTCGAACATGAAGCCCTTGACGCGCTTCTCGACGAATTTGATCGGTCCTTCGACGCGGCCGTAGCCTATGCCCTTCCAGAGGGGATGGAGGAGCAGAAACATGTCGGCGAATTTGGCGTAGAACCATTCGAGCAGACGCGAATGCCTGATCGACCACAGCCGAACCGCAAAGGAACGCTGCACGCGCCGCTGCGGCGACACGTCGGCCGGCTTGTAGTCGGATTTCGGCGCTGCCTTCTTGACCAGAGTGGCTTGGGTAACCGGCTGGACAACCCTTTGGCCATCCTTGGCAGGAATGGTTTCAGACATTTTCTTTGCCGCCTGCCTTGACCAGGGCGACCAGCCGCTCGCGGTCGTATTTCGTGTCGATATCGTTGAATGCCTTCTCGACCTCGGCTTCGAGGTCGTCGCCGACCGGGACGGGATCGGCCTTGCGCCATTCGGCCAGATAATCGTCGGTGCCGCCGGCGCCAGTGCGCATCGCGCACATGTCGATCGCCTCGGTGAAGCGCAGCGGCAGTTCGCGCTTGGCGTTCTGCCGGCCCTTCTTGACGATGATTTGGGCTGGGATGTCGCGCCAGTAGACGACGATCAGATCGGCCATGAATTCTCACTCCTCGATCTGCGAGCATTGCCGGAAGCGCAGTGGGGCCGCTTGTTATGGGACGACGCGCGCGCATTCAAAAGCGACGCATTTGGATGTCGTAAAATGAAAGGTGGGTTTATTCGTTTGCGGCGTGTGCTGGCGGCAGGTTCGACGCGCCGGAAGAGCCAGCGTGCGGCATGCGGATACGGGCGAGGAACTCGCTACCAGATGCCGGTTCTGAGGCCCGTCCAGACGTAGAACCAGATCGTCGGATGATACCACAGCTTCGAAGGCAGGCCGGGATCGATCGTCGTGAGTTTTCCAGCCAGTGCATCGCTGACGGCCTCGACGCAGATGTCGCGTGAGAACGCCGTCTGGCGTAGCGCGTGACTTGAGATGGTATCGCCTTTTTTAGATCTGCCGCGCGCCTGCTTCAGCACGCCACCAGTGTCGACGCCAGCGTCGACGAGGTGGACAGTCGTGCCGAAATTCTGCGCATCGCCTGATACCAGAGCCCAATAGCCGCCATTCATGCCGCGATATTTCGGCGTGATGCCCGCATGGTAGTTGAGCACCGGGCAGGGCATTTTGCTCAGCATCTCAGCCGAGATTAGTCGGCAACCGTTGAGCAGCACAACGCCTGGCCGGATCTTCTGAATCGCCTGCAGGCACTCAAGCCCATTGGCCGAGGCTACTTGGATGATCTCCTGGCCTGGTCGCGGCTCAACCTCCAGCTTCTCCTCGGCAATCAATCGCGCGCTATGGCCGGCCAGGAATCGCTTGCCCAACCTGCTCAGCACCATCGTGCCAAGCTGGCCCATGGCGGAGATCCAGCCCTGGCGGCGAGCCCGGCCACGCAGCAATCGCTTTTTGGATTCAGGTGTTTCGAGGACAACGCTGACAGGACCGACGCGATCGGCGATTGCATTGATCATAGCCCAGACATGCTGGCCGCCGCCGGTGACGACCACGATCGGACGCGTACTGGATTCTGATGCTGCCATGGATCTTGCCCCCTCCAAGCAACCCGTTCTCGACAATGGGCGGATGCTAGGGCGTCCGGGTTAATCCTTGGTGATCAGCTCTTCGATGCCCGGTCAGCGCTTGAATTCGATGATATCGAGCTTCGATTCATAGTAGGGCGCCGGGAATTCGATGCGCCATTCCTTGGCGCTGTTACGGAAGGCATAGCCGACCTGGTCGGTTTGCGGGCCGCTGCCATAGGGCTTTGCCGGATCGTTGTTGACATAGAAGGAGCCGAGATAGATCGCGCGTTTCTCGCCATCGTCGAAGAAACGGCCCTTGGTGCGTTGCGAGCCGCTGATCTTTTCCAGCCGCCAGCCGGAACCGTCGTCAGTCACTTTGCATTTGAACCAGCCATAGATGACGAGCGGCAGAGATCCGCCGGCCTTGATGGTGCGGCACCGCCAGCTGCCGGTCAGGTCCTTGTCGGAGAAGGCCACCAGCGGTTTTGCCAGCAAGGTGTCGAGTTGCTTGACCTCGGCCGGGTCGCCCGCCTTCGCCTCGGCGAGCGCTGCCTTGCGGGTCTCGCCATATTTGTCGAGCCGTGCCTTGTCGGCTGGGGTGATCAGTTTTTGTATCTCGCCATCGGCATGAGCGGGCAGGGCGAAACAGAGGAGACCGAGTGCGGCTATCAAGAGGCGAGGTGTCATCGGTGCGTTTCCACGTTCGAATGGCTGGAGGGTCTGTTGCCTTGTGGCGCACAACTTACCCGTTCTCGATGGCCTGTCATCCAGGGTTGGAGCATGGCGGGTCAAGAATTGCTTCAGGCGTGTGCAGCCGCCTGCGCCATTCCGGCCGTCAGGTCGCCGTAGCCGGTTGCGCGGCGTTCATAGACGAGACCAAGCATTTTTGCGGCTTTTTCGGCGACCTTGTCGAGTTCCGGATCGTTGGTCTGGGCCAGGTAGATCAGCTTTTCGTAGTTGCCGAAATAGTCCGTGATCAACTCCGGGTGCTTGTCGAGGCCAAGCGGCTTCATGAAGAAGGCGTCGAACTGCCGGCAGAGGAAGTCGGTCATGTAGAACGACATCATGTCGTCGTCGGCGATTTTCGCGTAGGCTTCCATGCCTTGATAGAAGGCAAAGCAGTGGGGCCCGGCCATGCGCTCGACACGGTGCTTCTCGCATATACGGTCGAGCAGGCCGCCGGTGCCGCAATCGGCATAGCCGACGAAGATGTTGACGTAGCCTTCCGCCTTGGCCTTTTCGATTGCCTTGTCCATGGCCGGGGCGATGCGGTCGGGATAGAAATGGAATTCCGCCGGCAGGCAGGTCAGGTCGAGGTGATCCAGTCCGAGCTGTTCCTTGACGGCCAGAACTTCGCGCGCAATCATCCCACAGGCGATAACCAGCAGCCTGTCGTCTTGATTCGGTTTCGTTTTTTGCGTCTTGACCATGGAGCCAGTCGAGCCGGCCTTCGTTGCTGTGGGGCTAATTTATCTATTGAGGGAGACACCGTCCATGAAACTGCTACGCATCACGCCAATTGCCATTCTGGCCTGCGCCCTGGCCCTCACGGCCTGTGCGAACACCGTCCGCGGCGTCGGCAAGGACGTCAAATCAACTGCCAATGCGGTCGAGGACACCGTCAACAATCCCTGATCCGCGCTCGGCCTTCTTCATCTGGGAACAAAAAAGCCGCGCTGCAAGGCGCGGCTTTCTTGATATCCATGCCGAAACGGCCAATCAGGCCGAAGCCCGCAAATTGTGCTTGCGCTTCATGTAGTCCTTCGCGGTCTCCACGGCCACCGCAGCGTCGCGGCAATAGGCATCGGCGCCGACGGCCTTGCCGAATTCCTCGTTCAGCGGCGCGCCGCCGACCAGCACGACATAATCGTCGCGGATGCCCTTTTCCTTCATCGTATCGATGACGACCTTCATGTAAGGCATGGTCGTGGTCAGCAGTGCCGACATGCCGATGATGTCCGGCTGGTGCTGTTCGATCGCATCGAGATATTTCTCGACCGCATTGTTGATGCCGAGATCGATGACGTCGAAGCCAGCACCTTCCATCATCATGCCGACGAGATTCTTGCCGATGTCGTGGATGTCGCCCTTGACGGTGCCGATGACCATCTTGCCCTGCTTCGGCGCGCCGGTGGCGGCGAGCAGCGGACGCAGGATGAACATGCCGGCCTTCATCGCATTGGCCGACAACAGTACTTCGGGCACGAACAGGATGCCGTCGCGAAAATCCTCGCCGACGATGCGCATGCCTTCGACCAGTGCCTCGGTCAGCACCTTGTAGGGCACCCAGCCGCGCTCGAGCAGGATGTTGGTGCCTTCCTCGATCTCTTCCTTCAGCCCGTCATAGAGATCGTCGTGCATCTGCTGCACCAACTCGTCGTCGGAAAGTTCGGAAAGGATGATCTCGTCGTCGGACATTTGTATCGAGCTCCTGCCGGCATCGCGACCATGTCGCAAGGCACACATCTTCGCGTTCATACCTAACCCGCTGAGGGCATGTATCCATAGCTGATTTGCGACTTCCCGCAAAAGGAAAGCGACCGTAACTCTCTTGGAATTCTTGTCGATTTTGCGACAGGCGTTGGCGCTGGCGGGCCGTTTCGAATAGGGTGCATGGCTACGATCTGGCAAGAAGCGGCGAGATGCAGCCGCTATGGATTCCAGACAAGAACAGATTCAGGGAAGAACCACCATGAGCGAACACGCGGCAGTCGATCAGGAAGCGTCAAACGCGCGACGTGGGCGTGGCGCCAGCGGCGGGGCTGCAGCCCGGCGGGCAGCACGTTCGGGCGGTGGCCCGGGTACGCAGCTCACCTACATCAAACGCAAGATCAACGTTTACGAGGTGCTGGACGAGGAAGGCCTGGCGCTGATCGAAAAGAACACCGACACGGTGCTCGAGGAGATCGGCATCATCTTCCGTGATGACGCGGAAGCGCTGCAACTGTGGAAAGAGGCCGGCGCCGACGTCAAGGGCGAGCGCGTGCACTTTCCGAAGGGGCTGTGCCGTTCGCTGCTCAAGACCGCGCCGTCCGTCTACACCCAGCATGCGCGCAATTCCGAGCGTTCGGTGCAGATCGGCGGCAATGCCACCGTCTTTGCGCCGGTCTACGGTCCGCCCTTCGTGCGTGACCTCGATGGCGTCAGGCGTTATGCGACGATCGAGGATTTCCAGAATTTCGTGAAGCTCGCCTATATGGCGCCGTCGATCCACCATTCGGGCGGCACGGTGTGTGAGCCCGTCGACGTGCCGGTCAACAAGCGCCACCTCGACATGATCTACAGCCACATCAAATATTCCGACAAGCCGTTCATGGGCTCGGTGACCGCGCCGGAACGCGCCGAAGACACCGTCGCCATGGCCAAGATCGTGTTCGGCGACGATTTCGTCGAGAACAACACGGTGCTGACCAGCCTGATCAACGCCAACTCGCCGATGGTGTTCGACGAGACCATGCTCGGCGCGCTGAAAGTCTATGCGCGCCACAACCAGGCCTGCATCGTCACGCCGTTCATCCTTGCGGGCGCGATGAGCCCGGTGACGGTGGCCGGCACGCTAACGCAGGTCCTGGCCGAAGTGCTGGCCGGCGCCTCGTTCACGCAGTTGATCCGTCCCGGCGCGCCGGTGCTGTTCGGCACCTTCGCCTCGTCGATTTCGATGCAGTCGGGAGCGCCGACCTTCGGCACGCCGGAGCCGTCGCTGGTGTCTTATGGCGCCGCGCAGCTGGCGCGTCGGCTGGGCCTGCCGTTCCGCACCGGCGGCTCGCTCTGCGCGTCCAAGGTTCCGGATGCTCAGGCGGCCTATGAAAGCGCCAACACGCTGAACTCGACCATCCTGGCCGGCACCAATTTCGTGCTGCATTCGGCCGGCTGGCTCGAGGGCGGGTTGGCGTCCTGCTACGAGAAATTCATGATGGACATCGACCAGCTCGGCATGACGCAGAAGTTTTCCGAGGGCGTCGATCTGTCGGAAAACGGCCAGGCGATGGACGCCATCCGCCAGGTCGGCCCGGGCAGCCACTATCTCGGCTGCGACCACACCCAGGCCAATTTCCAGACCGCCTTCTACCGCTCCAACATCGCCGACAACAATTCCTACGAGCAGTGGCTGGCCGAAGGCGAGAAGACAGCGCCGCAGCGTGCCAACGAACTTGCCCGCCGCTGGCTGGAAAGCTACGAGGCGCCGTATCTCGATCCGAGCATCGACGAAGCGTTGCAGGACTTCATCGCCAAGAAGAAGGGGTCGATGCCCGACGCCTTCACTTGAAAGGAGCCCGAGTCAGGCGGGGCTAAAGTCGCCAACATCATCCACAAGGAAGTCTGGCGGAGCGCGTTCTCCGATCCGGTCAAGAAGGAATGATTGCGCCCGCCGGCAGCGTTGACCGCATTGCTGCGGCGCTTCACGCCAACGGCCTTGTTCTTCGCGGCGGCTTCAATTTTACAACAGGCAATGCGCCGCCAACGGGATCATCTGGTGCGCCGGCAGCGGCCGTCCTGCTGGTAGGGCAGGCGGGCGCGGCACCCTGGCCGTATTTCCTGCGTTGGCGCGAAAGCCAGCCGGAGCAAATCGCCAATCCGCTCGACACCTGGTCGCGTGAGGTGATCGGCGCGGTGGCGCAGGATTTTGGCGCACGGGCGATTTCTCCGTCGGACAAGCCTTATCTGCCGTTCCAGCAATGGGCGATGCGGGCGGAGGGGCTGAAGCCGTCACCGCTCGGCATCCTCATGCATCCGCACTATGGGCTCTGGCACGCCTATCGCGGTGCGCTGCTGTTCGACGACGAGCTTCCGGTTCAAGCCGCTGAGCCGGGGGCCCATCTTTGCGATAGCTGCGTCGAGAAACCCTGCCTGAAATCCTGCCCGGTCGACGCTTATTCCGCGCAAGGATTTGCTTATCAATCCTGCCTGGCGCATGTGCGTGGAGCCGGCGGCTCGCCTTGCCGCAGCGGCGGCTGCCTTGATCGCAATGCGTGCCCCTATGGCACGGAGTATCGCTATCCGCCGGAGGTTCAGGCCTACCACATGGCGAGCTTCGCACGCGCCACCAACTGATCCATTCCCATTGCGTGGTGCTCGTTCGCTTCGAGCATCTTGACGGCAGTTAGAACCAAGCCTATTCATCAAGTCATCTGATGACTTGATGAATAGGCCGATGCAACCTGCTATCCGAACCAATCTCACCGACAGCGCCACCGAGAGCCTGCGGGCTGAAATCGTCAGGGGCCGCTGGGGTGTCGGCGAGCGTATCCCCAACGAGGCAGCTCTGACCGACCTTCTGTCGGTCAGTCGGGGCACCGTCCGCGAGGCGGTGCGGGTGCTGGTCTCGCAGGGGTTGCTGAATACGCGTCAGGGCTCGGGCACCTATGTGCGCTCCGCCGTCGATACTTCTGCCGCGCTTGACCGGGTCAAACGCAGCGGCTTGCGCGATCAGTGGGAGGCGCGGGCGGCGCTGGACCTCGAGGCCGCGAGGCTCGCCGCCTTGCGTCACACGCCAGCCGACCTCGAGCGGATGCGGCAATTGCTTGCCGCGCGCGGCACCGTCGCCGACGGCGGAAGCGAAGCCTTCATCCGGCGCGATCTTGCTTTCCACAAATCCGTCGTCGCGGCGTCCGGCAACAGGGCGATGATGGAGCTCTATGACTTCTTCACCGCCGCCATCACCGAGACCATCCATGCCACCATCGACGGCGATCTGCCCGAACCGGACCACCAGGCGCATGCGGCAATCGTCGACGCCATTGCCGCGAGCGATCCCGAGCGCGCCGTTGCCGCCGTCCGAGCCTTCATGGCGCCGGTGCTTGCCCAACTTGAAAGACTGCTTTCGCAATGAACCAGAGTTTTCGTCAGCCTGATCCGAAGGCCGAGGTCGAGGGTCTGGAACTCGTCGATGCCGAGGCCGACAGCCTGCCCATGCCGCAGCCGCCTGAACTGCGCAGCCGTGCGGCGCGCATCATGCTTGGCGCAAGCCTTGTGCTGATCGCCTTCAGCTTGAGGCCGCTGTTTTCCAGCCTGTCGGTGCTGTTGCCCGAGGTGATGCAGGCAACCGGTCTTTCGACGACGGGCGCCAGCCTGCTGACGACGCTGCCCGTCCTGTGCCTCGGCCTGTTCGCGCCCTTCGCGCCAAGGCTTGCGCAGCGCTATGGAGCCGAGCGCACTTTGCTCGGGGCGCTCGCCTTGCTGGTGCTGGGAACCGGCCTGCGCTGGTTCGGTACGGTTCCCCTGCTGTTTGTCGCCACATTCCTGGCCGGTGGCGCGATTGCCATCGGCAATGTGCTGCTGCCGGGCCTGGTGAAGCGCGATTTCGCCGACAGGGCCGCTATCATGACCGGGTTCTACACCATGGCGCTCTGCGCCGGCTCGGCTGCCGCTGCCGGCTTCACGCTGCCGATCGAGCATTTTGTCACCGGTTCATGGTCGGGAGCGCTCGCTGCCTGGGCGGTGCCGACGCTGGTCGTGCTGCTGATCTGGATCCCGCAGGCGCTGGGCAGCCGTCGGCAGGTCAGTCATCGCGGCTTTCACGTCGTCGGGCTTTGGCGCGATCGCCTGGCTTGGCAGGTGACGCTGTTCATGGGGCTGCAGTCGGCACTTGCCTATTGCATCTTCGGCTGGCTGGCGCCGATCCTGCGCGAGCGCGGCTTTGACGCGGCCACCGCCGGCGCGATGGTTTCGGTGTCGGTGATGGCGCAGGTCATCACGTGCCTCGCCGTGCCATCCTTTGCGATGCGGCTGAAGGACCAGCGCGGCATCAATGTGGCGCTCGTTGCCATAGCGGTGATCGCGCTGCTCGGCATTCTCTTTGCGCCGACGTCGACGGTGCTGTTCTGGGCGGTCCTGCAAGGCATCGGGCAGGGTGGCCTGATCGCGGCTGCCATGAGCTTGATCGTGCTGCGTTCGCCGGATTCGCATGTCGCCGCGCATCTTTCAGGCATGGCGCAAGGCGTCGGCTATGTACTGGCGGCATTCGGCCCGCTGCTGGTGGGCCTGATCCGCGATTGGACCGGCAGTTTTTCGGGGACGGCGTTCCTGTTCGTCGCGCTCGGGCTTGGCGTAGCCATCATGGGGCTCGGTGCCGGCCGTGCGCTGCATGTCGGCGCGCGGACCGTGCGCGAGGGCGAGCAATAGCGTCACGCAATCCTGCACGAAATGTTGACTGCCGGGTTCAGGGAACGCCTTGCCGTATAGGCTTGCGCGGCTATGTATCGCGCATCAGTCGAACGGAGCGGGCGATGACGAAACACGACCTTCAGATCAAGACCAGGGATGGTGTTGCCAATGCTGGGCTTTTCCGCTCGGCAAACGCATCTCCTGCCAAGGCCGGCGTCATTCTCTATCAGGACGCCTTCGGTCCGCGGCCGGCGCTCGACAGTATGGCCGACCGCCTGGCGAATGAAGGCTATGCGGTGCTGGTGCCCGACCTATTCTACCGCAATGCGCCCTACGGGCCGTTCGACGCCAAGACCGCGTTCGCCGAGGAAAAGACCAAAATCCCGCTGATGGCGCTGGTCAGCGGCACGACACAGGACATGACCATCAGCGACGGCGATGCGTTCCTCGATGCGCTTGCTGCCGAGGGCATCACCGGGCCGATCGGCACCGTCGGCTATTGCATGGGCGGCGGTCGATCATTGAATGCGGCTGCAACCTATCCCGACCGGATAAAAGCGGCCGCAAGCTTCCATGGCGGCAATCTGGCCAGCGACGCCGCCGACAGCCCGCATCGCAAGGCAGCCTCCATCAAGGGGCGCGTCTATGTCGGCACATCCGGCGTCGACAGGAGTTTCCCGCCGGAACAGTCGGCGCGGCTGGCCGAAGCGCTGCGGGTCGCTGAAGTCGATCATGTCATCGAGAACTATGCCGGGATGGCGCATGGCTGGTGCGTGCCCGATCATAGCGTTTTCAACGCCGCGGGTGCCGAACGTCATTGGAAGCGGCTGACGACGTTGTTCGCCGAGACGCTGATCTAAGCCTTCCGCGGCTGTTCTTGCCTGTTGGCTGCCCGTCCCGTTCGCGGTATCAGGCAGCACAAGTGGCGCGGCCCCATGTGAGTGGGTCGAGCGGGAACGAATAGCCTGATGCAATCCTATGATGTCGTGATCATCGGCGCGGGTGCCGCTGGAATGATGTGCGCCGTGGAGGCGGCCAAGCGCGGCCGTTCGGTGCTGATCCTCGATCATGCGGCAATGCCTGGCGAAAAGATCCGCATCTCCGGCGGCGGCCGGTGCAATTTCACCAACATCCATGCCAGCCCGAAGAATTTTCTGTCGGGCAATCCGCATTTCTGCATTTCGGCGCTCAGCCGCTACACGCAGCGCGATTTCATCGCCCTCGTCGAACGCCACCGCATTGCCTATCACGAGAAGACACTTGGGCAGCTGTTCTGCGATGGCTCCGCACGCCAGATCATCGACATGCTGGTCTCGGAAATGCAGGGCAGGGGCGTGGAGCTGGCGCTCTCGGCCAGCGTTGAGGATGTCCGCAAAACCGTGGAGGGGTTTGCGCTCACCCTCTCCACAGGCTTGGTCACTTGCCAGTCGCTGGTCGTGGCCTGCGGCGGCAAGTCGATCCCCAAGATGGGGGCGACCGGCTTCGGCTATGAGCTTGCCGAGCGGTTCGGCCTTGCTGTTGTCGAAACGCGGCCGGCGCTCGTTCCGCTGACCTTCGACGCAAACACGCTCGAACGGCTGGCGCCGCTGGCCGGCAACGCCGTCGACGCGGAAGTCGCCTGCGGCAAGACGCGGTTTTCCGAAGCGATGCTGTTTACGCATCGCGGCGTCAGCGGACCGTCCATCCTGCAGATCTCTTCCTATTGGCGCGAGGGCGATGAAATCCGCATCGCCATGCTGCCGGGAGTTGACGTGGCGGACCTCATTCGGGTGGCCAAGCGAAGCAATGGGCGGCAAGCGGTACAGACGGTGCTGGCAAATCATCTGCCGAAGCGGCTTGCGCAGTCGATCGCCGAGCGCACCGGGATCGACGGCAACCTTGCCGATCTTTCCGACGCCCAGATGAAAACCATAACTGCCGCAGTCAATGACTGGCGCATCAAGCCTGCCGGCTCGGAGGGCTACCGCACCGCCGAAGTGACGCTGGGCGGAGTCGACACCAACGGGCTGGACCAGAAGACGATGCAGGCGAAATCCGTGCCGGGCCTGTTTTTCATCGGCGAAGTCGTCGATGTCACGGGTTGGCTGGGCGGCTATAATTTCCAGTGGGCATGGTCATCGGGCTGGGTGGCGGGGCAGGCGGCCTAGACTTACGTCCGTGGCTTCGTCCCAGCAGTCGCCTTCTTCTTCTTTTTGGCCTGGTTGTAATCGATCGCTGCGCGGACGAGGTCTTTCAAAGCACGCTCATCGAGCCTATCGCCCTCAAGGATATCGATTGCCCGCCACACCTTGCCGCCGAAACCGTTGTTGAACAGCTTGTCGGGGTCCGGCAGGCTGGCGCCATGGGAAAAGGTCAGCTTCACCTTGTCCTTGTGGGCGTTGCCGACCACGATGTTGCCGTCGAGACACCATACCGGGCTGCCCATCCACTTCCACTCCTCGACGATGTCCGGGTCGGCTGCAAGGATGGTCTTGCGGATGCGGGCGAGCGTCTCGCCGCGCCAGTCCGAGAGGCCGGCGATCAATTGGTCGATTTGTTGCGAGGGGGTCATTGGGTGCCTTCCTGTGCCTCGACGCGTTCAACCGCTGCCTGTCACCAGCGCGTCAGTTGGGTGATCTGAACGAGATTGCCGCAGCTGTCGTTCATCTGGACGATGGTCGAACCGGTCACTTCGGTCGGCGGCATGGTGAACGCGCCGCCCTTCGCCTTGATGCGCTCGTAGTCGCCCTTGACGTCGTCGGTGAAGAACATGATCGCGGGCTGACCCTGCTTGAAAATGGCTTCTTGATAGGCCTTGGCGGCCGGGTTGTCGTTGAGCGCGAGCTGCAGTTCGGTCCCATCAGGCTCTTCGGCCGAGGCCACGGTCAGCCAGCGATAAGGCCCATTGCTGAAATCGGCCTTTTTGGTGAAGCCCAGCACGTCGGTGTAGAAGCGCAGTGCGTTTTCCTGGTTGTCCACATACACGCTGGTCAGCTTGATCTTCATCGCTCATTTTCCTCTGTCGTCTTTGGCCCCGCCTTTCGGCAGGAAAGAATTCGAATTTCTGTCGCAGTCGTCGTTGCGGCCGCTACGGGATCCAGCCGGGCAGGGCGGCGGCCTGCTTCACCCAGTCCGCCATCCGCGCCTCGTCGAACTGGTCTTCGCGGATGTCGATCCAGCGCACATCCTTGCTCTTGGCCGTGCCGCCAGGTGGGATCGGCTGCAATGAGATGCCACTGAAGAAGGTCACCTTCAAATAGTGGGTGAGGACATGAAACGACACGAACCAGCCCTGGCCTTCGATGCCGTAGAAGGGCGAGTTCCATCGCACGGCTTTGCGGACGTCCGGCACGTTGCGCTCGATGAGCGCGTCGAGGCGTTCGCCCAGGCCGCGCTTCCAACCCGGCATCGCAGCGATATAGGCCTGCACCGGGGCGTCACCATCGCCCTTGGCGATTTGCGGGTTGCCGCCCGAGAGCAGCACTGGCGCAGCCTTGGCCTTGGTCGATTGCCGCTGCGTCTTGGCCATTCTGCCCCACTCCTATCCGCCGACACACTGCGCGCCGCGGCCCTTGGCGGCATAGGGCAGCACGAACATGTACAGGCCGCTGAACAGCAGCAGGAAGAGCGGCAGGAGCGGCGAGTAGACCACCCAGGCGGGAGGCTGCCCGAATGCCATGGTGGCGAAGTTGGTGATGACGGTCAGCGTAAAGATGATCGACAGCCAGCGATGAATTTGCCGAACCCACATGTTCCAGTCCAATAGTTCCTCCTGTCAAAACAGCCGACGCGAACCACCGATCCGCACCGGCGGGTTTCAATCTATCCGCGCCAGGACCTGACTCAGATTCGTAAAGTACTGCCGCCACCCGCTCGTCGCGCCCCGATACGCCTGCTCCTGATCCGGCCGGAAGCCGGACTGTTCCATGCGCAACCGGGTGCCCGTGCTGGTCGGCAGGAGAGTCCAGGTGACGACACTCTCAAGGCCATAGGCCTGCCACGTGTAGGACAGTGTCTTGTTCAGCTCGACGGCTGTTACCTGACAGTCGACAACGATGCTCACGTCAGGTTGCGGTTCCTTTCGCAGCTTGAAACGGTGGTCCACGACTGGCTGGAAGTCGTTCTTCATCAGCCATTCCTCGATGAGATGCGGCTGGGTCAGCGCGCGCCAGATTTTCTCCGGCGGATAGGGGATCTCACGTTCGACGATGACGGAGCGCGTTTCGGTCGCGATGTTGGTCATTGGTCCATTCTTTTGAGCAAATTTTCGAGATCATCGAACCGGCTCTGCCAGAACGCATTCATCTGGTTCGTCCAGTCGGTCAGCGGGGAAAGTGCTGCGAGCTGGGCGCTGTAATGGGTCTGCCGTCCTTGATGGCGGTCACGCACGAGCCCGGCCTGCCTGAGCACGCCGAGATGCTTCGACACCGCCGGCTGCGAGACCCCCGACTGAGCCGTCAGGGCACCGACCGTCTGCTCGCCTTGCCGGCACAGGCGCTCGAAGATTGCCCGACGCGTCGGATCGGAGAGCGTTCTGAAGAGGACATCGTGAGCGTTCGTCATCTGGGATCGATAACCCTGTGGCTATTGATTGACGTATAACCGCCGAGATATGGATGTGTCAAGCGGGGTGTCGGCGGTCACGATCCGGCGGTTTCCAAAAAAATCTTTCCATTGCCCCAAGGATTAGCCATTAGCCTTCGTCCAACAGGCAAATGATGGCTATGATGCTGGATGAGAGCGAAGCCTCCGACGCCGAACTGATCGGGCGGGCGAAGGGCGGAGACAGAGGGGCCTTCAGCACATTGCTGGAAAGGCACTATGACTTCGTCTATCGCGCCGCCTATCGCTGGTGCGGCAGGAAGGCCGATGCCGAAGACATCGCCCAGGAAGTCTGCGTCAGGCTGGGCAAGGCGATCCGCGACTATCGCGGCGGCGGCGCTTTCACGACATGGCTCTATTCCGTGACGATGAACGCCGCGCGCGACATGATGCGAAAGTCCGCCCGCGAGACCGTCAAGACCGAGGCCTATGGCGTCCATGCATTGATCTCGGGCGAGGCGTCGGTCGAACCGGAAGACCCTGCCGAAGCGCTGTGGGCAGCCGTCCGGCGATTGCCGGACAAGCAGCGCGACGCCGTGCTTTTGGTCTATGGCGAGGGCCTGAGCCATGCGGCCGCCGCTGAGGCGATGGCGATCTCGGAGACGACGGTTTCCTGGCACATCCATGAAGCGAAGAAACGGCTGAAGACGCTGATGCGCGCGGCCGGGGAAGTGTGACCATGGTCGACGACAATGAACTCAACAGACTGCGCGATATCGCAGCACTGGCGCCCGCCAAGGATGCCAAGGCACGTGCCTTCGAGGCCGCCCTGCGCGCCTATGATCAGGAAAATATTTCTGCTGTCTCCCAAGGATCGGTTGGCGGGCTTCGTCTCACAGAGCGAGCACAAAAGCTCTGGAGCGAGATCATGCAAAAGAAACTTATTGCCACGCCGGCCCTTGCCGGGCTCGTCGCCCTGCCGATCGCCGGATACGCCACCTTCCATTTGCTGAGGGAACAGCCGCCCAAATTCGGCGGCGACGAGAAGATCAGCGAGACGCTGGCCGACAAGCCGACGACGGTGAAGCCGACGACCGCCGAGCCGAAGCCGGCTCGCGGCGAGTTGGAGAAGGACAAGAAGTCGGACGCCGATGTGGAAAGCCCCGACGCCACCGATGCGCTTGTGGCGCCGGCCTCGCCGCAGAAATCCGAATCGACCGTTGCTGGGGGCGCTGCACAACAAAATGCGCTGGAGCGCGGTGTGCTGGCCGAGCCTGCGCCACCGGCACCGACAGGTGAATTCGCACTGGATGGCGCTGCAAGTGTACCCAGCACCTCGCGAGCCCGCATGGCGGCGGAGTCGAAGCTGATGGCGCCGCAACAGCCGGCCATGGCGCCGGCCGACCAGATGCTGCCGCAGGAGGAAAATCGCGACCGTATCGAGGATTTCAAGACCAATCCGGTGCATGCGGCACTCGAGGACCCGGTCTCGACCTTCTCGATCGACGTCGACACGGCCTCCTATTCCTTCGTGCGCAGTTCGCTGAAGCAAGGCACTCTGCCGCAAGCCGATACTGTTCGCGTCGAGGAGATGATCAATTACTTCCCCTATGACTGGAAGGGGCCGGACTCCGCCTCGACGCCGTTCAACTCGACCGTCAGCGTCATGCCGACGCCGTGGAACACGCAGACCAGGCTGATGCATGTCGCCATCAAGGGTTTTGACGTCAAGCCGACCGAGCAGCCGAAGGCCAATCTGGTGTTCCTGATCGATGTCTCGGGCTCGATGGACGAGCCGGACAAGCTGCCGCTGCTCAAATCGGCCTTCCGGCTGCTGGTCAGCAAGCTGAAGGCCGACGACACCATTTCGATCGTCACCTATGCCGGTGACGCCGGCACAGTCCTGGAGCCGACCAAGGCGTCCGAAAAGGACAAGATCCTCAGCGCCATCGACAATCTGACGCCCGGCGGCAGCACGGCCGGCGAGGCGGGCATCAAGGAAGCCTACAGGCTGGCGCAAAAATCCTTCGTCAAGGACGGCGTCAACCGGGTGATGCTCGCCACCGACGGCGACTTCAATGTCGGCCAGACCGATGACGACGACCTTAAGCGGCTGATCGAAAGCGAGCGCAAGAGCGGTGTCTTCCTGTCGGTGTTCGGCTTCGGCCGCGGCAATCTGAACGACCAGATGATGCAGACCATCGCGCAGAACGGCAACGGCACCGCCGCCTATATCGATACGCTGGCCGAGGCCGAAAAGGTGCTGGTCGAGGATGCTTCGTCGACGTTGTTCACTATCGCAAAGGACGTGAAGATCCAGGTCGAGTTCAACCCGAACAAGGTCTCGGAATATCGCCTGATCGGCTACGAGACCCGCGCCTTGAACCGCGAGGATTTCAACAATGACCGCGTCGATGCCGGCGACATTGGTTCGGGCCATTCCGTTACCGCGATCTATGAAATCACGCCAAACGGCAGCGGCGGCGAGCAGATCGATCCGCTGCGCTACGGCCAGGCGTCGGTGGACAATGGCGGCGTCGCCAACGCGGACGAATATGCCTTCGTCAAGATCCGCTACAAGCTGCCGAATGAAGACGTCTCGAAGCTGATCACCACGCCGGTG
This sequence comes from Mesorhizobium sp. M0618, assembly GCF_040320765.1. Lineage (NCBI taxonomy): Bacteria > Pseudomonadati > Pseudomonadota > Alphaproteobacteria > Hyphomicrobiales > Phyllobacteriaceae > Mesorhizobium > Mesorhizobium sp. M0618. Next base: position 9,356 of record NZ_JAMYQH010000032.1, on the reverse strand, counting down.
ACCTCGGCCAACGAGATTTCGTCCTTCGACCAGGCCAGCGCCGATCAGCGCTTCTCCGTCGCGGTTGCCGCCTTCGGCCAGAAGCTGCGCGACGAGGATGCGACCGCGAAGTTCGGCTACGACAAGATCATGGAGATCGCCACTGCCGCTCGAGGAGCCGACCCGTTTGGGTACAGGTCCGAGTTCCTTTCACTTGTGCGCCTTGCCTCGGCGCTGGGCGGTAACCGGTAGTGGTGATGACGGCCGGTTTCTTTCAGATGGGATCGTTCTGACAGGGGAAACCGACCTACGGGCGGGTGAGGCAGGCCGGCGAGGGAAATCTTGCCGGCCTTTTTTCGCGGATTTTCCGGGTCGTTAAATTGCGCGGCATTTCCGGTACTGGATGGCAACCCTCTCCTTGTTACGCAGGACAGGTGTACTGGGCTTGAGGGAGCCGAAATTGCAGATCAGGACTATCGCCAACTCGATACCCCCAGCGCCAGACGCCTCGGCGGTTTCATCGGCCCCATCATCGGAATCCAGGCGTATCAGTGACGATGTCGCGCAGGCGCGCCATACCGCCCTGTCGGCACTGACCAACGACCGGTTCCGCATCATGCTGGAACAGATCACCGACCCCAGCGCTTCAGGCGCGCTGATGACGATGCGCGGCGACAATGTGGTCGACTTCAAGTCGGCGCAGTCGAGCTACGCCGACAACAGCGAATAGTCGAAAACCGATGGGTCAGGCCCGGCTGCGGCGGCGCTCGCGGCGGGCTTCGCTGGTCTCGGCGGTGTTTTCCGTCGCCACCTTGTTGCGCATCGGACCGATGCGTTCGACGATCGCGGCAACCGTCGGACGATCCGCCCTGGTGTGCGCGTCGAGCGCCTTGCGCATGGCGGCGAGGTGCTGGAACGAGGTGCCGCAGCAGCCGCCGATAATTTTGGCGCCGCCATCGACGGCGAGCCTGACATAGTCGGCCATCAGTTCGGGTGTGCCGGAATAATGGATCTCGGTGCCGCGGAATTCGGGAATGCCGCAATTCCCCTTGACGATCACCGTCGCTTCCGGCTTCGCCTCGATCATGTCGAGCAGCGAGGCCAGGATGTCGGAGGCGCCGACGCCGCAATTGGCGCCAACGCCGAGCGGCGCCTGCGACAGCCCGTCGGTGACGCCGTGGATATCCTTCGGCAGCAGACCCATCATGGTGCGGCCGGCGGTGTCGAAGGAACCGGTGTAGGTGTAGGGCAAGCCGACGCGGATGGCCGCCTCGGCGGCGGCGCGGATCTCGTCGGGAGCCGACATCGTCTCGATCCAGGCAACTTCGGCGCCGCCGGCCTTGAGACCCTCGATCTGTTCGGCGAAGGCGTCGACCGCCTCGTGATAGGTCATGGCGCCCAGCGGCACCAGCAATTCGCCGGTCGGGCCGACCGAACCGGCGACGATCACCTTGCGGCCGGCTCTGTCGGCGACGGCACGAGCAAGCTCGGCGGCGCGCTTGTTCAGCGCATGCGCGCGGTCCTGCGCATGGTGAAGCTTCAAACGGTGACGGGTGCCGCCGAACGAATTGGTGAGGATGATGTCTGCGCCGGCATCGACGAAATTCTGGTGCAGGCTGGTGATGGTGTCGGGCGCCGTCTCGTTCAGCAGTTCGGGCGCCTCGCCGGCCTCCAGACCCATGGCGAATAGATTGGTGCCGGTGGCGCCATCGGCCAGCAGCACGCCCTTTTCAGCCAGCAGCGCATCGATCGGGTTGGTGGTCGTCATCGGATTGGCTTTCATGTTCGAAGTCGGATAAGGATATAAAGAAGTCTTTATGTGTAGTCAATGAATAGCTAGGACGGAGTTCGCCCATGCGGCGCCTTGAGCCATGGCGCGGTGGTGATCTTGGCTGCCGAAAATCAGACAGTGCCTGTTGGGAACGACATGCCGGCCAGCCTGTGCGCAAAGCCGGACGCCTCGTGCGCATTGATGTCGGCAGCCCGGATCAGATTGTCGAAATGCTGGATCAGCGTCTGGATCGGCTGGGTGGCGTTGAGCACCAGATACATGTCGCCGACATAGATGGCGGCACGATAGGGGCCGAAGATGGTGTAGGGGATCGAATAGCGCATCCGCCCATCATAGAGAAACAGCCGGAAGGTCGGGTAGAGGTCGTCGAGCAGCGTCGCCATGTGCAGCAACTGGGCGCGCCGGTCGGCTTCGGGGAAACGGTCCCAGACACCCAGCCCGCGGGCGAAGATCTCCAGCGTGTGGCGCGGCATGCAGACTTCCATGTCGGTTTCCGGGCGCCTGTTGTAGTCGATGCGGTATTGCGTTTCTCCGGCCTGCGCCAGGCGGCTCTTGTTGGTGATGCCGGCTTCGTAGTCGACCAGCGCTTCGGTGCGCAGAAGATCGGGAATGCCGGCAGGCACGTAGCGGATCTTGGTGCCGGCCGCCTCGGCATGCCATTTGGCCAGCAGGGTGCGGTCGAAGCCGTCGGGTGCCTCCTCGATCTCCAGGCTCTCGCGGATTTCGCCGGTGAGGCCCTCGTCCTGGCTGAGACCGAGTAGCCAGTCCAGCGACACTTTGAACTCGGCGGCGATGTTGAGCAGCGTTTCGGCGCGGGGCAGGCGGGTCGAGGCGCCGGACAGCAGCTGCGACAGCGCCGAGCGGTCGATGCCGACCGCGGTCGCGAAGGCCGACTGGTTCAGGTCGGAGCGTGTCAAGAGCATTTTCAGGCGTTCGCGGAAGATCGTCGACAGGTCGCGCTTGTCCATGTGCGTGCTCCACCTCGATTGAGGAAAAATTTGCGCCGAATCGCTTCCGAGCGCGCCTCAGGCGTAAATGAATCTCTAGAACTGTTTACAATGTATAACATGTGCGGTCAAAAATGCGCAATCGCAACAGTTTGTGTACCTTGTCTCGTTGAGTGGAATCATTTCTCCTGACACAATGCTGTCAGGAACCAATTGGGGTTCCGGCGACTGAGGGACAGTGGTCGATAGCATGACGAGCAAGAGCATCAGGCGACACAGCGTACCGGCCATCGAGTGGCCGACCGTGATACTCGCCTTCTTCTGCTACGCAACATGGCTCGCCACCGGTTTTCTGCTCTGGCCATCCTATCCCGTCCTGGCGCTCGCCGTGCTGGCTTTCACCGCTGCACTGCAATCGTCGATCATGCACGAAGTGCTGCACGGTCATCCGACACGCAACGCGCGGGTGAACGAAGCCTTCGTGTTCCTGCCGATCGGTCTGGTCTGGCCGTTCCGCCGCTTCAAGACCATCCATCTGCGCCACCACGCCGACGAGCGGCTGACCGACCCGTTGGACGATCCAGAGAGTTATTACCAGGCGCTCTGGCAGCATGACGAGCTGCCGCCGACGATGAAATTCCTGCTCAAGATCAACAACACCATGGCCGGCCGCTTCGTGCTCGGCCCGTGGCTGTCCTGCGTCGGCTTCTTCATCGACGACGCCAAGCAGATGTTCGCCGGCGACAAGGCGATCCGCAAGGCGTGGCTGCTGCACGCGATCGGCCTTGCCGTCGTGCTGCCGATCGTCCAGTTCGGCTTCGGCATCCCGCTGTGGCTTTACATTCTCGTGCCGGTCTGGCTCGGCCAGTCGCTGATCTCGATCCGCACGTTCGCCGAGCATCAATGGTCGGAACATCCGGAAGGTCGCACGGTGATCGTCGAGCGTTCGCCGCTGTCGTTCCTGTTCCTCAACAACAATCTGCACTTCGTCCACCACAAGACCCCGACCGTGGCCTGGTACAAGCTGCCCAAGCTGTTTCGTGACCGCCGTGAGGAATGGCTGCGGATGAACAATGGCTATGCCTATCCGAACTATTTCGCGCTGATCAAGGCTTACGCCTTCAAGGCAAAAGAGCCGATCGTGCACCCGGTGCTGCGGCGTCAAGCCGAGCCGGGCAGGGCCTTCAAGCCGCGCATCAGGGCGCGCAGCATCAGCGGGCTTGGCAGTGCGCCGGTTCCCGCCGAGCCGCCCAAGGAATAATCCGGCCTATCCGGGGGTCCGTGTCGGCCAATTCTGATTGGACGCCGCGTTTTTGCGATCCTTTTTCCAGACATGATGATTTGATATCGGCATGAGTGAATTGGTTGCGGCGTTGCCGATGTATGATTGGCCCGAAGTGCGCGGCGAGGTCGACGCGCAATGGGTGCTGCTGCGCGATGCTTTCCGGGGAAAGGGCATTGACGCGCCGGAAACCATCGCGCGTCGCAATGGTGACCTGCCGCCGGTGCCGGGCGGAATTCGTGATGCTGCCGGTGCATTGATCGCACCCGATCCAGCGACATTGCCGCCGGACGAACTCGATTTTCACAGACTGTGGCTGCACCCGGCGCTGCTGTTCGCGCAGACCTGCTGGGGGCCGATGGAACTCGGCCTGTCCATGCATGTGCAGGTGGTCGCCCAGCCAAGCTACGACGCCTACGAAGGCGGGCAGGGCGAGCTCTATTCCAGCGCTATCGTCATGCTGGCGGATGGCGCGCCGTCGGTAGCCTCGCCCAACGACGGCAGCCCGCTGGTCCCACTCGATCGCATCCGTGGCAAGCGCTTCACCTTCAACAGCCTCGATTCGATGTCGGGGTTCCTCGGTTTGACGCGCGACCTGGAGGCGATGGGCGAGAGCCTTGACCTCTTTGCCTCGCGCAGCGAAAGCGGTGGGCACCGTTCCTCGATCGTGGCAATTGCCGAGGGCAAGGCCGATATAGCGGCCATCGACTGCGAGAGCTGGGCACTGGCGCAGCGTTTCGAGCCGGCGGCGAAAAAGGTGGTGGTCATCGGCTGGACCGGGCGGCGCAAAGGCCTGCCTTACATCACCGCCGCGGTGACACCGGAAAAGACGGTTGGGGCGTTGCGCGAGGCCCTTGCCGGGCTAGCCGAGCAGCCTCGCATCCAACGGGTAGGTTGAGAGCTGTTCGTTGCCGGTCTCGGTGATCAGGATCTGTTCCTCGATCTTGACGCCTTCGCGCCCGCCAAGCCGGCCGATATAGCTTTCCACGCACAGGACCATGCCCGGTTCCAGCACGCCGTCCGGCGTGTCCGATGTCCAGTCGCTGGCATGCGGTAGTGTCGGATACTCGTCGGCCAGGCCGACGCCATGATAGAGCACGCCGTATCGCGTCGGGAAGCAGTCTCCCGGTGGCACGGCCGAGCGCTCGACGAGGTCGCGAAACGAGATGCCCGGCTGCATCAGTGCCGTGTTGTGCTCGATCTGATCGGCGGCGATACGGAACAGGTCGCGCTGTTCATTGGTCGGCTTTGCATCGCCGCACAGCCATGTCCGCGACAGGTCGGCGCAGAAGCCGTAGGGGCCGATCAGGTCGGTGTCGAAGGCGACGAGGTCGCCTGATACAATCTTGCGTGACGAGCATTCCTGGAACCACGGATTGGTGCGCGGGCCTGACGTCAGCAGCCGGGTCTCGATCCATTCGCCGCCGCGCGCGATGTTGCCGCGATGCAGTTCCGCCCACAACTCATTTTCGGAAATGCCAGGCTTCAGCGCCTGTTCCATTTCGCCCATCGCCGCCTCGCAGGCGACGATGGCGCGGCGCATGGCGAGGATTTCGTCAGGCGACTTGATCAGCCGCGCATTTTCCATCACCGCTTCGCCATTGCCGATGGAGATACCAAGCCGCGCCAGTTCCTCGACGCCTTCCGGGTTGATGTGATCGACGGCGATGCGGCTGTTGCCGCCGCCATGCTCTTTCACCAGATCGGCTATTCCTGCGGCCCAGCGGCGGACTTTTTGCTCGGTCAACTCGCCGCTATAGAGGTACATCCACGACACCGCCGGCCGCACCTCGTCGACGACGCCGGAATGATCGGACAGGTGCTCGCAGGAAAAATAGTCGAACAGCACCACCGGGCCGTCGGTGGCGACAAAGCAATGCCGCGTCGGGTTGTGCGCCACCCACAGCTGCATGTTGGTCGAGTCGGTGGCGTAGCGGATGTTGACGGGGTCGTAGAGCAGGGCGCCGGCATAGCCGCGCCGCTTCAGCTCGGCGCGGATACGCTCCAGCCGGTAGTGGCGCATCGCGGGGAGGTCGGGAGCGGCAATGCCTGCCGCGGCCCATTCAGCCTCGGCCTGCGCACCGTAGCCCAGCACATGCTGGTTGAGCGAAGCCGCCTTCTGGCGGGAGGCGTCGCGCAAGGCTTCGATCGAGTCGGCTTCGAACGGCATGATCTTGCGATGCCGGCCAAAGCTGCCCTTCGGCCCCGCGCTGTCCATGGTCGAACCTCAGGTCCGCATCTTCTCGCCGCTCGGGTCGAAAGGCGCTTCGACGTTGATGCGGGCCGGGCGCCGGTGACCGAGGATCTCGATCTCGAACAGCCCGGCACTTTCGTCCTCGGCAAGCGCTGCGGGGACGTAGCCCTGCGCCATCGACTTCTGCACATAATGCGCATAGCCGCCTGACGTGACCCAGCCGACCACGCGCCAGTCGCCATCGACGATACCCCGCACGGCGGAAGCGCCTTCGGTAGCCTTGGAGCCACGTATTTCCTTGCCGCCCTTGTCGAAGCGCGGCGCGCCATAGCCATGCGGCCTTTCCACCGTGCCATAGTCCTTGCTGACCTTGGCCCAGATCGGCTCGTCGCCCATGACATCGGCGTCGGCGGCATCGACGATGAAGGAGACGCGGCGCAGCTTTGGCCCCTCGGCCTGTTCCTTGGCGGCGGCCTCGCGGCCGATAAAGTCGTTCTTCTCGAGCTTGATAAAGCGGTCCATCGCGCCTTCGAACGGTCCGTAGATCGGCCGCAACTCGCGGAACCAAGTCGGAAAATTCTTTTCGAGGCGCATGGAGAGCAGAGCGCGCATGCCGAAATCGACAAGGCCGAATTCCTCGCCGGCGTCCTTGATCGCTTTGTAAACCAGGCGCTCGTAGGCCGGCGCCATCCAGATTTCATAGCCGAGGTCGCCGGTGTAGGTGATGCGGTTGACCATGCAGGGCGCCCCGCCAACCGCCATCTCGCGGAAATCCATGAAGCGGAAGGCTTTTGTCGAGACGTCGACATCGACCAGTTTCTGCAGCAAGTCCCGTGATTTCGGCCCGGCGATCGACAGGCCGACCAGGGTCTGGTCGAAGCGGTGGATGCGCACCGTTCCGTCCTTCGGCAGGTGCTTCTCGAACCAGCGCATGTGGTATTTCTGCGCCGCCGACGAGCCCCAGATCATGAAGCGGTCTTCTGCCGCCTTGGCGATGGTGAAGTCGCCGATCAGCTTGCCGAACTCGTTGAGCATCGGCGTCAACACGATGCGGCGGGTCTTCGGCATGCGGTTGGTCATCAGCCGGTTGAGGAAATCCTCGGCCGCGGGTCCCGAGACTTCGTATTTGGCAAAATTGGCGATCTCGGTGACACCGACACGCTCACGCGTGGCGCGCACTTCCTCGCCGATCGGCCCAAAATCGTTGGAGCGGTGGAAGGAGATGATATCCCTGGGTTCCCTGCCTTCAGGTGCGAACCAGAGCGGCGTTTCGAGGCCCCAGGAGTCGCCCATGACGGCGTTGTTGGCCAGCATGGTGTCGTAGAGCGGCGTCGTCTGCGCCGGGCGTGCTGCCGGCAGTTCCTCATTGGGGAAGCGGATGGAGAAGCGGCGCGAATAGTTTTCGCGCACCTTGGCGTTGGTGTAGCGCAGGCCAGCCCATTCGCCGAAGCGGGTGACATCCATGCCCCAGACGTCGAAGCCGGGATCGCCATGGACCATCCAGTTCGACAGCGCCAAGCCGACGCCGCCGCCCTGGCTGAAGCCGGCCATCACGGCGCAGGCGCACCAGAAATTGGTCAGGCCCTGCACCGGGCCGACCAGCGGGTTGCCGTCGAGCGCGAAGGTGAAGGGGCCGTTGATGATCTGCTTGATGCCGGCCTTCTCGATGCCGGGGAAATGCTTGAAGCCGATTTCCAGCGACGGCGCGATGCGGTCGAGGTCGGGCGGCAGCAATTCATGGCCGAAATCCCACGGCGTGTTGACCGGCGACCACGGCTTGCAGGCCTTCTCATAGGTGCCGAGCAGGATGCCGTTGCGCTCCTGGCGGGTGTAGATCTCGCCCTTGAAGTCGAGCACGCCGATCATTTCGCGGCCGGTCGACTTGTTGAACTCCTCGACCTCCGGCATCGGCTCGGTCAAGAGATACATGTGCTCCATGGCCAGAACCGGCAGCTCGACGCCGACCATGCGGCCGATCTCGCGCGCCCACAGGCCGCCGCAATTGACGACATGCTCGGCCTTCACCGTGCCCTGTTCGGTGACGACGTTCCAGGTGCCGTCGACCTCCTGCGTAAGTTCGACGACGCGGTTGCGCAGCACGATCTCGGCGCCGAGTTTTTTTGCCGCCTTGGAGTAGGCGATGGTGGTGCCCGACGGATCAAGATGGCCTTCCACCGGATCCCACATGGCGCCGACGAAATTGGTCTCGTCCATCAGTGGGAACATAGCCTTGGCTTCGGACGGGGTGATCAGCTCTGTGTCCATGCCGAGATAGCGGCCCTTGGCATGGGCAAGGCGCAGGAAATCCATGCGCTCCGGCGTGTCGGCCATCATCACGCCGCCGGTCAAATGCAGCGAGCAGGACTGGCCGGATATTTCCTCGATCTCCTTGTAGAGCTGCACCGTATAGGCCTGCAGTTTGGCGACGTTGGGGTCGCCGTTCAGCGTGTGGAAGCCTCCCGCCGCATGCCAGGACGAGCCGGAGGTGAGCTCCGAGCGCTCGATCAGCATGATGTCGGTCCAGCCGGCCTTGGCCAGATGATAGAGAACCGAGCAGCCGACGACGCCGCCGCCGATGACAACCGCTTTTACGTGAGATTTCATCTAGATAGGTCCGTTTTTGAAGAGATTGAATCGGGTGAGCGGGGTGTGAAGACAAAGCGGAGATCGGATGCAGCGATGTTCTCGGCCAGCCTGCCATCAAGCGCGGCGAGGATGGTTTCACAGACCGACGTGCGATGTTTCAGGACGTCATGGTTCCAAACACGCAGGATCGAATAGCCTTGAGCGCGCATGAAGTCGTCGCGGTGGCGGTCATATGAACTGCCGGCGTGTTGGTGCCCGTCGATTTCCACGACAAGCCAATTTTCGCGGCAAGCGAAGTCAGCGTAGTATGGTTCGATAGAGAACTGTCGCGTGAACTTGTAACCGCCAAGCTTGCGGGCTTTTAACTCAAGCCAAAGCAGCGCTTCGGCTTGATTGTCGCCTTGCCTGAGTTTTCTCGCTCGCCGAGTTGTGCCTGTTTTTCGGCGGCTGCGCGTTTCATGAACGGCTTCCCCCACTCCGTCCCCGCTGCGCGGCGCCACCTTGTATCTACACGAGAGAGATTTCGTGGGATTAGAGCGATTGAGCCAAGGTCCGGGCGGCCGCCCGGACCTTGGC
>NZ_JAMYQH010000031.1:0-90474 GCF_040320765.1 Mesorhizobium sp. M0618 | reverse complement strand
TCGTCGAAACAATCGAGGCAGCCGAATGCAAGAACTACTTCGAAAACGCCGGATACGCTTCCGTCAAAACGTGAAAGGCTCTAGGTGTCTGTTTCTCCCGATACCCCACAGATTTCCCCACAGAAAAGCGGAAAGAACCGGGCGCATGCACCTCAGCAGCGTTTAGTCACCGACAGTTGTCGGATGACTGCTATGGGGCCGCTTCCTGCCTGTCCGGTTTCAGGCGGTAGCACTCGCAAAGCTGACACACTCGTTGACTGGTGCGACTGCTAAAATGCCGTTTGCCGGACACGCCTGCGGTGACAACGACAAACATTGGTTGCGCTCGGATACCGCTACTTCCCCCCGGGAACTTGGGCCTGCGTACAACCGTGAAAATATCAAAAATCACCGCTGTTGATTTCCTCGACGATCTTGGAGGTAGGGCCAAGGTGGGGAACTCCCGTGGCCAGTTATGTGGCCGGGCCGATGCGCCGGAAGCCCGCCCCCTGGATCGAGGACAGATCCGAGACGAAGACACGGAAGGCCGGTATCCAACCCGCGGATGAGAGTCTGATCAACCGTCGTCTCTGAGTTCAACGCCCAGCCCTGTGCAGCTTCAGCCGATCCGACTGCATGGCAAACCTGCCAAGCAGGCGAGCCTTCTTGCCTTCAACCTTGACAGGGAACATGAGAGACTAGTCGTTCAGCTTTCCGCTGCGGTGGCCCATCGTCATCTTGGAAGCGTACATTGTTGGTGAGCGCTTCCCCGGCATGTTGGCGTCAAGAACGAGCTGTTCAATGAAGCCTTGGTTCATCTCCAACTCCACGCATTCGTCGAGCTTATCGACGAGCCAAACCGCGTAGCCTTCAGGTTCCTTGGCGTCAAAATCCGAATCGTCGGCCGGAATCTTGGGCTCCGGAAACGCCGGGATGATCATTATCTTGGGCTTTGGCAAATCGTAGGTATGTCCCTCGTAGGCATAACCGACAATTATCCCGCACGATGTTTTCTGCTCTGGAGATGATCCGAGCATGAAGGTACTGCCTACTGTTGAAAGAACCGCAGTGCCAAAATTCTTCAGGTCTATCTTGAAATGAAAGGAGACTCTGATTGGTATCTTTGGGAATGGAAGATTTCCATTTATTATATCTTGGCGGCCTTTGTTGCTGTCATATTTCTCCAACACTTCAAGTGCGTTGACACGTTGCTCATCGGTGATGGGTTCCCCGGGCGCGGTTTCGACATACATGCCCGTGTCCCCAAAGGGTGCTGGCGCACCGGGCACGCTGAGTCCAATTTCCGCCCCCAAGCCATAGAGCCTGACCTGTGTTGCGTTGTAAGCGCCTGATGGAAACGTTAGTGTCGGTCGGTGATAGTCGTCGCTCATTTTCCTCGCTCCTTTTTGCTGCATCCTTCAGTTCACAAGATCTCCCGCCAGCTAAAGTTCTCATCGAATTTTTCCGCGAGCATCGGCGCAACGCGATCGCTGGCATCCACCACCAACCCCGCGGCCTTTTCGAACGACAGGTCATCCGCATCGAGGCGTGGCCATGCCTGAGCAAGTGCGAGAGCCACCTCGTCCCTTGCTCTGATCAGCATGCTCTTGAACATGAAGGGCCGAGCGCGAAAGGCGCGGGACGTGAAATCCGAGATGCGCTGCATGTCGGATTGGTCGACATCCTTGATATCTATCCCCAGCAGCCGCTCGTCGGCCAACCCCTCGTGCACCAGTGCCGCGTGGTAGACGTCGACGATCGTGTCGAACACAGCCCCCGTGAATGGCCGTGACCTGTCATGGATTTCCGCCGTGACCTCCGACATGCGGCGTGCGTTGCTGGCGAGGCGGATCTGCCGATCGCCGGTCAGTTCGGCAATCCGGTTCAATTCATTGAGAACAAGCAGGTTGCCATCGCAGTGCCGCAACAGCCGGTCCATGCCGCTGTCGAAATTCAGGAAGGACAAGAGCGAGACCAGATCCGAGCTGGCCTCGTGGAACGGTCCGAAATCGCCTTGAGTCAGGCCGCCGGCTGGTGTCCCGAACAGCGAAAACAAGATTGCGTGGCCGACCTCATGTGCGATCACATCGAAGTTGAGCGCATAGGGATAGTTGCCTCCGTCGATGCCGCGCTCTCGGCCGAGCTCCAGATAGCCATAGCCTGATTGCGCATTCTCCCAGTCGACGAAGGGGATGATTTCGAGCCGCTCGTAAGTCTCGGCAAAATACCAGACGATCGGTTTGCCGAGGTAGCTTTCCCAGATGTCCAGCACGCGGCTGACCGAGGCGAAAGCGTGCGCAGAAAGGAACTGCCGCGAGGTCAGGGAAAGCTGATCGAAATGGCCGTCAAACCCAGCCTCTGCAGGCGGAAAGATTTCGCCGACAAACGGTGGCAGATAAGGGTAGTCGTAAGGCTCCTTGTCGAGGAGCGGATCGCGAACGTAGATGCGGTGATCTTCTGGGCCGGAGCGGATCAGATCGGGTGGAGTAGAAATCCATACTGTTTCGGGCGTTCCGTAACCCGAAAGGTGAGGGACCTGCGGGTAGACCAGGAACCGCGTTCCCAGCAACAGATCTTGCGCAACGACACGATTGACCGCGTCCAATTGCTTGGCCCCCTTTGACGCTACCACGCTATCACGGCACTTACGTTACGTAAATCGTCGGCCGCCAAGAGACTCAGGGCCTATAGCGTCAGCCCCGCATCATCCATATCCTTGGAGAAGGCCGAGGTTAGCTGTAATTCCGGCATGGGGTGTGCTTTTTCAAATGCTTGCTCCCGCAAAAGTTCGAGTGCCCGCAGGGCATCTTGCTTTTTTTGCTGGACGAAAGCCGCGCCGAGCTCCCTGCACAATTTCTCGACGTCGCCCTTGCCGTCGTGCGCATCCCGAACCATCCGTGCCAGGGTGCGCTCGCGAAAGTTGACGGCCTTTGCCGCACCCTCGAGCCTCGCCTGCTGTTCGGGTGAAATCACGCCGCGCCGGCAAGCAGCGCGAAGGGTTCGGCGCAGGTCAATCAGCGCATGCGTCAATTGAGCGAAATTCACTTCGGCCGGTCCATGCAATACCGCTACTGCGTCGTCGGGTGCAAAGGCGAAGCGGCGATACCATCGGTAGATAAGCCCGACGCCTTGCATATGGGGGAACAGCTCGGCTGCTCGAAGGGCACCCATGCTGGCCGCGCCGACGACGTGAATGCGGCGGCTGAGGGCCCACAGGATTTCCTTGTGCCGAACCGCCGGCTCGGTCTGAAAACCGCCATCTATGAGAAGGATCGCACTCGGGTCGAAATGCTGCACGGCCGAAACGATCGAGCCTTGCACGGCCGGGGGAAGGCATACCGCATCGACGACGTTCAATGCGTCGGAATGGGACACGGTAGGGCCGGTGAAGACGAGTTTCGGGCGCATAATCCTACCCCTGCAAGAGCGGCTGCAAGGCAGGGATGACAATCCTGACAACCGACAGTGCGTCGAGCGGTTTCGTTCCCAGCCGGATTAGGTGAACCGCATCGAACCCTCTCTCTTCGAGAATTGCCAAGAGGACCGACAGCCCATCCGACGCCGTGTTGAACTTCTGCTCGGCGAGCGCGCGGAAATCCACGCTGCGCGGGCCATCGCGGAGGAGCCGGCGATGCGCTGCAATCATCTGCCGATCGGGGTATTTCGGATAGGACGCGCGCGTCAGGTCATCGCGCGCGCCCGAGATCGCCGCCAGACGGGCCTGGGCCGCTTCGTAGATGGCGTGCGCCGCCGCGCCGGCAGGACTGAAACCGGCGGCCGAGCCATCAGCCGGGTGATCCAAAAGAACCGTTTCCGTCGGTTCGTCTTCCAGCAGATGGCACCACACCACCGGTATGCCCAACGGCGACAAAGCTTGCCAGAGGCCGACCAGCACGTTCTTGGCCGCCAAAGTTTCCAGGATATCGCGGAGCGACGGATCATCGATCGTCTCGGGATCGATGCGTTGACGGTGGAAAAACCCGTGAGTCCGATATGCCGTGGCGATCGCGTCGCGTTCGATGCATTCAAGCATGCCATGAACGATGGCATCCGGCTCCTCGAAGCCTGCAGCCAAACCGCTCGTCGATGCCGCGAAAATGCCGTCATGGGGCAGCGACGGAAACACATAGGCGGTGTGCACGAGCTCGAACGGGACTAGGTCGCGGCTGCCGGTAAGAAGATTGTCTGCGGCTACCCACGCCGTCTCCCTGCCACGCCATCCGGGCGCCGTGCCCCCCTGGAGATGCCGTTCGAAACGATCTGGCGGGATGCCCAAGTGATCGGCGCAGCCGACGACTGGTTTGAAATTCGCTACCTGCTCTGCAAAGAAGCTCTCGGCCGATTCCAGCATGGCCGATATCGCGGCTTGCGCTAGGGTGGCGCCCTTGCCTTGCGCGACCGCGTTGGAGAGCGAGAAAGGTCTTGTCACCTGCACGACCGGGATGCCGAGCTGGTCGAGCCCCGTAATGTCGGCGATCCGCGTGATGCCCAGGCCTTCGCGCATCTTCATCAGGCTCGCCAGCCCCTCGTCGGGCGGCGGACCAAGGCGTTTGTATCGCTCCAGCATCGCGGTTGCTCTTGCAGGGCGGCTAGTGGCGAACGGCCGATTCGGGATTGACGATCAGCGCGGCGCCCGGCTCGAGAGCGGATTTCGCACGTTCGACCCGATCGCGATAGCGCGACGACAGTTCAGGCGACAGGCCTGATGATTGAAGGGTCTCGTATGTACTGACGAGGAAAGGCACGGCGCTTTGCTCCGCGGCTATGGCGATGCTCTTTTCGAGGGCAGCGATTACGTCCGCCTCCGCATCGCCCTGGAGAAGAAGTAGCTCCGCCCTTCGCCTGTAGAGCTCTGCCAGCCAGAAGCGGCTGCCGCCGGCCTCGGCCTGCGCCACAGCCGAGCCCAGCAGTGCGAGCGCCTCATCGACCTCGGCAGTTCGTGTCAAAAGCTCTGCCAGCATGCCGCAATAGACCGGTTCGTCCTCAGGCGTCTGGAACTCGCCATGGAGGCCAAGGCCTTGCCGCATTTTTGCCCTGCCGCTCTCGACCTGGCCGGCGTTGCCGTCGCACCAGCCTTCGAAGATTTGCGCTGCGGCGGCGAGAGCGGGCATATAATGGCGCTCCGTCAAGTGGCGCAGATCCGCTATCACGCTTCGCAGCATCGAAAAATCGCGGCGATAGCAATGCAGCATCGCCTCGTTGAGATAGGCATGCGCGATGCTGCCGGCATGTCCGGTTTGCTGAGCCCATCTCCTAGCTTCCGACATCGAATGGATCGCGCTTGCCGGCTTTCCGACGAACCAAAGCGACAAGGCGCGGTGGGCGAGCCCGCAGACCCTCGCGTCATGCCCGCCGAACAACGCAGCATTGGCTTTGCCCTGGCCGTGCTCATAGAGCGACAGTCCGGCGTCGACGGCCGCGATGCAGCGGTCGTGGCGGCCAAGATTGAAGTCGATTGCCCACACGCAATGCCTGGCCTGGAGTTGCACTTCAGCATCTTCGACATCCCTGAGATCGCTGAGCACGACTTCCGCGCGCTCGCCGTCCACGACAGTATCCGTGAACCACCAGCCCCAGTAGATCGGGAACCACTTGGCCCGCTCGGCCACCGGCCGACGCCGGGCGATCACCACGCCGTCCTCGTACAATTTGCGGGCGGGCGCCGAGTTCGGACCTTCGACACCGGTCAGGATGGGACCGAGCACGATCATTGCCGATAGCCGCAGCGCGTCTCGCATGTCGGCTGCCGCAACGCGCTCGCAGAGCGCCAAAGCATGCTCGAGTATCTGCCTCGCTTCCGCCATTGCCGAGCGGGACGAGCTTTCCGTGCCTGCGATCACGAACTGAGCGATCGCGTCCTCCAGAAGGCCTGCGCGCTCGGCGTGCTCGGCAACCTCGGCGGTGCCCAGCCACCCGGCCAGGTTTCGGTTGCGGCTCACCGCGGCAAACAGGCGGCGATGCAAGGTCTGCCGTCTCTTGCGCAGCGTTGCGTTGTAGATCGTCTCCTGGATAAGCGCATGGCGCACGCCATAGACCGGAACGCCGGAAGGCCGCACGCGCATCAGGAACCCGGCCTCGCTCAGCGAATCCAGCGCGTTTGCGATGATTTCGTCATCGAGCTCCGGCAACAGGGCGCGCAGCAATTCCTGATTGAAACGATTGCCCGCGACGGCTGCGGCGCGCGCGACTTCGCGGGCCGGCCCCAGCGTTTCGAGCCTGGCCTCGATCACGCTTTCGAACACCGAGGTATGACTGCGCATTGCGGTCTGCGCCAGCCGATCCGTTGCCGACGCCGCGTTCTCCGTCATCCACTGGCAGATCTCTTCGATGAACAGCGGGACGCCGCCGGTCACGCGTTCCACCATGTCGAGCAATTCCGGGGAAGTTGAGGGCTTGCCTTGCGGCCACATGGCCGCGATCGCCAGCCGGGTTTGCTCGCTGTTGAGCGGCTTTAGCGAGATATGCCTTGGATTCGATGCTGCCAGCCAGCTCCCGGATTCAGGGCGCGTGGTCGCGATGACAAGCGCCGGGAAGTGAGGGGCTGACTGTGCAAGCTCAGCCAACAATTGTCTCGACGTTAGGTCGATCCAATGGATGTCCTCGACCACCAGGACGATCGGTCCGCTGGCGCACAGGGCTTCGAGCGAGTGGCGAACCGCCCAATTGGCTTTCGCGCGCATTGCCTCAGCGTCGATTTCCCTGAGCATCGGATCGGCTCCCGGAGCGCCGAGCAGGAACGAGAAGATGTCGATGATTTCGGGATCGTGGACGTCATGATCGCGGAATACTTCCGCCACTGCGGCAGCGCTCAGCTGTCCTTCGTTGCCGGCGAGATGGCCGCGTACGTTCTGCAGCAGCGGATGCAGCGCCGAGCGCAACCCGCCGGGCGTGCACTGGAAGAGCAGCAGTTTCGTGCGCTGTTGGCGCGTGCGCCGGCGCACTTCGTGAAGAATGCGCGACTTGCCGATCCCCGCCTCGCCCTCGATCACCACCACGCCGCCCTTTCCTGCAACGGCACTAGCCCATGTTTCGGCGATGCTGGCGAGCTCGGCCTCGCGATCTACGAGCGGACTGCTCAGCTGCCCGAATGCGAAGAAGCGGTCGACCTCGCGCTTGTGACTGAGCGCGCGCCAGACCAGCTCCGGCTCGGCAAATCCCTTGATCGCATGGGGGCCCCTGAAGCTGAACACATGCGACCGTCGCGCCAGGTTGCGCGTCGCGTCCGAGACCAACACCGTATCTGGTTGCGCGATGGCCTGGAGCCGTGCGGCCATCGCGAAGGCAGGGCCGGTGACATTATCCTGACCGGTGTCGGCGTCACCCTTGTGGATCAGCGTCATCGATGTCGCGATTCCGACCCGGACATGCAAATCGGCGCGGCCTTTGTCCGAACCGACGCGCCTGCAGGCGTCGATGATTTCGAGCCCGGCCCGGATCGCCAGCGATGCTGCGTCCTTGGCGTCTATTTCGGCACGAAACAAAGCAACGCCGCCATCGCCGACCTCGACCTGGACGGCTCCCGAACACGACGCGACCGCCTGTCTCGCGGCCCGCTGGAAGGCTGATATCAGTTCCTCGAACTCTTCGATGTCCAGGATGGCAAGAAGGTCGGTCGATCCGACCAGGTCGTAGCAGAGCGCGGTCAGGATCCGGCGCTCGTACCGGGCTTCGGACGCATTGTTGCCGTTGCCACCCAGAAAACCTGTTGCCATCGAGGCCGCCGGCAACGCGACCGGACCCTTTTCCGACATGCTGCGATTTCCTCGTCGAGCGCAGTGACGGCAATATTAGCACGATGCTGTTCACAAAACACTTGATCGGTGGTCAGGCAGGAAAAAGCCGATGCTGAGATCATTATGGAGATATGCTCATGGGGCCGCTTTTGGTGGGCGGCTGGGATGACGCGATGACCAAGATAGGTGCAAAGCTGTCCGGCAATTTTGGGCGGGAAGCGGAATGGCAGCGCTCAGGCCCGCAAGAAATAGGCGGGCTTCCCTTCTGTGCCTCAGCAAGGAGGGCTGTATTTCCTGGCGAAGGCCGTGATCGAGGCCCGGACGGGGACATGCCCCGTTAAATTCGCCGTGACCTGATGCCCTTCGGGGAACAATCAGATCGAGTTCCAGTTTGGCCGTCCAAGCAGACACGACCGATGGAGCATGCCATGAGATTTCCACACAGCACGACGGCCGCGGCCGCCGCTTTCATAGCCTTGGCCTCCCCGGCTCTCGCCCAGACGAGCGGAACACCAGCACCCTCGACACCTGCACCCGCTCCGGCGACCGAACCGCCGGGCGCCGGGCAGTTGCCGGATGTGACCGGACAAGCGGATGGAAAAATACGCGAAATGATCCGCCAGATGGTTGAGCAAGCGGTTCGGGATAGGATGCAGCAGGATCGCGATTCTGAAGAACGTTTCCGAGAGGAAGATAGCCGAGCCTACCAAGGCGATCGCAACGAGGATGCTGGCCGCCACGACGAAGCTAGCCGTCATGGCGACCGCAGGCGGAATCATGGTGACTGGGGCCGAGGACATAGAATGGCTGGACACCGGGACCATCAAATGATGCGCGGCGCCGGCATGCGGCTGACGTTCGGGCTGTTGGACACGGATGGCGACGGATCGCTGTCCGAGGACGAGGTTCATCGCGCGGTTGGCAGGATATTCAGCAGCGTCGACGAGAATGGTGATGGCAAGATCGATCTGGACGAAATCCAGTCCTTCATCCATGGCTCCAGCATAAATGGCACTAATAGCGAAGACACGCCGTAGGTCGCGCGAAGGGGACGTCTCTTGGCTGTTAGGCGCCCGGCGGCCCTAACCAGCACCCCTTTCCAGTCTTGCTGCCAACGCGCTATTCCCGCAACCCCACCAGACGCCAGCCATCAACTAACGGCTGCGCATCACTCGGGCTCTTGAAGGGTGAGTTCGCCACCAAATCACCGACCTTCCAATTTGGATTGCCCGCCAGAAATAGGCGGGCTTCCTGCTGTGCCTCAGGAACGCGACCGGCAAGGGCAAGCGCGGGAACCAGGTGCTCCCTCGAACCCGTCCCGTACGTTTCCTCTCGGCTCAAGGACGCAACTGCTTCTTCGTAGTGACCGGCGGAAATCTGCGCCATGCCCATGATCCAGAAATACCAACCGGGTGGACGAGGATTTATACGGAGCGCTGCGCCACAAGCTATCAGCGCCGCTTGCGGATCGCCTAAGTAGATTTGCAGCTCACCCATCCACGCAACCGCATCTGCATTGTTGGGATTAAGCTGAACGGCAGCATCGAATTGGGATTTTGCTTCATCCCAGTTGCGCTCATAAAGCTGAACGCAGCCTAGGATTCTGCGAGCGTGGGAATCGTCGGGATCGATTTTCACGGCCCGTTTCGCGTGCATCAGAGCCTTTGCGCGGCTGGGTTCCTGTGGCTCACCCCAGATAATCCAGCCAAATAGCAGTGAGATGGCAAGATTGCTGTGCCCCTCGCAGTAGTTTGGATCGATCTGAACGGCACGCTCCAGGTCAGCACACGCCTCACGATTGTCTGAACTGGAATTGTTGCACTTGCCTCGCGACCTAACACAAAGATCATAGGCTTCGAGATTTGACGGTCGGGAACGGGCAACAAGTTTCTTTTCACCAAGCTTGCCAGAAATCGCTTCAACAACGCGTCGCGTGACTTCGTCCTGAACGTCGAATATGTCGGCGATTTCGCGGTCGAAGCGCTCGGCCCACACGTGATCGCCGCCTTCTGCCGCATTGATAAGCTGAACATTGACGCGCAACCGGTGGTTGGATCGGCGGGCGCTGCCCTCGAGAACATATTTGACGCCCAGATCGCGAGCGATCTGACGGACGTCGGTGGGCTTGCCTTTATAGGCAAAGGTGGAGTTGCGGGCGATCACGAAGAAGCCGGACACATTCGACAGATCGGTGATGATGTCCTCCGTCAGCCCGTCGGTGAAAAATTCCTGTTCGGAATCGCCACTCATGTTGATGAAGGGCAGCACAGCAATTGAAGGCTTGTCGGGCGGTGCGAGCGGCTGCGAAAGCTTCTCTAGAACAAGAGGCGCAGTTGGTGCCGCAGGCTTTGCCTTAGTTGGGACGCCGACCTGCAGCGAATAAACCCGGATCGGATAGGCAATGTTCTTGAGTTGCACCTCACCGCGATCGTTGATCGCGATATCGAGCCTTGACTTAACCTGCCAATAGGCTTGTTCGGAAAGACAGATATTGCCAGGTTCGCAGATTCCTTCCAGGCGCGCGGCGATATTGACCCCATCGCCCATAAGGTCGCCATCGCGTTCTTGCACGACGTCGCCCAGGTGAATGCCGATCCGGAACTCGATGCGGCGGTCATCCGGCACCCCGGCATTGCGCTCAACCATGGCATTCTGCACTTCGATCGCGCAGCGCACTGCTTCTACAACGCTGCTGAACTCGATGAGGCTCCCGTCGCCAGTGCGCTTGACGACGCGACCACGATGAATGGAGATGGTGGGGTCGATGAGGTCGCTACGCAGCGCGCGCAGCCGTGCCAAGATGCGGTCTTCATCCGCGCCGGCTAGCCGACTGTAGCCGACTACATCCGAGACCAGGATCGCTGCTATTTTGCGGGTCTCACTCATGTCGTGCTCCCTCCGTCCACTCTGGCACTACTGCCGAGCCAAAGGAAGATAGCTCCGAGCCATTGTTCGGATGGTCCGCGTAGGACCGACCCCAGTCGTTCGAGATGGATGTCGGGCGCACAACTTGCCTGTGGCCTGCAAATGTGTGATGTCCGCTTTGGTGGATGGACGGCGTCGTGGGAATGACACATTGAGGCGCATTGCTGACCGGCAGCCTTGGGGCCGAAAGCGAACAGACGGCTTCTGGCTGCAATCTTTAGGAGCGAACATTACGGTCGGCGTGAGCATTGTCGCCGGATACCTCATCTGAGAAAGCCCACCTACCTACCTACCGCAACGGGCCGATCAGGCAGCGAAACGATCCAGACTAAGAATGACCCGCCGATCCGTATGGTTTTCCAAAGAAAAGGCTCCCAGCCTTTGGATCCTATTCACTTCGTGATGAACCGAGCGTCGCCGAGTCATCAGAGTCGGTCGAATAAGCCTCCCGAACCGGCTGCGCTGCCAACCATATCTCCATACTGGCCGAGGAGTGCATCCAATGCGTTGCCATCAAGCGGCGGCGCTAGGGTATTTTCATTATATTCTAGGACCCGCAGAACGCGGGTGTCCTTCAATTTGCCCATTTCTGAACGGAAAGCCCACTGCACCTTTATGGTATCGAAGATGTGCGGATTCAGCTTTTGATTTGTGACAAGGTGCCAGAACTGCTCGTCTTCGATCCTGAAAAGCCGCTCATGGCCTGAACTGTCTCTGCCCTTCCATTGTCGCTGCTTGTCGCCGCGCTCCCAATTGGGCGACGTCACTTTGACGGTATCAATTGCAACATGCCATGGCCGGTCATCGAGATCCTTTTCCTTCGGCGGAAGCGCCACATGCAACCGCCCGAAGTCACCGCGCCTGATTGGAAATTCATCGGCATCAGTGAACCCAACTCCCTGTATTTTAGTATCTGCAGCACATGCTTCATAGAATTTGTTGCGAGCCTCATACCCTTCTCGGAATTGCGTCGGACGAATACCGATCTTGTTGAGTTCTGAAACGTCTTTTTGCAAGAATGATTTTGTACTCTCGCTTAGGATTAGTGCGCCCGTACGGCATTCTATTCGGGCGTCAGTGGCGGAAGGCGGTACTTTCATCTCGTCGGCGAGCAACTCGCCTACATAACCACCAGCGAGTTCCGACCAATAGACTGGTTCATGCCCGGTGAGCCCCTTGATGAATGCCGCTCCAATGTCGCTTTCGACAGCACCCCATGATATTGTCGCAGCGGTTGCAGCAGCTATTGCCAATCTGGTTTTGAATGTTCCGATTTCTGGCGGTAGTACTAGAACTTGATATTCAAGCCTTCCTTCAAACAGGTACTCATTGAGACCTGCTATAATCAGCTCTGTCTGTGCGGCAGTCTCAATGAAGGTTTTCAGTTCAAGGTGGTGTTCGGGTACGTCGAAGTGGATCGGGATGATTTCTATGGCACCCGCCCCGGTAAGCTCTGCCACGATATTCGCCCCTTTGCTGCACCCATGTCTAATATTTCCCCATTCACATGAGTACAGCGCAAACTAGTAATTGTGAAGCTAGCTCAACCAGCATGGCCACCCGCGGTGTCGGGTTCCGGGTACAAGGGGCGTGCATTTTCCCAAGGCATACCCACTTGGAAGAAGTGAGAAGGCTGTTAAGACAACGCGGTAGGAGAACTGCGCCGTGGACCCCACAAAGTCAGAGCCCCAAACTTTCACGACGGTTTGAACCGTCTCGCCAGCCTGCTTCGGGACGAAGATGAGCGTGGGCTTGTTCTGACCACGGCAGCATTTGCCTTATCCGCGCCTATCTGGTCGACGTAAAAGCCTCCGGCGAGATGCTCGAGGGCAGCGCTGGCGATCAGGGTCACAACGGCCATGAACCAGAAGCCGGAGACGATGTAGACAGTGGCTGTTGCGCCAATGCATTCGCTTTCAGCAATGAGGCAGCTCTGCTGAACGCCCTCATGAAGAATACCCGGCCACCACGAAAACAACGGCATCAAATGGAATGGCGAGCCAAAGGGGAAACCGAACCGCAAGCCAATAGCGGAGGCAACGATCACGACTATTGGTGCAACGAAGGTGAGAAGTAGTGGGTCTACCATCCTCCATCCCTATAGAAGCGGATGTCCTCTTTCCACACCCATCTCAGTCATACCGCATTTATGAGTTCACGGCCTAGTACGGCGAATTTCGCAGACCTTCAAACTTCGGCACACACCCTTGAGGAAGAAACGGCTCAATTCCCTGCGAAGAGGAGCGCTGCGATGCTTGATTGAGAGTGGTCCATCGGGTGTTCCCAATCACCCCTCGCCCTTTAAGCCCCGGCGATCCGATCGCACTACAACCCTGTCGCGCTGACCCTCTTGAGCTAGCTCCTGAATGACTGGAGGGCTCGTCTCCGCGTGGCTTCGACTCCGGAAACGAAAGAGCAGCAGTGTCTGACCGGCGACGAGGATTGTGCCGCCGGCCAGCCCCTGGACCATACGGCAGACGCTGATCCAGGTGAGATCCACCGACAATGTCATTGCGGCAGATGCCAGCAGAAGGGTGACGATCCCAGCGCGCAGGCATGCTGTCGGCTTGACCGCCGCAACGAAAAAGCGGAGCGATAATAAAGGCCGTCAGCTTCGCCGCGGTGAAGACGATGCCGACGCGCGGCTGATTGGCGCCGCCCAGCGTCCTGTGAATCGAGCCGCCCTGTCCGACCGAACGGTTCGGGCGGCGTGGAAAACGATCCCGTCCTGGTCAATTTACGGCGCCGCAGACCGCAACATTCCGCCCCCTGCTATGGCTTTCATGGCCACCCGCGCCCATGCTCGGGAGGTCGTGGTCGTCCCGGACGCTTCGCACCTAGTAATGGTCTCCCACCCCCATGAGGTGGCCGCGCTGATCCAGGATGCGGCGAGCGCCATAGGGATATGTGATTTTCCGCGGGATGAGGACCTGCTCTTCATCCAGGGCGTCTTAAAGTAGGACGTCCCCTTTGAATGTTGGTCGCATTTGAATAGCCTCGACCGACCGGGTACTTATGCTGCATGTTGCCACGCTCGGCATGACGAACCGGATTCGCGAGCGAATTTGTGCGCCGGCGTCAAGCGATCACGAGGACTTTGTGTCGACTGCAAAGATGATGCCGCGGCTTTCAAGCCTTCACGGGGCATTGCAGGAGGGCTTGAGCTTCGCATCGCACGTCAATTGATGGTACGACGATAGCCCGATCGGATGCCTGCCGCTCCATGGCTCTGCATGAGGGAGAGTATTTCAGCCACAATCTGGTATCGAGAACGAGAATGTCGCCCCGGGACCGTCATTGGCTTGCGCCCAAAGCCGACCGTTGTGCCTCTCGACGATCGATCGGCTGACGGACAGTCCGATTCCCATGCCTTCGCTCTTCGTAGTATAGAACGCCTCAAAAAGCCGTTCCGTGCCCTCCGTCCCGAACCCAATGCCAGCATCGCGTACAGAAAAGCGAACTTGGCCATCTGCATCGCGGCTTGTGCAGACGGATAGCAGCCGCGGACGATCGTCGATGACGCTCATAGCGTCCGAGGCGTTGCGCAGAAGGTTCATGATCACCTGCTGCAGTTGCACGCGATCGCCGGCGACCGGCGGTAAGTCGTCAGCCAGTTCGGCACGGAGCATCACGCGGTTGCGCTGCAAATCGCTCGACGACAGTGCAATGACTTCTCGCGCGGCCTCGTTGAGATCGACGGGCTCATTGGTCACCTCGCGCTTGCTAAAGAGCGCACGTAATCGCGCGATCACATCCGTGGCACGATTACTGTCACGTATCGCACGTCGCGCTGTCTCTCGGGCGACTTCGATATTGGGTGGATCGCTTGCGAGCATGCGAAGGCAGGTGCTGGCATTGGTGAGTATTCCCGCGAGCGGCTGGTTGACCTCGTGAGCTATCGAGGCTGTCAATGCGCCAAGGCTCATTACGCGAGTGACCTGGGCAAGCTCCGATCGCAGCTTCTCCACCGCTTCCTCAGAGCGCCGGCGTTGCGTAATGTCGAGCACTGCCCCGATATACTCGACCTGATCTTCATCATCGCGAGCACGGTGGGCTATCAAACGTAGGTACTTGATGGAGCCGTCAGGCAGCACGATTCGAGGCTGGTATTCGAAATCGCTCTCACCGCGCTTGGCCCGCGCCACCATATCCTGCAACTGCGGCTCATCTTCAGGATGGATCCGGCTGGCAATCCGATCGAGCGTTACCCTAGTCCCCTGCTCGAACTCGAAGATCCGGTAGAGTTGTTCGGACCAGACGATGTCGCCACTCGCCACACGCCAGGAAAGGTTCCCCATTCGAGCCAGATCCTGTCCTTCTGCCAGAAATGCCTCGCTGCGCCGCAACCTTTCTTCCATCTGCTTTCGCTCGGTTATGTCGCGTGTGATTCCCAGTTGCGCGACTGATCGGTCTCCGTTGCGCAAGGGAGCCGCGTGGGTCTCCACGTGACGGCGAACGCCAAGCGCATTAATCAGGTCGAACTCGATGAAGGCTTTTTGCCCGGCGCAGATACTGTCGTGGAATGCCCTATACTTTTCGCGGTGCTCGGGAGCGACAAAGTCAAAGAAGTTCTGGCCGACCAGCACGTCGGCCGACGAAACGCCAGCCATGACCGCGCCGGCGGAATTTACACGCAGCACGGTGCCCTCGCGTGCAATCACCTTCACGGATTCGGGCGTCGTTTCGACGATTGCGCGGAAGCTTTCCTCACTGTGCTTCCGGTCTTCAATGTCAGTATTGACACCATACCATTTGACAATGTTCCCACTGTCGTCGTGCAACGGACTTACGCGGAAGATGAACCATCGATACTCGCCATCAAAGCGACGAAGCCGCGCTTCGGCCTCGCCCGGCAATCCCGAGGCGAGCAAAGACTTCCAGATTGCGGTAAGCCCAGCCAGGTCGTCAGGGTGGACAGCTGACGACCAACCCCAGCCTTGGGCTTTTTCTGCCGACACTCCAATGTAGTCGAGATAATGCTTACTCAAAAACTCGGCCGCACCGTCCGGTCGCGCCGACCATGCCAGGGCCGGGATAGTATCGATGGTCAGCCGCAGATTGCGCTCGCTTGCGGCCAGCGCGTCTTCGGCCCGCTTCCTTTGATCGATGTCCATGAGCAAATCGAGCCAACGTAGGATGTTACCTGGCTGGTCCGGCAAAGGCATGCCGAGGACGTTGTTCCAGCGGTACACCCCGTCGGCTCGGCGAAGCCGGCTCTCCATGTTGTATGCGCTCCTTGACCGGTGCGCCTCCAATTGGACAGCAATCGATTGTTCGAGATCATCTGGATGGACGACTTCGGAGGCTTTCCGTTCCTTCAGGTCGTTCAATGTCTTGCCAAAAAATTCCAGAGCAGGTCGATTGACGCCCTCGACTTCGCCTGTGGCCGTCGTCACCTCCGTGGGTACAGAGATGCTGTCGATACTCAACTGCAGGTCGAGCTCGCCTCGCCGCAGCTTTTGCTCTGCGCGCCGAACATCCTCGACGTCGGTCGCTACCCCCAACCATTTGACGACTCGTCCGGCCTTGTCCTGCAACGGGTTGAACTGCATAAGAAACCTGCGATACCTCCCGTCCAAGCGCCGCAAGCGCGCTTCCATCTCACCTGGCTTCCCGGATTTCAGGATCACTTGCCACTCTTCACGCAGTTGTGGCAGATCACTCGGCTCGGCCGCAGCCTGCCATTCCCAGCCACCGCTTTGGCCCATTCGAAAGCCCGTGTACTCCCACCAGAGTCGATTGATGAAATCTACAGATCCGTCCAGCAATGTTGTCCACGCCATGACCGGAAGCGCATTCAATATCTCGCTCTGATCAATCTCCATTGCTGCAGTCCTCTTGAAACTGCCACGAGACTCCGCAAGCCGTTCTTGCGTTTGCCTTCTATCGCGCCAGCGCCCCACCGCGCCTGTCGCCAAGTGCTCGGCAGGCTCGATCGGATGCCTCTTTGGCTTTGTTCGTGCGACCCTCTCTGTTCGGTTGATCTCGCCGCCAGGGGTGGTGCGTGAGGGCATTCGCATCGTCGAACCGTCTTGTAGCCTAGACGTCAGTTTCGCCGGTGATCGCACCTAGTCCGATCACCATTTCCAGGCACCACGGTGCAACGGCTTTGGTTGGCTGGATTCCGAAAGTAGTTTCTTTGTGAACAGCCCAAGAAAGCATGATCAACCCCTCGGCACGATGCCAGCCGATCCGGCGATCCAGAGCCGGCTCCTTTGCCCGCAGTCTGGTGCTAGGCTGCGGTTCGAGATCATAGTGGTTCCAGGTTGTCATCTTGGTCCAGGGCGAGCGATCGTGGTTCTGGTCTATCCTGACTAAGCCGTAGTCGTTTTCGCGAGCTCTGAAGGGCTCTCATTTGGTGACTAAAATGACGATTAATCGGCCGTGCGCTATTGGCCGCTGGGACTCGATAGTTCTCTTGTAGTCGACTGGGATAAGCTATCGTTTAGGAGGAGGGCATGCGTCTCTTCCGACGCGTTCTGAATTCACCGTGCCAAAGCACCGATCACATGGGGCAAGTGTCCATGTAAAGCTGGCGTCGATGACGCCAATTGCCCGATTACTGATGCCTAGGCTCGTCCGAAACCAAGTTCAGCGCACCCGCCATTCGGCTGAGTTCGGGAAGCGACTGCGCCCTCATTTTCCGCATCAGATTTGTCCGATGTACCTTGACGGTGGATTCGGAGATCCCGAGATCGCTGGCAATCTGCTTGTTCAGGCGGCCGGCAACGACTTCGACGAAGATCTCACGCTCCCGGGAACTAAGCGAGCCGAAACGCTCGCGAAGCGCACGCAGCATCTTGTCGCGATCCTTGTGGGCCCGATCGCGAGCAAGGCCGGCCTCAACGGCATCAAGTAGATCCTGATCGCGGAAAGGCTTGGTGAGAAATTCCAGCGCACCGCCCTTCATCGCTTGCACGCTCATCGTTACGTCAGCATGCGCCGTCATAAAGATGATGGGCAGTTGTCGATTGGCTGCAATTAGCTCTCGCTGAAACTCGAGACCACTCTGCCCCGGCAGCCTCACATCCAGAACCAGGCAGGTGGGGCCGTCCGTGGGATTAGCCTTGAGAAATTCGGAAACGGACGAAAATTGCCGTGTCTCTAAGCCGACCGTCCGCAACAGGCGCGCAACCGAGTCACGAAACTCAGGATCGTCATCAATGATCAGGACACTGGGATTTGCGTCACCCATCCGGTACTTGCCTTTAAGCGGAGTGCATCTTCCGACGATATCAGCTTCATCCTACAGGCAGTCGCCGAAGTCGAACAGCACCTCTCATCTAAGCGAACGGCTGAGCGATCTAAGCCATCGCTTAGGGATCGCGGCATTGCATCACAAGGAACTGCGGTTGACACTAGCGGTGTACGCAGGCGCGAGATCGAGGAGCGCCGTCGAAGCGAGGCTAAGATGCCTGATCCCGCCATATCAAAGCCAGCGCTGATATCGATTGTTGACGACGATCAGCTATTTCGCGACTCGATGCGGAGACTGATCACACTATTGGGCTACAATGTAGAGGCCTTTCCATCAGCTGCCGATTTTTTGGCCTCTCGTGTCTTGGCTGAGACCGCTTGCCTGGTCGCCGACATTCACATGCCCGGCATGACTGGCATTGAGCTCTATCGACATCTAGTCAAGGTGAGGTGCGCCCTCCCAACCATCTTGGTGACGGCATACCCCGATGAAGCAGCGAAAAAACAGGCGATGAAAGACGGCGTGGTTTGTTACCTTGGGAAGCCGATGGACGATGGCGAGCTTGAGCACTGCCTTAGCTTGGCCTTAAGCGCCAAGCCATTCGGAGAATATTCATGAGTCGTCCCGCGGAGGTGGCAGCGTAAACTGAAATAGGGCGCCGAAAGGCTTGTTCGGCTCCGCCCATAGCTGGCCACCATGGCTTTTGATAATGGATTGGCAGATCGACAGTCCCATCCCTACTCCGCTGTCCTTGGTGGTGTAGAAGGGTTCGAACATACGCTCAAGATTTTGCGGACTAATGCCTGGCCCTGTGTCCGCGACTTTGACGAGCACCACTCCGTCGGCTTCCCCTCGTTCGATTCTGACCGTTAGCTCATTTGCTCGTTCGTTACCCGAACCCATCGCGTCCACAGCGTTGAGAACCAAGTTTACAATTACTTGTTGCAGCTGAACGCGATCCCCTTGAACAGGAATCTGTTCTTCCGGCAATCGAGCAGTGATCGCGATTTTATTTTTCGCGAATGCGCTGTGTACCATGGCAAGAGCCTCGCGGACCGCCTCGTTGAGATCGAAGGGTTCCTTACGCGGAGGCGCTTTTTTGATGTGATCGCGTACACGGCCGACGATGTCCCGAGCCCGATCGGCGTCTCTGACGACACAGCCGATTGCCTCCCTGGCTTCATCCAGATTTGGCGGATCCATCTCCAGAAAACGCATTCCCGCGCGCGCGTTGTTACGCGCCGTGGCAATGGGATGCAGGATTTCGTGAGATAGCGAAGCAGCCAGCTCTCCCATTGTGCTCACGCGATTGATGTGAGCGAAATCCGACTGCATCTGCTGCAATCGGACCAACGCTTGCGTGCGATCCTCGACATCGGTCAGCAGAACGTACCAGCGGGTAATGCGCTCCGATGCGTCGCGGACTGGAATGCCGCGGATGTCGAACCACCTGAATTCGCCATCGAACCGTCGCAAGCGCGCCTCGATCGAATAGGGAACGCCCGAGGCGATAGACTTGGTGAAAATCTCTAGAAGGCGCGACAGGTCGTCACGATGTACAATTCCGCCTAGGCCCGAGCTCCTCAGTTCATCCAAATGCCGGCCACAATAGTTGACGATTTGGCGATTTACGGCTTCGACTTCACCGTTGGGAGCCAAGATCGCAACGAGGCCGGGTATCCCATCAATTGCAGACCGTAAGTTTCGTTCACTTTCAAGGAGTGCCTCTTCGGCGCGCTTGCGTTCCGTCAGATCGAGTACGAAGGCGACGCCTCCGTTACGGCCTTCTTCAAATCGAGTGCCGCCAAGCAACACAGGCGTTCGACCACCATCCTTACGAAAAAACTCTTTCTCGAATGCTTGAAAGGTACCGTTTGCTCGGAGCTCTGCCATGGCACGTTCATCCCGTTCGCGCCACTCTGCTGGGGTCAGGTCCTTCCAACGCAACCGGCCGGACACGACATCCTTACGCTCGTAATGAAGGATACGCAGGAAAGCTTCGTTGGCTTCAACGATGGTGTCTTCGTCACTCCAAATGCAGATGCCCAGGATGTTGGCGTCAACGAGGCGCCGGATCTTTCCCTCTCGATCCGCCAGATCGCGATAAAGTCGCGTATTCTCGAGCAAAATTGCAGCTTGCGACGCAAGCATCTTCAGGACGGTGACACGGTCCGGCGTGAACACATCTCGGATCAAATTGTTTTCAAGATAGAGAACGGCGATCAGCTTACCCTGGTTGACCAACGGGAGACAGAGGATGGAATGAACATGGCCTTGAACGATGTGAACATCGCCAGAAAATGCGTTTCGGGCCGCTGCATCACCGAGGATCACGGTCTCTCCGGTTCGTATTGCGTAGCGAATTAGCGTCTCTGGCATCTGGGCCGTGCTGGGCGCCCGCTGTTCTGGTACTCGCACGACGACGACCTCGCCACGCGCGGTCGCTTCTGCGTCTATCCGCAATTCTCCACTCTCGGGAGAAATCAGAAGCCCCCGCTCGGCGCCTGCGTGCTCGATAGCCGATCGCATGAGCCTGTCGATTAGCGTTTCCAGTACCATCTCGCCCGATAGCGCTTGCGAGACTCGGATGATCGTCGCGAGATCGAGATGCTCGACCGGCGTCGTGATCGTGGAGGTCGGACCGGCGATCGGGTGCTCAGGCCTGAGCCCAGGAAGCAGCCGATCGAGTTGCCTCACCTTTCCATCGGCTCCCCAGCGGAGATAGCAGTCACGGGCGTTTCGAAAATACGCGTTCGCAATCGTCTCGAAGCCGCGGGCAGCCCAGAATCGCGCGGCCAACTCGTTAGCCAGCCCTTCATTATGTAAGAAGCCTTGCTCGCGAGCCAGGCGAATTGCCCGTTCGTAAAGCTGCATTGCATCATTTTCTCGTCCTTCAAGCCTGGCCAGTTCAGCGCCGAGGAGTGCTGCGCGATTGGCGAAATTCTCGGGCCCGCTCTCGGCCCAATGAGCGATCCGGTCGTGATGAGAGCGCAATTCCTGCAGAGCATGATGCCGGCCCTCGGGAATAGCGGCTTCGCAATGTCCAGCCCAGGCGAGCGCTGTATAGAAATGGTATTCAGGCAGCTCTTGCTGGGACGGTAGCGTCCAAAGAAGCGACTCCGATTTCGATGCGGCCTCCACCGCTCCAACATAGTCGTCGGCGTGGACCTTGGCCTGCAGTTTTCGAATCCAATATCGCGAGGCGGCGATAGCCAGGCGAGCATCGCCTTCAAGACGCTGCTCGAAAGATCTTTCGCGGAATTCATCGTCCTCGAACGAATTCAGATCATTTGTTTGTCCTCGGAGCGCCCGGATCAACCTGATTTGCGCTACGATGACGTCGCCGATCTGCCCGAAGCCCACGCTTTGCACAAAAGCGAGAGCGCTGTTGGCCTCGTCCTCGACCTCCTCAAGTGGGTGTCCCGTTGCCAAAAGATTTGTAACCAGGTCGACCCGAGCGAAGGACGCAATGGTCAGGTCGCCGACAGCCCGAGCGGACTCGAAGGCGCGTTGGAACAGTTCCTGACAGGTAGCCAGGGGCTGTATCCAGTGCGCGATGAAAAGTGTAAATCCATAGTGGGCGATACCCCTGCTGCGATGGAATCCGCGCTTCTCGACCAATTCCAAGGCAATTTTACCCACCCGGTATCCGGCCTGAGCTTGGTCCGGATACGGACTTGGCACGCTGCCTAAGACTGCGTACGCAAGACACGAGCCTTCGGTGTTTCCGTATTCAAGGCTGAGAGCAGCCATATGGATGATGATGAGGTGAAAAAGATTCACGTCGGTGAACTGCGCTGCTCCAATCACCGCCGTTAGTACGTTCATCGTCGCCTGCTGGTTCGGATCGCTCATCGCTGGCAGATCAAGCAGCGACTCGATCGATAACGTCTCGATCTGCCGCCACAATCGACCGCATTCCTTCCTGACATCTTCTGCTGTCGGGTTCAGCCGCCATCGAGGTTGATGCCGACGCAGATAGGCGTGACCCAAGGCGACGGCATCGTCGCTTCGATCCATTACCATGTAGAGGTTGACGCGCAGAGAGACGACAGCGCCGGCATCGACGGGGTTTTGAGCGCGCTTCGACAGCGCTGAGAGGCGCCGTTCCGCTTCCGCTAGTCGCCCAAGCAGATACTGGCACTCGCCCAATTGGAGCTCGATTTCGAAGATGAGCCTACGGTTCCGTGCCCATGCTGCTTTCCCAAGCAGGGAACGGCCGGCCGAGAGATATCTCAGCGCCGCCATTGAGGCGCCTGCCGCTTTTGCCCTTTTCCCGGCAATCAGGTTTAGTTCAGCGACTTGTTCGCGTTCCGGCTCGGTGGTGATCAGTCTCGCGGCTCGATCAAACTGGTTGACTATGTTGAAGATCGCCTCGCCTCTCTCTTCCGGTGGGATACCGGATGCGAGCAGTCGACCGATTGTCAAATGTGCGCTGGCTCGCGACCTTCTCGGGATCATCGCATAAGCGGCTTCCTGCACGCGGTCATGAGCGAACCTGTAACTGCGATCAAGGCGGTAGATCAGCTGATCGCGCAGCGCCTCCCAGAGGACGCCATGCATCTGTTCCTCGGGCATCTCCAGAATCATCGAGAGCGTCGCCACTTCGGCAAAGTTACCGAGGCAGGCGAGCTGCCGTAACGCGTTCTGCGTGTCGGGCGGTAATCGCGCCAGCTTCGGGGCGAGAAACTCCACGACATTTTCCGTATATTGCTTTGCGCTGATACTAGTAAGGTCCCAGGTCCACTGCCTCTGCTCGTGATCGAAGGTTAGGAGGCCTTCGTCGGCTAATACGTGCAGGAACTGGACCGCAAAGAAAGGATTGCCGTTCGTCTTCGCATGAACCAGTTGGGCCAGGGAGGACGCCCGCTCGACTTCGCAATGGAACGAGGCAGCAACAAGTTCCCCCAGATCCGGTACCGTCAGCGGGTTGAGCTTAATTTCCTCAATCCTGCCGAGGGGACGCATCATGTCCAACTTGCGCATGAGGGGGTGAGCCGCCGTGACTTCATTGTCGCGGTACGCACCGATGAGAAGAAGATTGTGCAGGTCGGACCGGCTCAACAGATCCTCAAGGAAGTCGAGAGTTGCGGCGTCGAGCCACTGCAAATCATCGAAGAAGAGGGCCAGGGGATGCTCAGGCCGCGCAAATACGCCAATGAACTGCCGAAGCAGCAGATGGAAACGCCGTTGCATGTCCTGAGGCGGCAGCTCAACCGCCGGAGGCTGCACTCCGATAATGAGCTTTATTTCGGGAACGAGGTCGACAATCAGTGCTGCGTTTTGGCCCAATGCTTCCCGCAACGCATCGCGCCACGGAGCAAGTTCGACTTCGCTTTTGCCGAGTAGCGGCCGGATCAGGCTTTCGAAGGCTTGTGCAAGCGTTGAGTAGGGAACGTCGAGTTTGTACTGGTCGAACTTGCCGGAGGCAAAAAGCCCCCGCGGAGGAACGAGTGCCGGCTGAAGCTCGTTGATAAGCGAGGATTTGCCGATGCCGGAATAGCCGGAAACCAGCACCAATTCGGGCTCGCCACCTTTGACAGCCCGGTCGAACGCGGCAAGCAAAGTCCCGATGTCTCTCTGCCGACCGTACAGTTTTTCCGGAATCAAAAGGCGATCCGGCGTGTCGTGTTTGCCAAGCGAAAAGTCGTCAATCCGGCGCTGCGCCCTCCATTCGTGCGCGCAGCGGCGAAGGTCGCTCTCAAGGCCGGACGCGGTTTGGTAGCGGTCTTCAGCCGTCTTCGCGAGCAACTTCATTACCAAGGCCGAAACGATGTCGGGGATATCGCCCAACCGTTCAGCAGGCGCAACGGGCCACCTAGCGAGGTGGCAGTGTACCCATTCCATTGGGTCTTCTGCCGTGAACGGCAAAGTTCCGGCGAGCATTTGATAGAAGGTAATGCCGAGAGCGTAGAGGTCACTGCGGGAGTCGATCGACCGGTTCATTCGCCCGGTCTGTTCTGGCGCCATATAGGCGAACGTACCGGCGATCGTGTCGGCAGGGTGGACTGGCTGGCGCTCCCGCGGTAACGGCGATGCGATACCGAAACCCGTCAGCCGCACTTGATCAGTCGCAGCGTTAACCAGGATATTGGCGGGTTTTATGTCTTTGTGGATCAACCCGCTGCGGTGCAGCCTCTCAACAGCCTCTGCAATTCCGATGGCCAAGCGCAGAAAGTGAGCTATTTCCATAGGCCCCGTTAACAACTGGTCGAGTGGCTCGCCCCTCTCATCGTCGAGTATCAGTGTGGTTCGACCACCTTCGCGTACGAAATCCAGAGGTCGCGCCGCCCATACCTCGTCGAGCTTATCCCGAAGCTCGTATTCATGCATGAGGCGATCGACGCTTGCGCGTGATGGGCGCCTCGCGGCAAGCTCCACCATGAGGACAGCACGGTGTTCACCATTGTCGGTCGATCGCAAGCCGCGACGGAATATGCGCTCCCCGTCCTCCCACAAAATCTGAGAGTTGTTGCGTGAATAGTCTTGGCCGATCGGTGGCGGCTCCATTCGTCAGACTCCGGGCCACACCGGATCGGCCGCGGGCGCCTTCCATTGAGTTGCCTGAGGCACGCCGATACGGCAGCTAATAAGCAACAATCTGACGCGTTTAGGGACGTTTTGCTAGCCGGGCAGCGCAGATGGTGGCTGATGCCGACATGGCCTTTGCCAACTATCGGCAGGATGGAGCGCGTTGTTGCGTTCGAGCGTGAGAAATCGGGCTGCCCGAAACAAGGCAAGACGGCACGGCGCGGCTTGGGACGGCGCAGAAGCCCGCTTGAATCACCGTCGGCCCTGCTCTGCGGGACCGACACTATGGTCTTGACGATACGTTGGTCCAATCGCGTGCCGGAAGCCAGTGCCTCATGTTGAACAGATCCAGGATGCAAACACCGAAGGAGGGTCAAGTGGACGCCAAGACAATCACCTCGCAGATTCGCCTGACACGCCGGACGCCCGCCTATTGGCGAGTTACGTTCGACAATGCTCCGCTCAATGTCATGGGTCCGCAGATGGTACAAGAATTCACACATCTGATTGACGCCATTGAGGCTGACGAAGACGTTCGAGTTGTGGTATTCGACAGTAGCGTCGACGGATACTTCCTCAACCATTCAGACTTCAAGGCACGGATCGAGGATATGCTCGCGCTGCCGCCTGGGTCTACAGGGCTGCCGCCCTGGCCGGATTTTCTTGTGCGACTGACGCGCGCGCCTGTGGCCTCGATCGCTCTAATCCGAGGTCGCGCGACGGGTAACGGGAGCGAAATCACCCTTGCCTGCGATATGGCTTTCGCTAGTAAGGAAAAGGCCATCATCTCCCAGTGGGAGGTTGGCGTGGGTATGGTCGCCGGCGGCGGGCCGATGGCCCGTCTGCCTCACCTGATCGGTCGCAATCGGGCTATGGAGGTCCTTTTGGCCTCCGAGGACATCCTCGGAGATCAGGCCGAGGCGTATGGGTACGTGAATAAGGCGCTGCCTGACGCAGATCTTGACGCGTACGTTGATGCGCTCGCCACGCGCATTTCCAGGTTCGATAAATGGGCGATCGCGCAGACCAAGCGCTTGGTCAACGCCAGCCTTCCACCAGATGTCGAGCTGGGCGCGGGCTGGGAAGCCTGCATCGCCTCGCTGAGCCGACCCGCCGCTCAGGAAGGGATCAGAACGCTTACCGCTAAGGGCTTCCAGGCGCCCGGAGATGTCGAGAATCGGCTGGCTTTTCACCTAGGCGAGTTGCCGCCGCGATAACCGCTGTCGATGGCAACGGCGTCCTCTCAAACAGAGGCTAATCCCATGGATCTGCCCAAGAAAGCGAAGTTGGTTGCCGAACGTGTGGAAGCGGAAGCGACAAAGGCCGACGTCCAGTCGCAGTATGCATCATCGACGTTCACGGCAATCTGGTACTCCAACACCGGATGAACGGCGCGCCTATCTTCGCGCTCGAGATTTCCGAGCAAAGGCGTATACTTCTGCCCTCGTGCGCCTGCGCACGGCGGACATCCTGCCGCTCGTCCAGCCAGGCCAATCGCTTCTAGGTGGCGGCTCACGGAAAATGGCCTTCGGTGGTATGATGCTGTCGTCCTTTGGGCCTTGGCCGCTCGTGGGCCATGCGGCATGCATCTACCGAGATCCTGCATAGCCG
The DNA here is from genome assembly GCF_040320765.1 of Mesorhizobium sp. M0618. Classification (NCBI taxonomy): domain Bacteria; kingdom Pseudomonadati; phylum Pseudomonadota; class Alphaproteobacteria; order Hyphomicrobiales; family Phyllobacteriaceae; genus Mesorhizobium; species Mesorhizobium sp. M0618. The sequence continues at coordinate 64,497 of NZ_JAMYQH010000031.1, read as the reverse complement.
CTGCTATCGAAGAGGACGCCCACGCAGTCAGCCGCAGACGAACAACCAAAAAAGCAATGTAGGGCCGCTCCAGCACGGCCAGCACGCGACGCGGTTTCTGGCCAGAAGGTCCAGCAGTCGCATGATCGTGATCGCGCGCCACATCGCGGCAACTTCGAACACTGGTTCTGTTCCAGCACTGTCTATTTGTCTTTCATACATGCTCTCAATCGCTCAAGCGGGCGAACTCTCGTGCCTATTAGACGGCAGTTTGTCCCAAGCTGACTTCTATCGAGGGGGGTTGAGTCCACTTTGTGGGCCGCGGCACAAAGCAGCACTAAAATCAAAATGTTATAAGTGAATTTTGGTGGGCCTGGAGGACGAACAAGAAGTGCGATGCAAAATACGGCTTTGCCGGCACCTTGAGAGCGTCTTGCCGATGTCAGGATGGCATACCATCGAGGGTCCATGAAAGTCGACGGCTTGGGGATCCACCGCAGCCGGCGCGAGGAACGCAGTTGGGGTGTGGAAAAAGCGATATGACGTAACGAACGTTCGAGGCACTCTCAGGAATGTCGATCAGCGTGCTTCACCCACGCTTGGCCGACTTAACCGGAAGGGTGGCGCGGTTAACGCCGTGACGTCGAGGTTGATAGTCTTCTCCAAAAAGCCAGCGCGAGGCCTACGAGCAGTTCCCAGGGCGTTGGCGTCCCGCACGACGATCCGTGGACCAACCTGGCGGAACCGGCAGCGGACGAAACCGCTAGAAAGAACTCAATCATGGCGCCCCTCGTATTCTTCCCAACCATTCGGAAAGTGCAGGACAAATTGACGACCTGATGCGCAAATCCATTGCACCAACGTGTTGCCGATACCTTCGGAACTCGCCGCACCAGAGATAGCAAAGCATCGATTGGGTAGCCTGCACACCAACCAACGCGCCGTAGTCGCCGAACCCAAAAATCGACAGCTTTGATCCCTCCACTTGCTAATCCCGCTTTTGCTCGGCTCGATCAAAGGGGCACGGGGATGGGCGACAGCTTCGTAATCAGCCAAAAGTGAAGCAGAATGCCTCGACGCCAGGGCCAAAAAATTCGATATCGAATTGGCGGTCTACGATGGGCCCTAGTTGCCGGATAAGCTGGTACAGGCGTTGTTCGCTTACCGTTCCGTTGCCGTGTTCATCGACGTCAAGTCCGTGAGATCCGCCTGGTGGATGACCATCGATAAGGACGCGGAATTTCACGGACGTTCCCGGCGATGCCGGCCCCATCACCAGATGCAGATCGCGGGCGTGAAATCGGTACGTTATGCGGCCGTTGGTCCTTTTCACCGACACGCCGTCGCTTGCCATGATCCAGTCGCCCGAAAGCGCCCATTCGTTCAGGCGCAACTGTGCCGGCGCTTCAAAGAGATGCGACTTGTTGCGAATTACTCCGCCCAGGGAAACAAAGCCTTGGGTGCGTTCATAGCCGACATAATTTTCCCGAGACTTCAGGTTGGCTTTGTCCGCAGCGGCTTCGAGGCCGCGCGCATCGACCGACACCAGATCACTGCCTACGACCTCGTTGCCGCTTTCTGCAAGCAATCGCTGAACGATCTTCTCGGACTCGTCGTATGAACCTTCACCGAAATGCTGATCACGCACTCGCCCTTGAGCATCGATGAAATAGAATGCCGGCCAGAAACTGTTGTTGAAAGCGCTCCAGATCGCTCCCTTACTGTCGATGGCGACGGGATAGTCGACCCCCAGCGCTTTCACCTCGCGGCGGACGTTCTCGACGTTCTTCTCAAACCGGAACTCCGGGGAGTGGACGCCAATTACGACCAGCCCCTGGCTTTGGTATTTTTTCGACCAAGCGCGGAGATAGGGTTGTGCGCGCATCCAGTTGATGCAGGTGTAAGTCCAGAAACTCACAAGGACGACTTTTCCACGGAGTGCCGTCGGCGTCAGTGGTGGCGAATTGAGCCACTCGTCGGCTTGCGTGATTGACGCCAACTCCGATTGGCCGGCAAACCAGCCGAAAATCGAGCCCTGGACGGATAAGCCGTGTGATCCTTTGGAACTCATCGATAGACCCATAGCGTCGGCCCCAAAACTGCCATTCGGCAGCCCAATCGAAGTGATGAGTAGGAACGAGGCCAACAAGAGATTCGTCTTCATGCGCGAACTCCCTCCATGGTTTGATTGTGGTCTTCGACGCGGAAAATTGATGGCGGGCTTGCCCGCCACCATTTTAGGCGCCGTTCGCGGGGGCAATGACGGGGGACTATTTCATCCCGCCGAGGGCATTCACGTTGGCGCAGAACTCGGCATAGGGCTTGCTCATCGCTGCGTCGTTGCATTCGCGCATGATCATTTCGCGCATGGGCTTCGGCTTGGCCATGAAGACCGCCTTGAACTCAGGCATAGGCTTCAGGGTCTTCATCGAGGCGTCGGTGTAGAATGGCCCGATGTTGTCGACGACATCGAGTGCGCCGGCGAGGGCTGTGCTGCCGACACAAAAAAGTGCAAATGCACCGAGACCAATCGCTTTGATGTTCATGGTGTAGACCTCTCTTGGGTTTTCGCCATCGTCCCAATGACGATGGGCGTCCAAAGGTACATCTGACGAGGGTCAGAAGTGATATGCAGATGACCTAAGCGATCTATTGGATGCTATTGCACGTTGGTATCGGCGATACTTTTGTACCGACACCCACATCGGCCGCCCGATTGCCGTCCCGAATGGAACGCCGCGCAATTTCCAGCGCTCCATCCACGTTTTGTGGATCGGCCGCCAGTGCCCGGAGGCAGGCGCCGGCATTGGTGATAATGCCTGAAAGCGGCTGGTCTACCTCGTGCGCAATCGATGCTGTCAGAGCAGCACAGGCTCATGATAGTGCGTACAAGTTCGGATTGGACTTTCTCAAGCGCTCCTGTCCAAATACCTACAGTAGTGCCGGTGAAGGCAAGGCAGTCAGTCCGAATGCTGGTCCGTGGGGGCTGGCAGTCCGTGAGAATATCCAGGTTACGCTTCGGATGTCGCTGCGGACCCGAGATGGGACGGAACAAGCTGGCTGGCACTCGCCCTTCCCACTGCCTTCTACCAGTCCCTTACGGTTCGTCGGCAAGAGTTTGGGAAAAGGACCTACCGTACGGATAGAATTGTTCCTTGCGGCCTTGTTTCCAAGCGGTTCGAAGCTCTGGTTGCGTAATGTCCCAGTCCGGGAAACACTTCCGCCCAACGGCCCGGAGGTCTTGCCGCAGCTCCTCGATTGTGGGGCGGCCGAAGTACCAGTAGCCGTTATACACACTGTAAACGATCAGTCCGGGCTCGAGAACAACGACGTGTGGTATCATTGGGTTGTGCGCCGGATCCGTGTACTCCGCGATATCTAAATCCTTTTGGATGGTACGTCGCGGGTCTGACAGGAAAGGCCAATGCGCCCCTACGCCGCTCCGAAACTCGTGGGTTTCCGCGACGGTGTCAGTGCTGATGGTGACCATCTTACAGTATCCTACCTCCATCTCACGATGAAGCTGAAGCAGGCGTTCCGCTTGGCATCTGTCCTTGGGGCAGAAGCTGCCACGGCTAAGGACAATCACCATCGGATTCCAATCTTGGAGTTCAGACAGCCTACGTCGCTTTCCCGTGTGATCGCTCAATTCATAGTCTGGAAATGGCGCGCCCGGCACGATGTCCGATCTCATATTGTTTCCCTACGGGTTGGCATTCGCGAGCCAGCCCTGCGAGGGCAGGTAGCCCGTATCCGCCGTCGCAGTCCACCCGGACCGTCTCAGTGAAAATAGCGAACAAAGCCATTGGCAATCTATAATACGATCGTATCGCCGACCGGAGTAGGTGGCTATATCTTGCCGGTGTGACGGTGCCCTCGTGAGAATCCCTGGCGGGAAGCGTCACACGCTCTGCGCATTCGAAAGCTGGCGTCACTCATCCATGTCGCCTGCCAACTCCTAAAAGACGTCGGCGTCGCCTAGGTGGACTTCACTGCTCGGCATTGATGATGCCGAGGCCCAGTCCGAACCGCACGTCCTGCGCACTCGCCGATGCTCCTCGCTGGAGCCTGCCCTCAGCTTCCTTGATCGGATCCGCTCCGAGAAGGTGACGCAGCCGAATACTTTGTCTCGGCGATACCAAGGTTCAGTAGCGATATGGCTGCTGCCGCCGCAAACTCCCAGTCATTCCAACCTGACACAACTCAACAGGGGAACAGTGACATGGACATGCTTGCTCTGGCGAAGGACATCGCCGGTCATGTGAAGACGGAATCTCTGCGTGCCCAAGTTCCGATGGGCGTCAGCGTGATCGATGTTCACGGGAACACTGTGCTCCAGCATAGGATGAACGGCGCCCTCGCCTTTTCGATGCTGATTTCAGAGCGCAAGGCTTACACCTCCGCGCTCACGCAACTACGAACATCAGCATTATTCGATCTCGTGCAGCCCGGTAAAGACTCTTTCATTTGATGTCACAAGAACGCTTTTGCGCGATGGGTGGTGGCGCACCTCTCGTGCAAAACGGCGTAGTCGTCGGCGGCGTCGGTATAAGCGGCGGCACTGTTGCCCAGGATGTTGGGATACTGGAGGCAGCGCTTAAGCTTCTCAGGAACGCTGACCCGGAGACTCTCGCCCCAGCCGTGGTGACCTAGTTTCCTTGCGACGCCGCTGGCTCTCTTTCGTCTCCATTCATCGCAGGACTTCGGCTTTGAGCGGTTGGTACTGCCGAGAGATTTGTGAGTCTCTCGAGGAGCCACGCACAAAAAAACCTGCACCACTACTGGAACGGTGACTTGCGGCATAGGTAACTCGCGGCATAGAGGAAGTCCGCCGACGTCCTCCGTGCAAATATATCGCCGGCTAAGGTCCTTGCCAGAATCGCCTCCTGGAGCGCGCCAATTTTTTCCACCACTAAGTCGCAAGGCCGCGCGACACTGGTCCCGCGACCTCTCTCTTTTCGCCTCACGGTTAGGGCTATGCGGCGGTAGCACTGGCCGCCGCGCTGTTCAGAAGCTTTACGAGCGCCTGCGCTCCTGCGGTGGAAGATGCCGGGTTCTGTCCGGTAATCAACCTGCCGTCGGTAATTGCGAAAATTTCCCAGTTCCCCTTTTTTTCATAGAGACCGCCGAGCCGCTTGAGTTCGTCTTCGACGAGGAACGGCACGACCTTCGTCAGTTGCACTTCTTCTTCTTCACCGTTGGTGAAGCCCGTCACCCGCTTCCCCTTGACGATCGGAGCACCTTGATAGGTCACGCGATGCAGGACAGCGGGCGCGTGGCAGACGGCAGCCACTGGCTTGCCGGCATTGTAGAAGGACTCGATGAGCTTGATGGAGTCGGGATTGTCCACGAGGTCCCACATTGGACCATGGCCGCCTGGATAGAAGATGGCGTCGAAATCATCGGAACGGACTTCGCTCAATTTCTTCGTGGTGGCGAACACTTTTTGCGCGGCCTCGTCCTGCTTGAACCTCGTCATGGCAGGCGTCTGGTTCTCTGGCAGATCGCTCTTCGGATCGACCGGGGGTTGCCCACCCTTGGGTGACGCGAGCGTCAGATCGAATCCCGCATCGCGGAAGACATAGTAGGGTGCAGCGCCCTCCTCGAGCCAGAAGCCCGTCTTTCGCCCGGTGTTTCCAAGTATGTCATGCGAGGTGAATACCATGAGAATCTTCATGTGTAAGTTCCTTCCATTTCTGTTTCACAGCGGGTGGCCGTACGAATGGAATGTTGTCTGGGATCATCCTGCTTTGCATCTGCACATTGGTATCGCCAGCACCTTGGTATCGGTTGAGCAACAGCGTGGTCCGAAGCAGATGGTCTTGAGCCGCAACAATGTCGCTCAGACTTTCATGGGCTTCAAATTTCGAGAACGGGACCCCAATCCACACGGCCAGTCAGCAATCATTCCCGATCTCGCTGCCAGGAACTGGTCTCCGCCTTTGCCGAAACGCTCCATCTGCAGCAGGATCCTACAGACAGAAGCGAACGCTACTGCACGATGGTATGCCCGATGCCCGGAGCGTTCTGTTGAAGAACTACTCGAACGCAAGAGCTTCGCATCCTTTGGCGCTCCGCGCGGCGGAACCAAATGCCGCCGGGCCGCCGGCGGCGTCATGTTAGCTTCACGAGATCAACTCGATGTCAGGCTTTCCCTTCGGCCTTAGTCTTCCGATACTGGACGGTTGGAAGACCTCCCCAGCCCCAGTTGTCGAGCTCGACCTCTTCGATGACCACGTAGGTTGATTCGAGCGGCTTATTGAGGACGTCGAGCATGACTTGGCTGACGCCCGCGATGATGGCGGCCTTTTCTTCGGCCGTGACCGAGTTGCGATCAGGAGCCGAGCCCTCACGCGTTACCTGTACAGTGACTATGGGCATTTCGTAATATCCTCGTTCAAGATTTCGAATCTTTTTTCTATGTTTCTAGGCGGCCATTGCCGCAAGATGCTTCTCCAGTTCATCGACATGCGCATAGCCAGCGCCGACCCTTCGCAGAGTTCCACCCTTCTTGAGGAACAGCGTGGGAAAGCTAGAAACGCCTATGGCACGAGCCGTCGCGAAGTCTGTCGCGACCTCTTCGATGGTACTCCGCTTCCTGTAGGCCTCGAGGAATTCATCGGGGTTGACGGGTGACTAAGTCCTTGAAAGCGCGGGATCCGACCTCCGCCAGTACGAAGCCGTTCGTGGTGTTAAGCGCATCGACGTAAAACGCGTGCTGGAATGCACGGAAAACCTTGAGAAGATCCGCCTGCGGGCGAAGGATCCGGGCGGTAACGACCGCGCGGCATACAGGCTCGGTGTCGTAGACGAACCCAGTCCTTGCAAGCAGGCCTTCACGGTTGAACGGCACCTCGCTGGCCTCCTCCACCTTCGCCAATGGTGCAGTCTGAACTGCTTGCCCGCGTCTCGGTCGCTCCGGCGCGCAGTCCACCGAGGATGATCGTCAATGAGACGTCCCGACGCCGATGCATCAGAAGTTCCATTTGCTTGGCAAATCCATAACACCAAGAGCACATCGGATCGGCGGCCAGCACGAGTTCCATTTTTTTCCTTTAGTTTGTCGGCAGGGCCCGCGGCGTAACCACGCCACGTGACCCGCTTCCTGGTGAACCTACTAGCGGCCAGCGTTCTGGCCACCGTCGACGTGTAGGATCTCTCCCGTGACGAAATTTGCGTTCTCGAGGTAAATCACGGCGTCGACGATGTCGCTGATCTCGCCCATGTGGCCGACCGGGTGGAGAGCGGATAGGAACTCGTGAGTTTCAGGCGCGTGCATCGGAGTCTTGATGATGCCGGGAGATACGGCGTTCACCCGGACCCCAGTCTTGGCGAATTCGATCGCCAGTTCCTTCGTCACAGCGTTCAATCCGCCCTTTGTGAGCGAAGCGAGAGCCGTGGGAACGCTCGACACCGGCTGGTTCACAAGGCTCGTCGTGATGCTGACGATGTGGCCGGAACCCTGCTTGAGCATCTCCCTCGCAGCCCGCTGCGTGATATGGAAGAAGCCCGAAACGTTCACGCCGAAGTTCAGGTCGTAGTCTTCCTGCGTAAAGTCGACGAAAGGCTTTGCAGTGAAGACGCCTGCGTTGTTGACCAACGTGTCGATCCGACCGAAGCGTTGGATCGCCTCGCGGACGACGCGCTCGGCGGTCTCTGGATTGGAAATGTCGCCCGCTACGGCATGCACGCCGTCATCGGAACCCGGCTTGATCGAACGCGAGGTGGCGACCACGCGGTAGTTCCGCTGGCGATAGGCGCGGACAAGACCTTCGCCGATGCCCTGTGATGCACCAGTGATTATAGCGACCTTCTGCTGATTGCTCATAATATATATCCTTTTCAATTGCTGCGGCCCTTGCTCGAGCCGCCCGGCGCCCTCGGCGTTGGTGCGATTGATTTAAGGGCTCACAATCATCGGGAGAATTGCTGAGCAGCGGCATTCACTTCACCGCTTTTCGGCAGAATGTCTATTGCGCGTAGTTTATCGGCGCTTCGCGATTCAGGCGTAACGAGTGGGCCGCAGCCAATACCAAAGTGTCGGGCACACCTTCGGACAATACCGGTCAGAATCCACCTTGTTTACCTGACGTCACCGCGAAAAGACCCTGCGGCGGGCTAACAATAGGAGCCGACATGACCGACCCGACGCTGCAAGCGAAACCACCGGCTAAGACATTAGACACCAGTCCGCCCAGCATGAATCTTGAACTCGTTGTAATCCCGGTATCCGACGTGGATCGTGCTTTAACGTTCTACAAAAACCTGGGCTGGCGGCTGGACATCGACCACGGCAAGGGCGACGATTACCGCATTGTCCAGTTAACCCCAGTCGGCTCAGGAGGCTCCGTGATGTTCGGCCAGAACATCACCACGGCGGCGCCCGGCTCTGCCCAGGGCATGCATCTAGTCGTGCCCGACATCCTTGCCGCGCGCGACGACCTCGTACGACGCGGCGTAAAAGTCAGCGACCTTTTCCACGACGTCGGCGGAATCTTCCATCACTCTAACGGCAAGGGAATTGCCAAGGGGCCGAATCCCGATAGGAAGAGCTATGCCTCTTATTTGACGTTCGAGGATCCCGACGGCAACGGATGGACCTTGCAGGAGGTGACGGCGCGTCTACCTGGAGCTCCTACCGACACCAGCTTCACGACGCAGCTTCACGAAGCCGTCTGGGGATCTGAGCGGTAAGCGAATTTGTTGATTCAGGTTCGGCTCGCGCAGGGCTCGACTACGTCACCACGTCCCACGCCTATTGCAATCAAATCTCGTGCGATCTGACTGAATGCATTGCGTGGTTTTCATTGCGCTTCAAGGAAACGCAGGACGTGGTGACGGTTTGCTCGACCTAACCACTGGCGCTAAACGGCGTCGATAAATCACGAAGGCCGGCGCATCCCCGCCTGAGGGCGTCCGCTCGACTCACCTTGGAGTGACCCTGGCTCGAAACGCTTTGAAGCAGAACGGCGATCTTGCAAGTCGCATCGTCGAAGACAAGGCCGGGAATTTTGGGCGCATTGAGCCCTGACCGGCCGATGCAGGTTACGTTCGCTTTACAAACACGATCGTTCCCTGCACCGCCGCTAAATGCGAACGCAGCGTCGCACAGGCGGACCGCGACGGCCGCTACAAGATCCATTTGTTCATCAAACATGGTGCAGCCTCCAGCGGCGGGCCGTCCGACAGCAAGGCAAAATCACGACGGGCGATACCAAAGTGCACTTATGCAGGGGCGGCGTCAGGGATAGCGTCTAGACATCGCCTCCGTCTTTGACAAGGCGATCCGCTGCAAGCAGCGAAACGCTCCTGCGTCCTCCCCTCCGCCGGAGCGCGCGGATTTAGCCAAGATCCGCCTTGGGGCCGTCTCCTTCCGCCGGGAGACGGCCTCTTTCAAACGCCTCGCCCAGTGACATGCAATGGCAGCGGACGCCGCTTTAGGCCGAATAAACCGTTCAAGGAAAATAAAATGAAGAAGACCCGCCCCCCGGGTATTTTGCGCTACGACCATCCGGCAGGTGGCTGGGATGCGTTGAAGGCGGTTGCCAAGACGCTGGCCCGCCAGCAGATTGCCGTGCAGGGCAGCAGAACCTTGCTGAGGGCGAACCAGCCGGAAGGATTCGACTGTCCCGGATGCGCGTGGCCAGACCCCAAGCACACCTCGTCGTTCGAGTTCTGCGAGAACGGCGCCAAGGCGATCACGTGGGAGTCCACCGCGAAGACGACCGATGCGAGCTTCTTCGCGGAACACACCGTGTCAAAACTCTGGAACTGGAAGGATCACCAGTTGGAAGATGCCGGGCGTATCACGCTCCCACTACGCTACGACGCCTCCAGCGACCGCTTTGAACCAATCGATTGGGATGCGGCATTCAAGTTGATCGGCAGCGAACTGAATACTCTCGTCTCGCCAGATCAGGCGGAATTCTACACGTCTGGACGGGCTTCCAACGAAGCTGCGTTTCTATATCAGCTTTTCGTTCGCGCCTACGGCACCAACAATCTCCCGGACTGCTCCAACATGTGTCATGAAGCCACCAGCGTTGGCCTTCCAAAATCCATCGGCGTCGGCAAGGGGACAGTGACGCTCGAAGACTTCAATCACGCCGACGCGATCTTCAGCTTCGGACACAATCCGGGTACCAACCACCCGCGAATGATGACGACTCTTCATCAGGCGGCCCGCCGCGGCGTTCCAATCATCGTTTTCAATCCCCTTAAGGAGCGCGCGCTCGAACGGTTCGCGGCGCCCCAAGACCCCGTCGAGATGGTCACGATGTCCTCGACGCCGATCGCCTCGGCCTATTACCAGGTCCGCGTGGGCGGCGATATGGCCGCTCTAAAGGGACTCATGAAAGCGGTTTTCGAGCTTGACGCAGCAAGTCTTGCCGCAGGCCGCGGCGGAGTCCTCGACAGGCAGTTTATCGGCGAGCATACCTCCGGTATTGATGCACTTCGCGCCGACGTCGAAGCCACCCGTTGGGACGAGATCTTCGAGGCCAGCGGCTTGACGAAGCAGGCCATCGAGAGCACTGCGGGCGTCTACGCGAAGGCAGAAAGGGTCATCGTCTGCTACGGCATGGGGATCACGCAGCATGCGCGGGGCACCTACAACGTCCAGCAGATTGCAAACTTTTTGATGCTGCGAGGAAACATCGGCCGCGAGGGCGCAGGCATCGCGCCTATCCGGGGTCACTCGAACGTTCAGGGCGACCGGACAGTCGGCATAACCGAGATTCCGAGCAAGACACTTCTCGACGGCATGGAACGTGCGTTTGGATTTCGACCGCCAAGCGGGAAAGGCCACAACGCGGTCGACGCCGTGGAAGCCGCTATCGATGGCCGCGCCAAGGCGCTGATCTGCCTCGGCGGCAATCTCGCTGTCGCAATGTCTGATCCAGAGGCCACGTTTCAAGGCATGCGCAAACTCGACCTTTCGGTGCATATCGCAACGAAGCTCAACCGCTCCCATCTGCTAACCGCGAAGACTACCCTCGTGCTGCCGTGCCTCGGTCGCACCGACCTCGATATGCAGTCATCGGGACCACAGTTGGTTACGGTCGAAGATTCGATGTCCATGGTTCACGCGTCGCGAGGCTTCCTGTACCCACCGAGCGATCTCGTCCGATCCGAGCCCGCAATCATCGCAGGGATCGCCAAAGCCACGCTTGGCAATCGGCATGGCATCAACTGGGACGGCATGATCGCAGACTATGACGTTATCCGCGACAAGATCGAGGAGGTCTTTCCCGACTTCTGTGAGTTTAACAAGCGCGTGCGCAAGCCAGGCGGCTTCAGGCTGGACATCGCGGCGTCGTTTCGCCGGTGGGACACCCCTGGGGGCAAGGCAAATTTTCTGACATCTCCAGGCCTTTGGGAAGATCCACTACCTGACGGTCATGACTCACTAATGCTGACCACGATCCGTAGCCACGACCAGTACAACACGACCATCTATGGATTGGACGATCGTTATCGCGGTGTGTTCGGGCGGCGCGACGTGGTCTTCATGAATGGCGAGGATCTCGCCGGCCGAGGACTGAAAGACGGAGATCGTGTCGACGTCCAGGGGCTGACCGAAGGGGCAGACGACAAGCATCTCGTGCGCGGATTCACGGTCGTCGCCTATGACATTCCCAGAGGTTCGTTGGCGGGCTACTATCCGGAGATGAACGTGGTCATGTCGCTTAATCACTACGATCGATTGTCAGGCACGCCATCCTACAAAGGCGTTCCGGTTCGAGTATCACTAGCTTCATCCTGATCGCAAAAGAAATCGTCTCCGTCGTGTCGTGCGCCTCCAAACAATCAGTTCGGCAAGAGAAGGCGACGAGGCCGTCACCGTCAGTCACTCCCGACACCTTCGTCTACTAGCGGTTTTGACCCGTCAGTCTCAAACTTCGCTGGTCAGCCGCCGCGCTGCGATAGAATTTTGAGCGGCAGCCATTCATCGTCCATCATCAGAGAGGCAATCATGCGCAATCTTGAATTTGAGAACCTCACACGTCGGTCTTTCGGCGGGGTCGCACTAGGACTGACGGCGGCGGGTATCCTCCCCGGACGCGCCGCGGGTGCGGACCAGGGAAAGAAGGCCGTTCGTAAGAATAGCCATGAACTGGTTGCCGACAAGCGTATAGACGCCGGAGACCTCAATATCGGATACGCCGAACTGGGCCCTGCCGACGGCTCGCCCGTGATCCTTTTTCACGGTTGGCCGTATGACATCAACGCCTTTGCCGAGGTGGCCCCGATGCTCGCAGAGAGGGGGCATCGTGTGATCGTGCCACATCTGCGCGGATACGGCAGCACGAGGTTTCGTTCCGACGACAGGATGCGCAATGGCCAGCCGTCGGCCCTTGCCGTAGACGCCATAGAGCTGATGAACGCACTTAAGATCGGCAAGGCGACGTTGGGCGGGTTCGACTGGGGTGCGCGGACAGCCGACATCGTAGCCGCGCTTTGGCCGGAACGATGCAAAGGCCTGGTTTCCGTCAGCGGCTACCTGATCGGGAACCAGACCGCCGGAAAGTCCCCCCTCCCACCCGCTGCCGAACTCCAGTGGTGGTACCAGTTCTATTTTGCGACGGATCGTGGCCGAGACGGGTATGAAAAATACACGAGCGAGTTCGCTAAACTGATCTGGCAACTCGCCTCCCCGCATTGGAAGTTCGACGACCCGACGTTCGAGCGAAGCGCCAAGGCGTTTGCTAATCCGGACCACGTCGCGATCGTTGTTCATAACTATCGCTGGCGGCTTGGTCTGACGAAAGGCGAGAAGCGGTTCGAGGAATTCGAAACCAAGCTCGCTTCAGCTCCCGAAATCCACATTCCCACGATCACGATGGAGGGCGACGCTAACGGAGCCCCCCATCCGGATCCTAAATCCTACGCCGGCAAATTCAAAGGGAAGTACGAACACCGTCTGATAACTGGCGGGGTTGGCCACAACCTCCCGCAGGAGGCCCCCGAGGCCTTCGCCAAGGCGGTACGGGATGTCGATTCCTGGGCGTGACCGATCACGAAGGGTTCAACCTGCGCCCTGTCCAACGGGATTGGTTATCCGTGATACCCATTATAAAAACAGGCTGGCGCGAGGCTCGCCAGCCGTATGCTAGCTTGCGTGTTCATCCGCGTCCTCAACTACTTAAGCGCCTCGTCGTCCCCAAAGGATTTATGAATTGGAAATCGGAATCGACAGTTTCGCAATGCTGCTGACCGACCCCGCTACAGGTCAGTTGCAGTCAGCCATCGAACGGATGGCGAGCGTGCTCGCAGAAGTCGAGCTCGCAGATCAAGTCGGACTCGATGTCTTCGGAATGGGCGAACATCACCGGGAGAACGCGCTCGATTCAGCACCTGCGGTGATCCTTGCCGCGGCTGCCGCACGCACGACGTCGATCAGGCTTACAAGCGCCGTCGCCGTTTTGAGCGCCGCCGACCCCGTGCGGCTTTTCCAGGAGTTCGCCACACTGGATCTCATATCCCGCGGACGAGCGGAAATGGTGGTCGGTCGCGGTTCCTCCGTGGAGGCTTACCCTTTGTTCGGACTCGACCTGCGTAACTACGATGCGCTCTTTGCGGAGAAACTGGACCTGTTGCTGAAGATTAGGGAGCAGCCCAACATTACGTGGGCGGGCCGCTTTCGCCCTGCGATCAATGGCGAAGGTGTTTTTCCTCGCCCGCACCAGCCAGCCTTGCCCATTTGGCTGGGCGTCGGCGGGACGCCCGAATCGTTCGTCCGTGCCGGAACGCTCGGTCTGCCGCTGATGGTCGCCATCATCGGCGGAAGTTTCGAGCGTTTCCTGCCCCTCGTCGAACTCTATCGTCGCGCATGGCTGGCCGCCGGCCGTCCTCCAAAGAACCAGAAGATCGGCATCCACGCTCTGGGCTTCGTCGGGGAGACTGATGTCGCTGCCAGGGAAGCGTTCTTCCCCGGGTGGTTCCAGATGTTCACGGAGGCGGGAAGGGAGCGCGGCTGGCCGCCGCCAACACAAGCTCAGTTCCAGCATATGTGCGGGCCAGGTGGCGCGTTTCTGGTCGGCAGCCCGCAAACTGTTGCTGCGAAGATATTGCATGTTAACGGGACGTTGGGAGGGATCGCTCGAATCACCTTCCAGATGAGCACTGCCGCCCTCGAGGCGAAAGCGATGCGTCGTTCGATCGAACTGCTGGGAACCCACGTTGCGCCTTTGGTGAGAGGACAACTTGGCGACTAGCAAGAGCGCTTCTACGGCGGGCGCCGACATCGGGAGGCGCCCCCCTCTTTTGCCGATCTTTTATCCGAAAATCAATCTCTGGTAATTGGCCAGCATTTTCGGATCCTCGACCGACCCGTGATGGTGTAGCTGCCGCCAGGCCCCTTCCTGCGTACGAACCACCGGGTCGTCCGGAAGGCGACGTCGAGCTTTTCCTTCGCCGTGCTGCATGCTCCACGCTCGCGACCGACGAACAGATGCCAGTCGTCGGCGCCCTGGCTGGTGAAGTCATGGAAGGTCACGTGAACCTTCGCCTGACCTCTGAAGACCTTCGAATACCCGTCTGCGATCTCCTGCCATCCACGGCGGATACCACCGATAGGGTTGTCCATGCTGGGCTCCGAACCGCCGAGCCACACGGCTTCGAGCCCGGTGAGATCGCCATCATTGAAGGCTCGGTAGAATTCGATCAGCGCATCCAAGGGACTGCCTTCGCCCGGCTTCGTCTCGCCGCCGTCGACTTCTGTAAGATTCGGGTTCATCGGCATCGTCCTCGCATCTAAGTCCACGGCGGTATCCTCATTCATTGCGCGCTTCGTCCGCTCTGGAAGCAATGCTCGATGGACATCGCCGATTCCATTGTACGATGGTGTCGTCGGTTTTTTGAGGGACGAACGTGCGCTTAGGGCGCAAGCAAAGCTCTCATCGAATCGATGCGGCCTTACCTTCGGCTGAAGTTGACGTTGACGTTGACCGCAGCCGTTGTCGCCGCCCTAATTTCGGTCAAGGCCTGCCCAAGTCCCACAACGTTTAACTGTGGGCTTGGAAGGGAACCGAGAGCGCCGGCCTTGTCAGCGGCGACGACCATGTCGACCGTCGTTGGGCCAGCCATCGGCGCCTGGATGATGGAAAGCTCGACTTCCGAACAGGTCGAGAATTAGGCGATCCGGCCAGCGGGTCATGGGGACTCCTTGCCGAGCGTGACGTTCCACGCTGATAGCTCCGGACCCCCTCCACGTCCACTAGACCTTGGTGTGCTGACGAAACTTCCGATCCCAAGGTATCGGAGACACCTTGGTACAATACCGGGTCTGAATTTAATGCGCGATGGTTTTTGACAGAGGGGAAGACGGCGCGACCGTCGGAACACTCCCGGCTCGTGGCCGGTCCAACGAACACTCAACACCAGAGCGACCGACCGCCACCTGGCGGCCGAGGGTACCCGCGTCGCCAGAACGGAGGCAGGCATGAGCGTGCATAAGACTGTGATCGGCACCGGCACGTCACAAGGGATCGGAGCAGGCCTGGTGAAGACAGGCGACGTCGATGGCGTGGTCTATCTGACAAAATCGTCAAGCATTTCCGGGGAGGTGCTGCACGTCGACAACTGCGCACATCACGTCAAATGGTAGTCGCGAGCGCGGAAGCGCGGTTGAAGGAACTCGATCTGCTCGTGCCGGTGGCACCCACCCCGTTCGGCGCTTACGTCCAGTCAGCGCGGGCCGGCTCCCTGCTGTTCTTGAGTGGCATGCTTCCGGTGGTCGACCACGTCCCCCGTTACACTGGCCTTGTCGGCAAGGACTTATCGGTCGCCGAGGGCTATGACGCAGCGCGAACCGCGTGCCTCAGCGGTCTTGCTGCTGCGCGGTCTCATCTAGGATCGTTGGATAGGATTCGTTCAGTTGCCAAACTGGGCGTTTACATCGCCTGCCCGGCGGAATTTCACGAGCATCCAAAGGTAGCCGACGGCGCCTCAGAGCTGTTGCTCGAGGTTTTTGGTGCCGCCCGGCTTCCGCCCCGCATCGTGCTTGGCGTTTCTAGCATACCGCTTGGAATGCCCGTCGAGATCGAACTCGTCTTCGAGATCGAATCTTAGCGAGGCAACTTGCTCTAACCCGAAACGGAGGCAGTCATGAAGATCAGACCCCCTACTACGACAAGAGCCATTACCATGTCGTCAAAACTGCTCACTGCTACTGCCGTGCTGCTGATTCCGGCGCTTGCCCTCGCGGGGGAGATGAAGGCGCCCGAGAAGGTCTATCGATCTCTGGACGTCAGAGCCGTGGCCGGTCAGGAGAAGGCGCTGATCAAGCTTGAGAAGCGGACGGCTGCCTATTGGCGCGTCACCTTCGACAATCCGCCGTTCAACATTTTCGGGCCGCAAACAATCCCGCAGATGGAAAAGGTCGTTTCTCAGATAGAGAAGGATCCCGATCTCCGCGTCATCGTGTTCGATAGCGCGGTGCCCGGCTTCTTTCTGACCCATTATAACTTTACGCCACCCCTTGCTGAATCCACCGGCCTCCCCTCTGGACCGACCGGACTGCACCCACTCCCCGACATGCTGGTCCGCATCAGCAAGGCGCCCGTGGTTTCCATCGCCCTGATCCGCGGCCGCGCGACGGGGGTCGGGAGCGAGCTTGCGCTGGCTAGCGACATGCGGTTCGCCAGCCGCCAGAAGGCGATTCTGTCGCAATGGGAAGTCGGCGCGGGCCTCGTCCCTGGTGGCGGCCCGATGGCACGGCTTCCCAGACTGATGGGACGTGGCCGCGCCCTCGAAGTCCTCCTTGGATCCGACGACATCAACGGCGATCTCGCCGAGGAGTACGGCTACGTCAATCGGTCGTTCGATGACGACAAGCTCGATCCGTTCGTCGACGGGCTGGCAACCCGGATCTCCGGGTTCGACCGCCAGGCGATCGCTGACACCAAACGCCTCGTCGATTTCGCGAGCCTTCCGAGCGATCCCGAGATCGCGGCAGGATGGGACGCCTTCATAACATCGGTCCAGCGCCCGGTCGCGCAGAAGAACATCGGCCGTCTCATCGATATGGGCCTGCAGAAAGACCCGGACGTCGAAGCAAGACTGGGACATTACACGCAGTCTCTTGCCGACAAATAGCTAAGGCGGAGCCCGCCAGTGACGGCAGGTCGCGCGGGCACCAATTTGAACTGCCAAACCCAGTCGCGAAGTCGCACTTCGCCTCGCGGTAACGCGATAATCGCAGCCCGTAAAAACCCCGTTAAACCATGGAGAGACACATGCACAGCATCGAAAACCAGATCGTCGATTCAAGCTTCTCGGCGATTATCAACGCTCCGATCGAGAAGATCGACATTCCGAAGTGGTGCTTCAATCTTCCGGAAAAAGAATACCAGGGATGCTCCCCCGCGCACATCGCAGCAGGTTTCACGACTGCGGCGGACGGCACCCGGATGTCGATCAACGTCGAAACGATCGGCGGGAGCCTGATGGTCCAGCACTATCACGAGACCTTGGGTGAAAAGAATCGTCTGATCCTCGACTCCGATTCCGACGTCTTCACGTCGAACGGCCGAGTGACCATCCACGTCACCTGGGAACTGAGCGTGAAGAAGATCGATGCCGTCCGCTGCGAGTTTACGAATCGCGTTAGATCCTACGCGACCGACGAAATGATTGCCTACCTCGGGAGCCAGGGGATTCCGTTCGATATCTTCCGCTCTCAGCGGCAGCCGATGTCGATCGCGCACAACAAGGGGGAGACACCTCTGTTTGCGGCAAGCATCGAGCGGGCTGCACTTCAGAACACGTCCACGAAGGCAGCCTGAGCGCCGAAGGAGGTATCCCATGACAGAACTGTCGTTCGACCGGAGCAACACTGGCTTGCTGGTGGTGGACCCATACAACGATTTCATCTCCGAGGGCGGCAAGATCTGGCCTCGGATCCAGGAGGTCGCGGAGGCGAATAACTGCATTCCGCACATGCTTGAGGTGTTGACGGCCGCACGCAAGGCCAAGTTCCGGGTCTTCTTTGCGATGCATCATCGCTATCGTGCCGGCGACTATGAGAACTGGAAGTTTGTGGCGCCCATCCAGCGGGCGGCATGGCACCGCAAGAGTTTCGAATTCGGAACGTGGGGCGGTGAATTCCGCGCCGAATTCGTGCCGATGGCCGGCGAGGTCGTCGCCTCCGAGCACTGGTGCTCGAGTGGCTTTGCCAACACCGACCTCGATCTGGAACTGAAGCGGCATGGAATCCAGAGGGTCATCGTGATCGGGCTCGTCGCTCACACCTGCATAGAGGCCACGGTACGATACGCCGCGGAGCTCGGCTACGACGTTACGGTCGTAAAGGACGCGGTTGCCGACTACTCGCCAGAGATGATGCATGCGGCACTGGAGGTCAATCTCCCAAGCTATGCCAGCGCGATTGTCGACACTAAGGAAACCATCGCGGCGATCGCCCTCACGCAGGCGGCGTAGTCTCGCGGTAGCGCCGTCTCCACAATCCGGCAGGCGTCTACGCGCACGCCGGATTTTTTTTGCCCGGAACAAGTATTATGCGGGTCGAGTGTTGGGATGCCTTTTCGATGCTTACTTGGGTTCGGAAGCCATCCCTCGAGGCCTGCGCGGCGGGCTGCGATTTACCGCAATCGCGCCCGCGGAGTGCGGTTCCGTCGAAGGTCGGCTTCTTGCACTGGGCGATGTTCTCGTTCTGCAAGCGCTGCACGTGGACGCATCAAAGTGAGCTCGCTAGTCCGTGGGACGGCTTCGCCTCTTCGCGAAAGGGGTCCGCGACGGCAGTTTGCAGGAAATCGCGGTGTTCGAGCGTCGAAGTTTCCACTGGCGTCTTCAGTCGTCGGCGGTGAAACCGCGTCTGCCCTCGCCGCCGATCATCTTCAAGACTTGCACCGCCCTTCACTAAACCTCTGCGCTGGTCGGCAAAGCCGCCGCCGGCGCCCGGTCGCGGGGTTGGGGCTCCAATCGGGGACTTTTGCGCTTTTGTCGGTGCCGGATTCGAGGTTGGCCAGACCCTCGTCGCCGAACTGCCTTTCTGGCTGCACAGATACAATTGGCATCGCCCACACGGCAGCCTAAATTCCAAACTACCCATCAGACGCCTCGATCTAACCCTGGACAACCTGTTGAGGTTCCACAGCTAGGCGGGCCGTCCCCGCGCCAAGAAAGACGATATCAATGGCGGGGGCGGCTCATGCCCCCGCGACATCCGGATCCCACGTCAGGCGCCTGCAGTCTTGGCGGCCATCGTTGCCCCCGCCCACCAGACAAGTTCGTCGAGCGCAGTCTTCGCCGACGGCAGGAGGTTGGCTTCGATCTCCTCGATCGGCTTGTTGGCGCCCATTGAGGAGACTGTGAAGAAATCGCTGCCGCCGATATGAACAGCCGCATGGGTAGAGACCATCTGCAGCTCGACCCCGATCCCACGCAGATGTTCGAGCGCGCGTGAACCGCCTGCAGTGCCGTATGCGATCGCGGTAAACGGCTTGCGAGCCCATTCCGTGTAGGACTGGTCGAGGGCATTTTTCAGTACGCCGGTGATGGAGCGGTTGTATTCCGCGACGACGAATATGTAGCCGTCGTAGCGACCCACAGTCTGCTGCCAGCGGACCGCTTCCGCGTTCTGGCTGGGAGCATAGGCATTGGATGCCACCTCGTCGAAAAACGGCAAGGGATGGTCGCGCAGATCAACCACTTCAACGTCGATGTCGTTGCGGCCCCGCGCCTGCTTCAGGATCCACTGCGCCGGCTTGTCGGCGAAACGAGTAGGCCGCGTGGAGCCGATGATGATGGCGATTTTTGGTTTCATAGCCATAGTATTCCTCATTTTTGAGTTGAAAATGATTACCTCTTGAAGAGGATCAGTTGCTGTTCAGGGCGTCTGCGTAAGCAAAAAGCCCGGGGGAACCTCCCGTCATGATGAATAGGACGTTCGATCCAGGGGCGATGACTTCGGTTTCAATATCGGAGAGCAGACCCGCAAAGGCCTTGCCTCCGTAAACGGGATCAAGGAGCAAGCCTTCCGAGCGGCCGACGAGCTTGACCGCTCCAACCATTTCGGAGGTCGGTATGCCGTAGCCCCCACCGAGCTGCGTGCCGTTTATGTTCAGATCTTCCGCTTGAATACGGGCTTTGCTCCCGAGAAGCTCAAAGACAGCGTTGACTTTGCCGGCCGTCGCGGCGACGCATGCGTCCGCTGGCGACAGGACGGTATGTGCCCTTATTTGGAAAGGATCTCTTCCCGAGATAGCTGCTCCCGCCACAAGGCCTGCGTGCATGCCGCCGCTGCCGTTCGGGATGACGACCTGGTCGAACGGAGTGCCGATTTCAGTCGACTGCGATTCGATTTCGAATGCGCAGCCGACGTAGCCCAGAGCCCCGACCGGAGTCGAACCGCCGAGCGTGCCCACGAAAGCCTTCCCCCCAGACGCCGCTATCTCCGCCGCCCGGCGCAAAGCGAACCCGCCTGCATCGTCTCCCAGTTCCAGAATATGGACGTGCGCACCGAACAGTCGGTCCAATACGACGTTGCCGTTGGCTTGATAGATCTCGGTCTCGCGGGGCACCATTTGAGCCAGAACGACTTCGCATGCCAGACCGGTTCTGGCGCAGGCGGCGGCGGCTAATCGGGCGAAGTTGGACTGAATTCCGCCGGTCACGACCACGGTATCGCAGCCTTCCGCCATCGCCTCCCCGAGGAGAAACTCGAGCTTGCGGAGCTTATTACCGCCCCCGCCGAGTTCCATCAGATCGTCACGCTTCACCCAGATCGAGACGCCTTTGCGTCTTTCGCCAAGGACCTTCTCCAGATGACTGAGCTGCTGGATCGGCGTTGGTCCATTCATGAGACGTACGCGCGGAAACCGGTTCACTAGATCGCTATCGGGCATTGCTCGCCTCGCAGTTCGTAATCAAGATTCGTGAGAGCAGCGTTCGACGCTTCAGCGCAGGGTCTTGAACGCCGCACGCAGTTCATATGTGAAGAGTTCAGGCTGTTCCCACGCGGCGAAATGCCCGCCCTTATCGACTTTGTTGTAGTAGATGAGGTCGTGGTATGCCTTGTCGGCCCAACTCTTGGGCGCTTGGTAGATCTCGCCGGGAAACACGGTGATTGCCGCGGGAATATTGATGTCGACAGCGTTGAAGTTGTTGGCGTTGTTTTCCCAGTACAGACGCGCGCCCGAGGTTGCCGTCCCGGTGAACCAATAGAGCGAGATGTCGTCCAGCATCTCGTCTTTAGTCAGCGACTTCTCCGGATCACCTCCGCTGTACGTCCAGTCTGCGAACTTGTCGTAGTACCAGGCGGCAAGACCGACCGGTGAATCCGTCAACGCATAGCCCAAGGTTTGCGGCCGGGTGACCATCATCAGGGCGTAACCCGCTCCCTTCGTGTAAAGAGCGCTCATCTGCTCGTATGCGACTTTTTCGTCTGCGGAGAGACCGTCGGGAGCGGGCTCGCCATCGGCAAGAGCCTTCGCGATCTCCGGAGGGACAGTGGCCGGCATGTTAGTGTGGATGCCGAGCAGGCCTTCCGGCGCTTGGGCTGCCATCTTGTCGGAAACGACCGCGCCCCAGTCGCCGCCCTGCGAGACATAGCGGTCATAGCCCAACCGCTTCATGAGCGCGTGCCAGGCACGTGCGATGCGGTCCGGTCCCCACCCAGTCTCGGTCGGAACCTCGGAGAAGCCGTATCCTGGCATAGAAGGTATGACCACATCGAAGGCGTCCTCGGCGGCACCGCCGTACGCGGTCGGATCGGTAAGCGGTCCGATCGTCTTGACAAGTTCAAGGACAGATCCCGGCCAGCCATGCGTCATGATCAGCGGCAGCGCATTCTCATGCTTGGACTTGACGTGAATGAAGTGGATGTCCAGGCCGTCGATCCTGGTCATGAACTGCGCATGCGTGTTCAGCTTCTTTTCGCACTGGCGCCAGTCGTAATGTGTCCCCCAGTATTCGATGAGCGGCTTCAACCTTTGAAGCTGAGCGCCTTGCGTGCGATCGGAGACCGTCTCCTTGCCGGGCCAGCGGGTGGCGCGAACGCGGCGACGGAGCTCGTCGACGTCCTGCTGCGGAATCTCGCACTTGAACTGACGCACTGCGTCGCCTCCCGCCGCCGCGCGGGCAGGTCTCGGGAGAGCGCTGAGGGCGGCGGTTGCGGCTGTGGCGGCGAGTACTTCGCGCCTCGTCGGCGACAGTACGGTCTTGGTCTCGACTTCTGCTGACATGACGTCCTCCGTCTGGATCGAAGTGGTTGTGATGTGGTCCAAGGATCGTCTGGCAGCAGCGCTGCCGATGATATTGTGCCTAGGTATCGCCGATACCTAAGCACCGGTTGTCGGGGTGAGCGGCGGGTCGACACCTTCGAACAATGGACGCTGACCTTGGCAATCGCAGATCGTTCTCGGATCTGGTGTAACTGCCCCGTGCGACGGAATGGTCCAAGAACCAAGCTCACCGACGTCCGTGCACGCCGACCACATCGACATGAAGTTCAACGCCGTCATTCGCATTGTCCGACGTCGATCGCGCCAACGGGCTTGCGCTGGCGGCCTCGATGCCGACGTCTCCGGAAAGGACGGTTTCGGCGTCTCCGAAGGGCTGTGCCGCAGCGCCCTCCCCGCCTGTGCGGCGCGTGAAAGGGTCGATCCGATCGGACCGGCGTGTTCCCCGCTGGCTACCTGCGACAGCGTTTGTGTCCGCCATTCACGTCAGGCGCTAAGCCGTAGCTCGCCATGTTGGTTAGGGAGTTAGACGCGTCCGCTGTTCTTCAGAATAGTCACTTGCCTAAAGACGCCCGCCGCAACTCAAATCACCCAAGGCTACCCGATTCCGCCGCGATGCGTCCAATTTCTGATCGAAGACGCGGAACAGCGAAGTCAATGAACGTTCGGACTTTCGGAACGGCTGCACGGCCTTGAGGGGTCAATATATGAACGGGCAGAGCCGGCGGCTCGGCGTGCGGAAGAATGATCTTGAGGCGGCCGTCGCGGACGTACTCAGCGACGTGATAGGAATAAAGCCGTGTCACACCCATTCCCTCCGCAGCCGACGCGGCGGCCGCCCGAACGCTGTTGACGAGATACCGAGGAGCGAAGTGCACGGTTCTCGGGATGGACGAATCCTGGGGCGGTGCGAAGCTCCAGGATTCGAGACCGAAATTTGAGAAGGCGATGAGGTCGTGTTTGGCCAGATCGGGAAGCTCGTTGATGTCGGGGTGGCTTTCGAGGTATTTCGGGGCGGCTACAACCACGCGCCGGACGTCGCCTCCGATGCGCGTGGCGATATGTGTTGAGTCCGTGAGGTTGCCGATCCGAAGCGCCGCGTCCACGCCTTCGTCGACCAAATTTACGAGCCGATCAAGCATCAGAAGCCGAACCGAGACGCTCGGATTCTCGCGCAGATAGCTGTCAAGAATGGGTCGCAGCACTTCCTCCCCCAATATGGGAGGTGCGGAGATGGTCAACGTTCCCCGAGGAGAGGATCGTTCCGAACCCGCGACCAGGTCGGCTTCCTCAAGGTCGACCAGCACCCTCCGGCATGCTTCGACGTAGCGCTGACCAGCCTCGCTTAGTTTCAGGCTGCGCGTCGTACGATGAAGAAGTTCGACGCCGACATGTCGCTCCAGCATTCCCAGTGCGCGACTGATTGCAGTTGGGGATCGCTTCAGTCTGCGGGCCGCTGCCGCGAGGCTTCCTTCCTCGACGGCCGTGACGAAGACCTTCATTGCGTCGATACGATCCATCAGGGCAGTCCCTCTGCTTGTGCAAACGTACGGCAGCCCAAGCCGTTCGTCTCGACGAAATACGCCCAATTCTCTTCAAAGGCATAGCGGACACCTTGGTGCATTGCTCGCAAAAGCCGTGGATGCGAGGTCCCGAAAGTCTCAAGGTCCATCCAAGGCCGCTTGACGAGGTCTTCGCGGGCGGGAAATAACCGCCCGCCATTTTTTCGACGACGATAGCTGTTGGGAGTATCGACGCCCTCGTAGCCCATCGGAACAAGAAACATGGTTTATTGCCGTGATCGTTAGCTTAAGCGAGCAACTGGCATCCCGGAAATTCATGTCCGGTTCTGCGATCTATCGCGAGTGCCGGTCCAATCCGACGTATGTCGCGAGAACCAGATCATGCAATTCGTTACCGTGCATTTGACCCGCGAAGCGAGAATCTTCCGACAGGCGGAGGACGGTGCTCTCCTCGCCGCGACCTACACCCGCCTCCATTCGTCACGGCCTCCCGAGTCATGGCGCGGCTTGGCCGAGGTAACGCATTGCAGCGTCGAGCTAGTATTTCCGGATCGTTCCAAGCTTCGCGACATCTAACTCCAGGCTGAACTGGCATCCGCGACGTTGCTTTCGGGAATGCCCCGTGGCCTATGTCGTGCACGAGGCAGTGTTCGGCCGGGCAGCGAATCGACCAGGTACCCGCCGCGTTGCGCGAAGTGAGATGCATGGTTGCCTAAGCTCAAACCTGCGCTTATGGCCCAGACGTCTCTCATTCCCATCCCGCGCCGCAGTGAGCGGCAGAAGGCCATATTCACCGGCATTGGAGTCATCTGTTTAGAATGCCATTGATCAGAGCGACGCGCTCGATGCTTGCCGCGAGTGAAGGTGTTCGTGCAGTATTATGAGTCGTACACCAAAGTTGCTGTTGTGACCGTATCTGATCGAACGAAATACCTTCGCGCCCGAGATAAGAGAGGAAGTCGTCTGTTGCGCGGGAACGCAGGCGGTTTGTAAACGCGCATCGGCGGTTGTCGACTGCATTGACGCTGAGGTCCCACTCGGTGTCGATCGTAGTACGGCCCGAAGGCGTGAACATTTCGGAGACGGACTTCAATATGAGACGATCGCTGCGGTGAACTGTCTCAACATAGTGGTGGACAAGAAGGGTTTTCCCGGCAGCTGCGACATGAATTGACATTCGCCGGCCATCTAAAGCTGTCGTGAAGCACGGCGGCGATGTGGTCGGGCGAGCATGCGCGATACTCGTCTTCGGGAAGGGAAAAGCACCAGGTTAGGAATATCAATTGCCTGGATAGGCGCGTTGACCATCGCCGTGAAACTTTGATCGTTAGCTCCCGATGGTCCAGCCTCGTCCCCGGTGAGCGGGAGGCAATAGATGTGTGAACAGGTCCGATAGCCGGAAACGAAGACATGCTCTCTCTCCACGTGAAGCCATACGGAAGAGAGCAAGTAACAGGCGTTGTCGCTATGCACTTTGCGAAACTCAAGGGGTTTCGTTTTCTGCATAGCCGACTCCCAGGCAGTCGGCGTTTATCCGCGTGCAGGCGCGGAGTGGATGATCTCACGTCATCTCACGTTGATGAAATCACGTATTCAACATAGCATGCAGGCATAGGTTTGACCTGCGGTTTGCTCTGGAGCTTGCTCATGGAATTGTTGTCCTCCCATCATGTGTTCTCAAGCGGTGATCTCGAGGAGGGCGCGAGCTTTGCTGGCCAGGTTTGGGAGCGCAATCGAAGTATAAAGACCGATCGTCGCCGATATGGCATCCGGTGGAACCAGTTTGACATGGAAAAAATCGGGTTCTCTGACGTCGAGCATGATTGCGCCGTGGATCTTACGGCCCAGGGACCGTTATCCGACCATTTTCGCCTATTCTTCCACGAGTATGGATCGATCAATTACACCGTTGACGGCAAGGCATTTGAATCCCATTCACGCAACCCGCGTGATGCATGCGCCAGACACTGACTTGCGTCTCGGCATCAACCCGTTCGGACTCCTCCTTATGACAGTTGACGGGGCCGGCATCAGGAAGGCGATGCGCCAACGGTTCCGAAAGCTGGCGCCTTTCCGAGAATGGGTAGGCTTATTGCCGGAAAGCCCACGACTAGCGACGCTGCAATCTACGGCAAGATGGATTGCCTCCGAGGCGGATCGCGTGGGTTCACCGGTGGCTACGCCAGGCAAACCCCGCCTATTTGCGCAACGTCTTCTCTTGAGCTTGATCGTCGAGTGCCTATCTGAGGCTTCCCCGTCTGAATCGGAGCTAGTGCAGGACCTCAGTCTCGCACAGGTCCGACGTGCCGAAGATTGGATCAACGCGAATTTGAGCGAAGTAATCGGAGTGGACGAAGTCTCATCGGCTACAGGCGTGGGGGTTCGTTCCCTGCAGTTGAGCTTCAATCGTGTCCATGGATGTCCGCCGCAGGAATTCATTATCAATCGACGCCTTGATGAAGCTCGGCAACAGCTGCTCGTTGCCACGCACGAGGCAACCGTCACGTCGATTGCGACAGGTCTGGGTTTTTTCGAACTCGGGCGATTTGCTCAGCCCTACCGCCGACGCTTCGCCGAGAGCCCCTCGGCAACGCGTGCGAGAAGTCTCGGGCCGCGGATGTCCTCGGAAACTTGAACATCCTTTTGTCAGCCTCGGCCTTATTTCGATATCCATCCTTGGACGACGTAGGCACAAAATCTTCTGTCACGGTCGACCTTGATCTTGCGCATGGGGTCGTTGGAGCCTGGGCGCGTTCGACCAGGCCTTCGCAGTCTTTTGACTAGTTGATCACAAGGGGCGCGGGGCTCGGTTCATTGTTCCGTGCGAGGGTCGTCTTTCAGATCCACATAATCCAGCCCCAATGGGCCGATCGCAATTACCTGTGTCACATAGTCTCCCGATTTGGCCCAATGGAAATGTGGTTGGCCACCCGGAAGGAAGATCAAGGTTCCCGGCGCAAAAGCCTCCAGCTTATCCTCATCGAAGACTTCCCCGCGGCCTATATAGAAGACGCCGGAAATCACGGTGTAGAGACGGTCTTCAGGATGGCGGTGCGGCGCCATCCGAGTCCCAGCAGACAACCTGACTCGGACGGCGTAGGGCCCTGGCTGGGTAGGGTCTCCCACCAGGGTCGCTACGCGGGCGGCGTTCGGGTATCCGGCAAATGGCTCCCAAACGATTTCCTCTGGTCGGACGGCCAAGAAGTGCTCTTGGCCGGGCTGATGGGACCGACTCGACCCTGACGGGATATCAGATGCTATGGACATGGAAAACCTCACTCGATGTGGTCGGATGGGAATGCTGCAGTCGCATGGAACGGCCCCTCAGGGTCGCGGACTTCCAACCCATTACTGCTGCGATGCCGCGATCAAGGTAGCGAACAGGTGAACTCTTGACCTATTGTCCCAAGGTGTCATCGATACAATGGGATCGGCCCGGCATGCATGGTCAATGGTTGATACCAAGTGTAGCGGCCATAGTGACGAGATCCGGCAGCGACTTGGCGTGCATCTTACGCGTCATCTGCCCCCGATGCGCCTTGACTGTGATCTCGCTGATGCCGAGTTCAAAAGCGATCTGTTTGTTCATCAGACCGGACACAACAAACGACAGAACCTGCTGTTCACGCCGACTGAGTGAAGCGTATCGTTGCCTGAGCACCTCCAGATCAGATTGCGATGAGAGCGCGGCCCTACTGCGCTTGAGTGCGTGCTCAATGGCCGACAGCATAACATCCTCGCGGAACGGTTTTGTCAGAAATTCGGCGGCACCAGCCTTTATTGCCTTGACGCTGGTGGGTATGTCGCCGTAGCCGGTTACAAAGATTATGGGGGTCTCGGTACGCTCGGCAGCGATGAGTTGCTGCAGATCAAGTCCATTCAACTCAGGCAGATTGACGTCAAGGATAAGACAATTTGGCACTGCCATCCGAGGTTGAGCAAGAAACTCCATGGCAGATTCGAATATCCCCGGCTGCCAGCCGGCGGATCCAATGAGCAGCTCGAGGGATTCGCGGACTGAAATGTCGTCGTCGACCACGAACACGACAGGCGTCTCATTCGTCATGGGTGTTGATCCGATATGGTTCGGTGCGTAACCTAAATCCCTAAGCATTGCGCAGCTCCAGTCAACAAATCTCGTATTCGGTCGTGTTGTTCAAACGAATGGAATTGCCTTCGCCAGAGCCACTTGCAAGGCGGCGTCGCTGAATGGCTTGTAAAGGCAATCCACGGCCCCGTCGGCCATTAGTCGCCGCCTGACGAATTCATCCCGATGTGCGGTGATGAAAATGATCGGCACCTGTTGCCCCCTGTTGCGTAAGTTGCGCAACAACTCGGTTCCAGTCATGCCCGGCATCGCAATATCTAGTATCAAGCAACTGGTCCCGACCTCGTCGCCTGACGCTAGAAAGCGTTCGGCCGATGAGAACGCCTCTACACGATAGCCCAACTCCCTTAGGAGGTCAGGCAAGGACTCACGTACAGATTCGTCATCGTCGACGATCGACACGAGTGGACTTTTTTTGTTCATCAAAACCTCACCGTAATGCACTGCTTTTTGGCCGTTCGGAATCGAACGGTGTCGTAAGATCGCAGGCCATTGTCGGGACGGAGAGTGTGAAGGTCGCGCCCGGTCCTTCGTTTGCTTCAGCCCACAGCTTCCCGCCGTGACTCTCGATAATCGTTCGGCTGACGGACAATCCGATGCCCATACCATCGCGCTTAGTTGAGTAGAACGCATCGAATACGCGAGCAGGATCGACGGTGCGAAATCCGATACCCGAGTCGGATATAGAAAGGCGAACCGCATCCCCTTCGCCAAGTGTGGTCGTCAGGACGACGTGTCGTGGTGCGTTGTCGATATCTGCTACCGCATCAGCAGAATTGCGCAGCAGGTTCATAACCACTTGCTGTAGTTGGACTCGGTCGCCTGAAACGAGCGGAAGCCATTCGGCCAATTCGGTCCTTAGACTGGCCCGGGCTCGTTGCAAATCGCTCCAGCAAAGCGCGACGACCTCTCGCACGGCTTCGTTGAGGTCGACCTGCTCAACTTGGAAAACACGCTTGCCGAATAAGGCACGCAAACGCGTGATCACATCTGCCGCGCGGTTTCCGTCGCGGATGGTGCGACGCGCGGTTTCCCGGGCCCCCTCAATGTTAGGGGGATCAGCAGCCAGCATCCTTAGCGACGTGCTGGCGTTCGTGACGATGCCTGAAAGCGGCTGATTGACCTCATGCGCGATGGAGGCGGCCATTGCGCCGAGGCTTGTCACCCTGGTGACATGGGCAAGTTCCGACCGCAGCTCGTCGCGGGCCTGTTCGGCCAGCCGCTTCTGTGTAACGTCTTGTACTGCTCCGATACATTCCGATCGGCCGTTGTCGCTTCTTATCAAGCGACCTATCACCCTGAGATATTTGATCGCACCGTCAGGCATGCGCAGCCTGATTGCATACTCCGGATTGTCGCCGCCTGAGCGCACCTCCGCCATTTTTCCAGCAAGTAGCGGTAAATCTTCCGGGTGAACCCGGCCTTGAATGGCCTCGAATGTGATCAGAACGCCCTCGTCGAAACCGAAGATGCGCTTAAGTTCTTCGGAGAATGTCAATTCGTCTGACTCGACCAGCCATGAAAAGGTGCCTGAGAGGCTCATTCGCTGACCTTCGGCCAATAGCATCTGGCTGTGCTTTAACTTCTCTTCCGCATGTTTGCGATCGTCGATGTCGGTTAGGAGCCCGTACCAGCGAATGATATCTCCCTGAGAGTTGAGGAGAGGCAGCCCGCGTATCTGAAACCAGCGAAAGACGCCGTCAAAACGGCGAAAACGGGTCTCGAAATCGTAAGGTTCACCCGAAACGACGGATGCCATGAAACTGTCGATACAATGTTGCAGGTCGTCGGGATGGGTGATCCCGTTCGTTGCCCAGTTCATTACTTCTTCGAGGGGCAGGTTGAAGTAGTCCAGAAGCTGCCTGTTGCCGCCGTTCAGCGCGCCCTCTGGTGTAAAGAGGCAGATCATACCGTCGATGCTGTCCATGGCGAGGCGTGCTTCGATCTCGCTTGCGGCAAGGGCCTGCTCAGCACGCTTCCGATCCTCGATATCGGTGATAAAACCGTAGAATTTGACCACGCTTCCATTCTTGTCGCGAACAGAACTGGATCGAAACAGGAACCATCGATACGTTCCGTCATGGCGGCGTAGGCGGCCCTCTGCTTCCAGGGGAAGGCCTGTATCAATGCCTTCGCGCCAAAGCTTGGCCATTCCTTCGATCTCGTCCGGATGAACAGCGGCTACCCAGCGCCAGCCGAGAAGCTCCTCTATGGGCAGGCCGGTGAAATCGACATAATGTTGATTCATAAAGTCCACCCATCCGTCTGGCTGGGCTGACCATGCAAGGGCAGGAATTGAGTCCACTATGTTGCGAATATCGACTTCATTCGCTCGCGATGCGGCCTCCGCGCGTTTCTGTGCCTCAATGTCGGTGTTGACTCCGTACCACTTAACAATGTTTCCGGCCTTGTCGAACAATGGCTCCACGCGGAACAGAAACCATCTGTACGATCCGTCGAAGCGTTGAAGCCGCGCTTCACATTCACCGCGCCGCGCGGTCGCCATAGTTGCGCCCCAGACGGATTTCAAAGTCTCGACGTCAGCCGGATGGACGGAAGCTATCCATCCCCAATCTCGTATATTTTCAAGGCCGAGACCGACGTACTCCAGGTAATGCCGGTTAAAAAAGTCGGCCGTACCGTCGGCCCTCGCAGACCATACAAGGGCGGGTATCGTGTCGATGATCATTTGTAGATTGTTTTCGCTGTTTCTCAGCGATTCCTCGATCCGCTTCCTGTCATCGATGTCAATGAGCAGATGGAACCAGCGCAGGATGTCCCCGCTGGGATTTCGCAACGGCAGTCCTAGGACGTTGTACCACCGATAGACACCGTCGACGCGTAGGTGACGGCTCTCAACATCGTAGCTGGTCCCCTGAAGGTGAGCGTAGGCCTGCGCGGCGATCGTTCTCTCCAGGTCGTCTGGATGCACCACGTCGGACGCTTTCCAGCCCTTCAAATCTTCCAAAGTCTTCCCGAAATAATTGAGAGTTGGCTGGTTAAGCCATTCGACAGCGCCTGTCGGCGACGTCACGGCGACCGGGATCGGAATGCTATCCACAATGTGTTGGAAACTAGTCGTCTGCTCCAAGGGGCCTTCTACTAGAGGCTGCAGTGTCTCTAGCTCCGTTCCTACGCCGCACCATCTTTCGACTTGCCCCTGATCATCGAATAGCGGACTGCACCTGACGAGGAACCTGCGGTGGACTCCGTCGAAGCGACGCAGGCGAACCTCCAGTTCGGCCAGGTCTGCCGCCTCAGACATCGATCGCCATCGTTCAAGCAGCGCGGGCAGATCGTCAGGGTGAACGATCGACTTCCATTCACTGCCGTGAGCCTCATCGAGGCCGAGACCGGTGTATTCGGCCCATTGTCGGTTGACGAAATCGATACGGCCGTCTCGCAATGCAGTCCAGACCAGTCCGGGCAGTGCATACAGAACGCGGCCTAGGTCCATCTTCATTGGTCCATCTTCATTGGTCCATCTTCATTGCCGTCCCTTTGCGGAAATCGCGCGGCTCTGATCCTGCGCCAAGCGGGCTGTGACGTCCACTATGCCTTGGTGTTGGTTTTGTCACAGATTTGCGCGTCCAGCCGCGGGCAATACAAAGGTATCGCCAATACGTTCGTGCAATCGCGTTCCGGCTCACGTCGAGCGAAATGTTCACCCATCGACTTGACCGGGAAACAGAGGACACCGCAATGCGAGCAAACTCGACGATGCCCAACCGACGCGAAGTCATTGCCACCACAGTTGCCTTGGGAGCGTTATCCGTCGTTCCGAGTGCTTTGAAGGCGGCCGCGGCAGAAACTTCTATCCGCAAATTTTCCGCCCGTTTCACGCAACACCAGCTTGACGATCTGCGCAAAAGGGTCAGTGCGACTCGTTGGCCTGACAAGGAAACCGTCGCTGGCGACACGCAGGGCGTTCAATTGGCCACAATCCAGAAACTGGCCGCTTACTGGGCGTCAGACTACGACTGGAGCCCAATGCAGGCGCGGCTGGATGCGCTGCCACACTTCATAACGGGCATAGACGGGCTGGACATCCACTTCATCCATGTCCGATCCAAGCACAAAGACGCCCTGCCGCTGATTGTCACGCATGGCTGGCCGGGTTCAATCATCGAGCAGTTGAAGATCATCGGGCCACTGACGGACCCAACAGCTCATGGAGGCAGCGCTTCCGACGCCTTCCACGTGGTCATCCCATCGCTGCCGGGCTACGGCTTCTCTGGCAAGCCAACGGCGCCGGGCTGGACTCCGACCCGCATCGCGAAGGCCTGGGCGGAGCTTATGCAGCGTCTTGGCTACACCAAGTACGTGGCTCAGGGCGGTGATTGGGGCAATGCGGTCACCGAAACGATGGCCCTGCAGCAGCCTTCCGGACTGCTGGGTATCCACACCAACATGGCAGCCACGGTTCCAGCCGAAATTGCGAAGGCGCTTGCCGCTGGGACGCCGCCGCCGGCAACTCTGACTCCGGACGAAAGGCGTGCCTGGAATCAGCTCGACGATTTTTACAAGAACGGACTCGGCTACGCGATTGAGATGAACAATCGTCCGCAGACGCTCTACGGCATTTCTGACTCGCCGGTCGGCCTCGCGGCTTGGATGCTTGATCACGACATTCGCAGCTATGAACTGATAGCGCGTGTCTTCGACGGACAAACCGAGGGTCTGACACGTGATGACATCCTGGACAACGTCACACTTTATTGGCTGACCAACACCGCGATTTCCTCGGCGCGTCTCTACTGGGATAACGCACACTTCCCTGCAGGAGGATTTTTCGATCCTCGGGGCATCCAGATTCCGGTGGCAGTCAGCGCGTTTCCCGACGAGATTTACCAAGCTCCGCAGAGCTGGGCCGAGAAGGCTTATCCGAAGCTCATCCACTATAACCGGCTTCCTAAAGGCGGTCATTTCGCCGCCTGGGAACAGCCGGCGACCTTTAGCGCCGAGCTTCGGGCTTCGTTCAAAACGCTACGCGAATCTATCTAGTGCGAGCACAGGCGCCTCCCACGCCTCCTCGCAAGGGCGCGGCTGGGTTCCCCGGCCCGGCCGCGCCAATGTCAAGCTGCACCTTCAAGTGGAGAACACCATGAAAACGTCGGTAAAAGGAACTGCATTGGTAACGGGCGCGTCCTCGGGCATCGGGGCCATCTATGCCGACCGGCTCGCACGCCGCGGCTACGATCTCATTCTCGTGGCGCGCAACCAGGAAAAGCTTGACGGCGTGGCGCGCCACATATCGGGCGTAACAGGCCGCGCCGTCAAAACGGTTGCGGCCGACCTTAACGACAAGGCTGACCGCGGCAGGATTGAGGCGCTCCTTCGAGGTGGAAGCGGGATCTCGATGCTTGTCAACAATGCAGGTCTCGGAGCCGTCAGCTCCATACTCGAGACCGATGTCGACGCCATGGATGACATGATAGAATTGAATGTCACAGCGGTGACCCGCCTGACCTATGCGGCGGCGCCGGCTTTTGTGGCACGGGGAGGCGGGGCTATCATCAACATCAGTTCGGCTATGGGCCTCTGGCCGGAGCTGCTCAACGGTGTCTACGGCGCAACAAAGGCTTATGTCACGGCCTTCACCCTCTCACTACACAAGGAGCTTGCGGACAAGAATATCGCCGTCCAGGCGGTGCTCCCAGGCGCGGTGCAGACCAACTTCTGGGATGTGGCCGGTGGTGATCTTTCCAACTACCCGGACGAACGGGTGATGCAGGCAGAAGACCTGGTCGACGCCGCACTGGCCGGCTTTGACCAGGGAGAGCTTGTCACGATTCCGTCGCTCCCGGACCGTTCGGATTGGGATAGCTACGAGGCGGCGCGCCAAAAGCTGATCCCGAACCTGTCCCGAAAAGTGCCGGCGTCCCGTTATAGGCTTGCTGTCGACGCATAGCAGCGCAACTGGGATCCTTCTGCGCCTTCGAATCGACGAAAGGAGAATGCTATGACCCTTGCCGAAGTTGTTAGCGGCAATGCCGCACCGACCGTGACGAGCGATATGAAGCTCGAAGTTGTTGTGATCCCGGTGTCGGATGTAGATCGCGCCAAGGCCTTTTACGGCCGAATCGGGTGGCGGCTCGACGCCGATTTCCCGGTAGACGAGTCGTTCCGCGTTGTGCAATTCACGCCGCCGGGTTCCCCGGCGTCGGTGCACTTCGGGATAGGGCTCACATCTGCCAAACCCGACGCAGCAAGTACAACTTATCTCGTGGTATCTGACATCGAAATCGCACGCGCCGAGCTTTTGGCAAAGGGGGTTGAGGTCAGTGAGGTGTTCCACCGGGCCGGGCCAGGCCAACCGCCTATCCAGGGGCGCGATCCCGAAGGACGTAGCTACGTCTCGTTCGCGACATTCACCGATCCTGACCGCAACATATGGCTGATGCAAGAGATCACCAATCGCTTTCCCGGTAGGGTCGATGCCGATTCGACAAGCTTTGTCTCCTTGGCGGATCTCGCAGGCGCACTGCGCCGCGCGGCTGCTGCACATGGAAAACACGAAAAGCGCGACGGTGGCCGGCATGATGAGAACTGGCCGGATTGGTACGCCGAATACATCGTTGCCGAATATACGGGCAAAAAGCTGCCTCTTTAGCCTTACAAGCGGATGACAAGCTGCCGCGTGCTTCTGGAACCGAGGCTATTGATCTGGGACACAGTTGACGGTGAACCCGTCGCGTAAGGAGTATTAATGGCTACCGCGCCCCTTTTCGGCAGGTGCAAACCCCACCTGCTTGGCCAGAATGTTGTTGTCATTGGAGGCAGCGCCGGGATCGGGCTAGAGACAGCCCGGCGTGCCCGCTCGGAGGGCGCCAGCCTCATCTTGGCAAGCCCGCGACAAGAATCGTCTCGAACTGGCAGCGCAAGAGACCGGCGCGAAACACATTGCCACTTTCGACGCCAACGATGCCGACGCGCTGGAGGCGTTTTTCTGGAATCTTCCAATGTTAGTGGATCACGTCATGGTCACAGCCGGCGCGCCCCACTATCGCCCACCGCTTGAAGTGTCGCCTGAGGAGGGCGCAAAGATGTCACGGAGCATCTGCTGCTCGCGATTAATGTGGCCCGATAAGCCGTGGGCAAGTTAATGCCAGGTGGATCGCTAACATTCATTGGCGGCACTGGCGCACGTCGTCCCCGTCAGGGCCTTGCAATCGCTTCGACGGTCACGGTTGCGTTGCCTGCGCTCATCGCCAATCTGGGCCCTCGAACTGGCCCCCGCCCGCGTGAACCTGATCGCGGCCGGCTTCGTCAATACGCAACTCTCGGCGTCGTTGTTGGGCGACAATCTTGAAAAGCGGCGTGAAGAGCTGAGGCGAATTTTGCCTATCCGGCGTGTCGTCGAGCCGGCCGACGTCGCAGCGCTCGCCGTTCATATCATGAGTAACAAGGCGATGACGGGCGCGACATACGACATCGACGGCGGTCAGCAACTTGTCTCGTAGCAATGCCGAGCCTTCTGCTGATTTCTTATGTCTGATGTGTCTTGGCTAGTGCGCTTCGAAATGGAACCCGCCGTTTGCGGACGCCAGGACCACAAGCGGCAACAGCACCTTGAGACGATGTTGGCTGGCCGGGTCGATCGGGGAAGATGGCGTTGAACGTATCGATAACACCGCAGCGTCGGCGCGATAGCCGTCAAGCAAGCCGCATGCATAGATGCAAATGCCCATCCATAAAGCAAAGGCCACGAGTAGCGGATCACGGCAACCTCCGCGATCATCCGATGCAGATCGGCGAAGGCCAAGGAGCTGACAGGAAGTCGAACGACAGCACAGGCCAATGTTTGTCGGCTGCGCTCACGGCCGGGGCCATTTCTTCATCCGAGGATCATGCCTGCGGCGGAAACCAAGATCCACAATCCGAACAGCGGAACCAGGATCCACCGCGCTTGGTTGACGCTGATTTCGTTCTTCGTTTTGACGATTGCTGCGACGCGTGAATTGCTCAGCCGTTGGTCGCGCATGGCACATCTCCTGTGTTGAATGCGCTAGTGATCGAATGGCGACCGCCGCAAATCCATTGCACGATAGTGTCGGCAATACTTTTGTGTTGGTCTACGAAGCAGCGTCTTCCCGCCTGATATTGAGGCACGACAAATTGTGATTGGAAGGGTATCGCTTCGGAGAGAATACCTCAGATACAGTTGATGATCACCCCGGCTTAGGTAGCTTGCAGGGCTTGAGAATCCTAGTCTTGAGCCTCAATGCAGGTCTGTTTTCAAAGCGATGGTCGGGATGTAAAATGCATACGTTGCGCGCCGATCCAA
Organism: Mesorhizobium sp. M0618; assembly: GCF_040320765.1. Lineage (NCBI taxonomy): Bacteria > Pseudomonadati > Pseudomonadota > Alphaproteobacteria > Hyphomicrobiales > Phyllobacteriaceae > Mesorhizobium > Mesorhizobium sp. M0618. The sequence continues at coordinate 28,398 of NZ_JAMYQH010000031.1, read as the reverse complement.
GCGGCGCCCATTCAAGAGACTTGGGTCCAGCGGCAGTCTGGAAACCCCGAGATCCGCGCGTCCGGCCAGGATGTGCTCGCCTCATAGCTTCCCGAAATCGAGCGGACATTCGAAGCGGTCTTCAAGTGGATGATCGCTACGACCTTGGGCAAGGTCACGAAACCGAAAACAGAAGGCGCGGCAATCGCGATCCTCTGCTTTTCCTCGTTCTTCATCGCGAAGAGCGACGCGTCCAGCCGATCCAGCGACGTCAGGGCCAGTTCTGCGTTTCGCAGGAGTTCCCAGGCCTCCTGCCCGCGGCGGACCTATGCTGGCATCGGCGCGCCACAGCCGATGCGCTTCGGCGCCTACACCTTGGCGGACCTTCGCGCCGGCCTCGAAAGCGCAGATGGCAGGCGCCGGGCGTCGATCTGGCCGCAATGTCACCGAAGCCTACTACTGGAGCAACGTCTTCCTGAACGCAAACGTCGTGTCGCGCTTCGTCGGCCAACCGGCCACCTACGGCGTGGCGGTCTCCGGGCGGCTCTGACAGGCCCTCAACGAGAGCGGCTACAGGAACCGCGACGACCGACACCATAGTCCTATGGACGCGTGCGGGTCGGGCTCTGCATTCTCGTCAACCGGGGACAGCACGAAAGTCAATGATGGAGACGGATCAGACTCGCCTGCTGGACGCACTGCCAGGGATGGTATGGACTGCCACGCCAGACGGATCCTGTGACTTCGTCAACCGACTTTGGCGCGAGTACACGGGAACTACGCTCGAGCTGGCGAACGCTTCCGGCTGGATCTCGCTCTTCCATCCGGATGACTTGGCGGTCGTTGAGGCGGCGTGGAAAGAAACCCTTAGCGTCACGGCGCCTGAGGAAATCAACGTGACGGCTCGGCTCCGCCGACACGATGGTGTCTATAGGCGTTTCAACCTGCAGACCCGTCCACTCAGAGACATGGCGGGAAACCTGATCGGTTGGTGCGGCGTGAACACCGATATCGAGGACCGCACGCGGGCCGAGGCTCAGTTGGCGGCGGAAAAGCGTCTGCTTGAGCTCGTCGCACGTGGTCTGCCGCTTCCTAGCGTGCTTAACGAGCTTTGTCTTCTCGTTGAGGATCTCTCGTCTGGCTCGGTGTGCAGTATCCTCTACGTCGACCACGACGGGCAGCGATTCCGGGTTGCGGCGGGCCCAAACCTTCCGGCAGACTACAACGCGGCGCTCGAAGGCTTGAAGATCGACCCGGAGTACGGCCCCTGCTCACTGGCCGTCGTATCCCGCGCGACCATTATCGCCGCCGACCCGCCGCGAGATCCTCGTTGGGCAGCGTCGCCCTGGCCGCAACTCGTCACGGGTTTCGGCTTGGCGTCGTGCTGGTCTGCCCCGATCTTTGACAGTCATAGAAACGTGCTCGGGATTTTCGCGATCTACAAGCATGTGCCGCAAGGCCCCACGGGCCAGGACGAGGAACTGGTCGACCGCTTCGCGCGCATTGCCGGCATCGCTATCGAGCGCGCCAGATCCGACCTCGCCCTGAAGGCCGGGGAGGCCAACCTCCGGCGGGCCAACCACTTCCTAGTGGGAGGGCAGCGGCTCAGCAAGACCGGCAGTTTTTCGCTGGACACGGCTTCCGACGAGCAGGTGTGGTCGGAGGAGAATTATCGCATCTGGGAGTTCGATCCGGCCGTGCCCCCGACCATAGAGATGGTCATCGCCGCCATCCATCCGGAGGATCGCGAGCAGATGCTGGAGACCTTCGCCGCGGCTACGCAAGCCAAGGAAGGGTTCGAGGTCTTCTATCGCATCGTCACGCCTGTTGGGGGCGTGAAGCACCTGCATACTGTGATGGAGATCATTTCCGAAATCTCTGACCGGGCGGTTTATCTCGGCAGCTCGCAGGACATCACCGAGAGCAAGCTGGCCGAAGCGGCTCTGAAGACGGGCGAAGCGGATCTCATGCGAGTCAACCTGTACTTAACCGCGGCCCAACGGCTCAGCAAGACGGGCAGCTTCACCTGGGGGGTTGAAACAGGCCACCTCGACTGGTCAGCCGAGTCTTACCGAATCTGGGGCATCGACCCCTCGCTACCACCTGCAATGTCGATGGTCTTGAACGGAATCCACCCCGATGATCGGGAGTGGGTCACGACGGGCATGAGCGAGGCGACGCAGGCAGGCGCCAACTTCGAGATGGTGCACCGCATCGTAACCCCCGCGGGCGTCACCAAGCATATTCGCTCGGTCGTCACACGCATGTCGGAAACCACGGATGGGCCGGCCTATTTCGGCGCACTTCAGGACATCACCGAAGCCAAAGTCGCCGAAGAGGCGTTGAAGGCGAGTGAGGCTGGTCTGCGGCGTGCCAACCGCTACCTCAAGGCCGCGCAGACCCTCAGTCGCGTTGGCAGTTACACCTGGGATGTAGATTCCAACAAGCTTGACTGGTCGGACGAGAACTATCGGATTTGGGAGGTCGACCCGGCCGTCACGCCCACGTTAGACGTCATCGTGAACGCAATCCATCCCGACGATGTAGATGTGGTCTTGAAGACCATCGATGGTGCCCGCCGGTCTGGCGAGAACTTCGATGTCATCTACCGCATTGTCACGTCGGCAGGCGTAAAGCATATACACACCGTTAGCACCCGGATTCCCGAGATCACCGATCGTATTGTTTATATCGGCAGCAACCAAGACGTAACCAAAGACCGGCTCGCTGAGGCCGCTCTTAAGGCGAGTGAAGCGAGGCTAGCGCGCGCCAACCGCTACCTAAAGATCGCTCAGTCGCTCAGCCGGATCGGCAGCTTCACGTGGGACCCAGAGTCCGATGATATCGACTGGTCAGACGAAAACTATCGGATCTGGGGCGTTGACCCGGAACAGCCTCCGACAATGGACACGATCTTCAGCGGCATCCATCCCGAGGACCTGCCCCGGGTGGCTCAGGTTACCGCCGACGGTCAGCGCTTCGGGACCGACTTCGACGTCTTCTATCGGATCGTCACGCCAGCCGGTGAGACCAAGCATGTCCACACCGTCATCGCGCGCATTCCGGAAGTCGCTGAGCGTCTCCTCTACCTGGGCAGCACGCAAGACGTCACGGTCAGCAAACGGGCGGAAGACGAACTGGCACGGGCCAACACTTACCTTACCGCGGCCCAACGCTTGAGCCAGACCGGGAGCTTTACTTGGGACGTCCATGCTGATGAGCACAATTGGTCTGAGGTCATTTACAAAGTGTTTGGGTTCGAGCCCGGTTGCAAGGTGACTATGGACATGATGATGACGGCGATTCATCCGGACGACGTGGGTCAGGTCGAGGCCCTGATCGGCGGCGCGCGAATAGGCGAAAACTTCGAGCTCGAATTCCGTGTTATTAACACCGATGGGGGTATCCGCCACACTCAAGTGGTCGGCCATCGGATCGACCAGATTCCCGATCGCCCGGTGTTCATGGGCGCGCTGCAGGATATCACGGCCAGGAAGCTTGCCGAAGACGACCTCAATCGGGCACGTGAGGACTTGGCTCATGTCGCGCGCGTGACGGCGCTTAGCACGCTCACCGCATCCATAGCCCACGAGGTCAGCCAACCACTGGCTGGTATCATCACCAATTCAAGCACCTGCCTGCGCCTGCTCGCGGCCGAGCCGCCTGACGTGGCGGGAGCCTTAGCGAACACCCAGCGCACTCTCCGTGACGGCAATCGCGCATCGGAAGTGATCAAGCGCCTGCGCTCGCTCTACGCTCGTCGCGCCCCGACCCTTGAACCCATCGACCTGCAGGAGATTGCCCGCGAAGTCCTTGCCCTTCTCGCAAGCGAACTACAGCGTCGCCGTGTGATCGTGCGAACGACCTTTGCAGGAGACCTGCCCCCCGCTGCCGCGGACCGAGTCCAGATCCAACAGGTTATTCTGAACCTCGTCCTGAATGCCGCTGAGGCCATGAGCGAGGTCACGGACCGTGTCCGAATGCTTCGGATCGCGACCCGGTGCGAACCCGATGGCGATATTTCGCTTGAAGTGCGCGATTCCGGGCACGGTATCAACCCACAGGGGACCGAAAAGCTTTTCGAGGCGTTTCAGACGACCAAACCCGATGGCATGGGCATAGGGCTGTCCATCAGTCGCTCGATCATCCAGGCCCACGGTGGCAGCCTCACGGCGGTACCCAACGGGAACGAGCCTGGAGCGACGTTCACATTCTCCCTGCCGTGCAAGGCCGTAGAGGTTGCAGGTCTCAATTCAAGGCAAGCGTAATGATGCACCGTGATCTGGTCTGCGTGGTGGACGACGACGAATCCGTTCGTGAGTCCCTTCCTGACCTCCTGAATTCCTACGGGTTCGTCACGCGCCCCTTCGAGTCGGCGGAAGCTTTTCTCGCTTCCGAAGTACTGACGTCGCCTGGGTGTCTGGTTATTGACGTCTCGATGCCGGGGATGACAGGCCCCGAACTGCAGATTCAGCTTCTGAATCGGCAAATCGACGTAGGCATTGTATTCATAACGGCTCACGCCGATGCGATGTTGGAAGCGCAAGTGCTCGAGCGCGGCGCGGTGGCTTTTCTGCTCAAACCTTTTACGGAGGAGGCGATCGTCAAGGCCGTGGAAGCTGCGCTAGGAAGGGGATGAGGGTTCCGCATGCAAAAGCCGTTCAACGCGACGATGGCCCCTCACCCGCCCTCCGCCATAGGAGTACCCCGGCCTGACAACGCTCGAAACGGTCTGTGTCGTCGACGATGACATCTCTGTTCGCGAGTCCCTCGAAGGCCACATCCGGGTCTCGGGCTGGACCGCGCGGGTGTTCCCCTCTGCGGCGAAAGCCGTTCATGGCGGGTTGTTTATCGATGCCCGCTTATCGGCACGGATAGGAACGCCCTATCGGCCGATTTTGGGCGCAAAGCGGCCATATCGTTGGGCCTGCATAAGGAATAGAGGTCTGATGCTGGCGCCGTCAGTGATACCGATCCCTAAGCAGGCTACCATTCCCAATGTCCTTCGCTCGAATGCCCTTCGTAGAGGGTGGAATTCTTTTGGGGCAGGCTGTGGATTGCACTCACCAAGCAGAAAGAATGAGGAACCCTTTGTCCGGCGAAAACAGCAGCAGCCAAGTTCATCCCATCGAGCTCACAGCAGAGGTCGTCTCCTAGACTATCCGTGCTGCTATTGGTCGGCCGAAGCGCTCGACGCGTTTCGGGCGGCATCGACACAGTACAGCGCACGTTCGTGACGTGGGATCGCTGTTACTGCTTCGTTGGCGATTGCCGGCGCGCAGACGGCACCAGCGTGGCGGACTGGATGGTCGAGCACGGCCAAGCGCTGCATTAGGCCTCGCTACCGCCACGGCGCCTATGCAGGTAGCGGGCAAAAGGCTGAAGCGACCAAGGCGGATTTTGAGTGGGGAAACTCCAAGAGCCGTGCGACTGGCGGGCGGCGTACGCGGACGGCGCGGCGCCGTCGCGCCAGCCTCTAGGCATCATCAGTTGCAAGTTGGTTGCGCAAAGCGGTCTGTCGTGCGCGCGAAGGCGAACGTGTGGCCAGACTAGCTCATGCGACGAGGCCCAGTGGTATCTCCACAACTGCTCGCGGGGCGGCAAGCTGGACCGTGACGCCGACGGCATGGCCTGCGAGCCTTTGCTGAGACCGCGCTGGGCTTGTCCCAATGCTCATGGTCGAACGTCACCACACCAACAACCAGGGTTGTCCCTCAACCTGTAGCGGAAAAGTGGAGCCAATCTCGCGACTGATTGGATGTCGGCCCCATGCTACCCCCGGGTATCGGCGCGGATGAAATATAGGAGGAGGGGCGCAACGCAGCTGCGCCTTCCCCAAAAACCAGCTAAGTGACAGGTCACCAGCTGGAACTGCCCCATACTACCTTACGTGCTTCGGTTGATCCATTTTGTTCAAATACCGGATGTCACGGCCACGTTGCTGAACCGGTTGCCTTGAGATCATTCTCTGAACGTCCTCTGTGAGTTCCTGAAGATCCCTTTCGAACCTTCCATCATCATCTTCATCCCCCATTTCGTTGTGGAGTTTGAATTCACTCCAGACCTTTTCTCTGTTTAGCGTGTGGAAGGGCACTTGGCACTGATATGCTACCTGAAGCGCGTTTGGTTCGCTGACCCACACCTCATCGAAACCGCCGCACATTGCGGCTCCAGCACCACGGCATTGTTCTAACGCAACAACGCTCACCCAGGTATATTTTTCATTGAGATAGCTGACTATAGATTTTGCCGATTCAGCATTTCCGCTTTCTGTTTGCAGGAAGAGAAAGAGGAATCCTCTTTCGCCGATTTTTTCAGTTTCCTGCACTACATATCTGATGGCAGTCCCATCAATGTCAGAGTTTACATAGAGGAAATTACAATCCCACCTGTGTTCAAAAAAATTAGCTGCGAGCGATACGTATTCACGAAATTCCATCGACATCCTTTCGAGTTCGCCGCCAACACGCTTGCCGCGCCGGCTCGAGCTGTGAAATAGTCACCGCTGTCTCGCCTTTCGATGGGCAGATTAGACTTGCCCTATAGTATCGGGCAGAAAGGCCGAGCCCAGTCAGCTTGATACGCCGAATGTTGCCGCGAAAGACCTGTAGGCAGGAATCATCGCCTCGCCGGAGGGCCTAGTTCGCTGAACTGGGGTTGATACGACGAAGCCAGTCGGCGGTTGCACTGGTCCACTAGCTTTCTGCGAGATGCGCTGCCGAACGTGAGTGTTCCTCGCGTTCCGTACTATTATTTCACGTGGCCTAGGCTGCCTCGACCTCTCTGAAATTCCGCCAGAGCCGATTGACTGCCGGAAATAGGTTGCTCACGCCCTCCAGCTGGGCGATACGATCGCGTACGGCATCCTCGCTGATCACATCGAGCGGCATGCCCATGTGCTGGAGCCACAAAGCCGAGAACTGCCAGTCGCAACATTTCCCACCAGAGAGCCACTCGGCGATCTTGTCAGGGCGATAGTATATTCGATTGCCCTGCCCCCGACGCATCGGCTCGGTTGCGGGCCCCAAATCGCGCATTCTCCAATTCGCTAAGCTCTGGAGGCTGGCGCCAAGAAACCTTGCCGCGAGGCGAGATGGTATCGGGCGCCATGGAGGAAGGTTTGTCGTCATGGCAACCGAGAAGAAGTGCTTTACGTCGAGGTGTTTGGCGATCCCCTTCGGTGTCCAGCTGTCCAACTGTCCAACCTCTTTTTCTTCAAAGTGATAGCTAGAAGAGATACAAGTCTGCATGGTCCGTTGCTCCGCGCACCTGGTCAGTTGGCCACTTGGACAGCCGCCGCGACAATCGGCATCAATCCCGATGTCATGACATCCACGTCTCTAGCCACCAGAGCAGTTCTGACCTCGTCGCTCGAAGCGTTTAGCCACCTTTCCACCTCCTGCCACGCCCAGACGTAGCCACGCGGCGATCTTCCAAGGCGCGGGACTGATGTCTTAGTGCTCCGCTTGCAGTCACCGAGCTTTTTCAGGATCGGAGTGATCTGCTGCACGGTTACCGTTCGCCTCATGCGCTCTTCAACGGCGCTGGCCACATCTTCTGCCAGGTACACCTGACGATTGAACGGCGCCGAACCCGTTTCCCGAAGCTCAGTGATAACCTGTTCCAGAAGGGATGCGCTGGCCCGGATCAACTCTTCTTTGGCACCGGTAAGCGGCGGCTCTGCATTCGCGTCGAAGTCTGATAGATCGAGGTGGAGGAGATAGTGCTTGAAGGCCGCAACACTCTCGTCTGACATGCCTCCCTGCCAAAGTTCACTGTAGTATGCGTCCTCCCGTTTAGCGGCTTCCACCTTGCACACGAAGAGCCGCCGGTCGTCATGCTCGATGGCCATGGGCTTGTCGCTGTTGGTCATGATGATGATGCCGCGCGGCGTTCTCACGTTGAACGCATCAACCCCCTTGCGCTCGACGGACTGGATCTCCTCCGTGGTCCATCTCTTCAGGCGATTGTAAGCGGTCTTCAGCTCGTCGATCTGCAGTTCGTCGAGGGCTAGCAGACGAGTGTTTCCCAGCTCCGCCTGCCAACGCTCGCCTAGGATGCCACCGTACACCTCGCGAACATCGTTCTCATGAAACATGCGCTTTACGGCGCGCACCAAGAGGTTTTTGCCGACGCCTTGTTTAGATTGCAGCACGATAGCTGACTTGATCTTAGCAGCCGGCCGCTGGACGAGATGAGCAAGGTATTGGAGAACCCATTTCCTCTCGCCCTCGCCAGGCAAAAGATAGCGAAGATGGTCATGCCAGATCGAGGCGTCACCTTCCACCGCGGCGACGCCTCCGTCCTGCCAGGTGTTGAATGTCCGGATGCCATTTTCCTCGACGATGAGCTTGTCATTCCCAACCAGGAAGTCGTGTTCATCGGCCAAGCATGAGAGTGCCGAATTGCGGAAAGTGGTGCTGGCCAGCCGCTTCTTCTGCATATTCCGCGTGAAGGAGCGATCGAAATCGTCCTTCGTCTTGTCCCGTCCCGTCGAGATGTCAAAGAACAAACCAGTTTTGGCGTCGAGCACATATCGCCCCTGCAGTGGCACAAGCCCCGGTTCCGACTTTGCCAGCTGCACCGGGGTGCGAATCACCATTCCTTCACGGAACAGGCAGCCGTTGCACTCGGAGTTTGTTTCGGCAATCGTCTCGCATAGCTTCGGGCGGTATTTACTGGCGTGATCCAGTTTGGCCTCCGCTTCGCGATATGAGTAGCGGGGATCACGGCTGGACAGATTGTGAAAATACCGCCTCCCTTCCGGAATGTGCGCCAGAAGGTCCGCAGCATCCTTCCACTGCGGTTCTGTTAGGCGTTCGCTGCCCTCGTCACACCCTTTGAGAAAACTACATCCGGAGATCATCGCCAGAGCTCCAGCAGCATTCTTGCAGGCATCTTCGTCGCCCGACATCATTTCCTGACGAAGCGTGTCGGCTAGTTGGTGCTCGCCGGAACGCGGCGAATTGTTGGAACTCGAAGCAACCCGATCCGCGACAACGTCTTCCAGTTGCTCAAGGGTCCAGAGCCGATCACTTGACGTGCCCAAGATGCGGACAGGCTTGGCCGGCTTAGTCTTAGGATTGAAAGTGCCGGGGACCCTCAGGACACGCGCGAGATCTGCGATAGGGTCCAACTTGAGGCCATGCCGTTCCCAAGTTATTCGGGCCTGCTCATACCACGCTGACCAGAGCCGCTGAATGCGGCTCCGATCGTCCTTGCTTTCCAAAAGCAGCGGCTGCTGAAACTGCCAGATCGGGTAGAGCCCTCCCCCAGAATGGATGACCAGAGTCGGCTCGGGCAGATCGGCTTCATTTAGCAGACCGAGCGCCTGTTCCTCGGTTTTGGGGAGGTTCGTGGCAGCGTGGACCCCCGTAGCCAGGTCGATGTCGAGCGCCAAGAAGGCGAGGGCACAGGCCGTGTCCCCTCGGCGCGTCTGTTCCTCAAAGGCTTGCCCGTCGTGGAGGGCCACCGCGAGATACCGATGAACGTTATCGGGCTGCGCTGCCAGGAAGTCGAAGACGATTTCCCGATCGGCGTATGGGAAGACCGCATGCCGTCTACGTTCCCCCGACAGATCGCGTTCGAAGACAACCAGGTTTCCCCCGCTGTCCTGCCCGAACATCCGCTCGACGTAGTTCTTAATTTGTTTCCTGTCGGACTGCATGCGGACCTACCATGCCTTCCGAGAAAACAAGGTAGTCAGAAACCTGCGCGGATCTGCGTTGTCATAGTGTTCGAACTCACGAATGCGCCGAGTGCGATCGTCTTTCAGAATGATATCGGCCGCTTGCCTTATATCGTCGTCACCTGCTTCCCGAGCTGCCCAGGATTTCCAGCTTGGAACGAACGCCTTCGAAAACCAGTAATGTCCAGACGCAAAGGCGGGATGGGGCTTCGGGCCCAACCCTGCCTGTACCAGTTCGATGAGCGCTTGCTTGGTGATGTGAAGTTTTAGAGCTACCTTGTGGTCGACCATAAGATGTCTTTCGTACTTAGCCAAATATGGGAAGAGGTCTATGGGATTTTGTTCTTTCATGTATTCCGCCTTTCGGTTCACCTGGCCGCTGCCAGTGGCGAACAGATGTTGACTACCGATGAGGGGAACAACCGAAGTGTGCTGCGTGGTGCTGCAGTCAGATCTCACCACGAGGCGCGTGATGTGCGCAGGCCCGCGAACCACACAAGTGCAGCCTTTTGGACGCCGAGCATTTGAAACTCGGCATCCATGACGCGCTACTAATGCTTGCTGGGATCAGTGGCTCACATTTGGAGCTGCGACCATCACATCCAAATCATACCGTCCGGCCCAGCTATATCCCCAGGCGATTGAAGTGGGCTTTGGAAGATCCTCCAAACTGACCTCAGGGACACTTGCGTCCTCACAGGAAAGCAAGATGGTCTCGTGATCGGGAAGATCATCGACCAAGTGTGTGAGCCATGGGCGAATGTGAAGGCTTTTGTCCCAGAGACTGAAAACTGCGAATGGACAGTTTTTGTAGACAAGCATGTGGCTGGCCTTCACCACCCTATGATAGAAAAAATCTTCGCCCGTCGAGAGGTAGACGCCTGCAGAGGGGATAGCGTCGTCCTCCTCCTCACGTCGACGCAAGATAGGCTCCTCAGGAAAGTGTGGTTCACCGTTTGTCGTGACCGGAGGTGGGAGCGCCCCATGCTCAGCCATTCGCAAAACGTTTTCTTTGAGCACACCAAGCAAGTCGGCAACTTCTGAGACTGTCAAATATTTGTCGGACATTGGTTTCCTTTCAATGGATGGTCCGACCCATTTGGTCCCGCCAAGCTCGTTCCGCTAGGCGCGTAATCCGCGATACTCTAGGGGAAGAGAACTCCGTCGAGATCGTCTCCGAGTGACCAATCCCGCCTGCGCCAAAACTTGAGCCAGGTCCAAGGGCCCAAACCCGACTGGTCAACTAGCCGCGGTAGCTGTGTCTATATCACTGCATGGACCAGGCGCCGGCGCCCCCACAAAAGTCAGTCGAGCTTCAGCCTCTTCGACCCTATCGCGTGAAGACACTGCGCTAGGAAGACAGCGCTGAAGCGTCCGCGTGACAGTTTGTTGCGGATGTTCGGCACCTTCTCCTCGACGCCGATGACAGCCAACTTCTCGGCCAAGTCGGCGTAGCTCAGACCCTGAAGCTTTAGCTCGGCCTTCAACACCCCGCTGATCAGTCGCTCCCACTCGGCTTCGGTCATCCGAACATTCTCCAGCAAAAAATCTTTGGCGGCCTATTGAAGGCAATTTTGCGCCACTTATGTATCGCATATAGTGCAAACACACCGTATACGATCAACTACCAATCCCAAGGAACTCACAACATGACCATCGACCAGACAACGGCAAAAGTGCTGACCGACCTTCTTCGCGAACTCTCCTCGGAACTGGACCTTCATCACGAAGATGAAGAGTTTACAGCCCTTAAATCAACGATTGAAACGCTGCGAAGCGCTGCCACCCTGATGACGGACGCCGGCCACAAGACCCCTGAAGTCTATCACCATGTCATGCGCCGCTTCGAACGGGCGACTCGTTCCTAACATAGCCGAAGCCAAACTTCACGGCGTCCAGCCTTCCTCCTCAAAGGACTTTCAATGACCAAACTGTTCGACCCGTTCATCTCGAGCTCCGACTATCTGGCCCTGGCGCGTGATCGCGACCGGACCGGAACATCCAGACTACACGAGGATCTCTCCCAAATGCTCGACAACGACTACGCCTGCGGCCTAAACCAAGAACACGTCGATGTCCTTATCTATCCCGCCAACTGGAGCTCCGCCGTACGCGATGAGAACAGGAAACCGCGGGCCTATCTCCACGCAAGGGTTAACCAAAAGGGAAACGCGGAGGTTAACTGGGCGCGAGGCGACCACGAAGTCGTTTATGAAAATGACTTTCTGGCCAGGTACGTGAGCGCGGCTCAGTCCGCCGCCTCGGTCACAGGGCGAGGCATCGGGGAACTGATGTGGTGGAAGGGCTTCGAGCTTCTGGTCAGCAATGCAATTATCCGCAGATCGCCTGTAGCCACCGCGCTCCTGTACGCCCACGCCGCCAGCCTCAACGAGCTCGCATCCGTCCTTGCCCAACACGTCAATCTGGTCGGCGCAATGGCGCTCAAGTTCACCTATCAGGATGGCGAAATAACCTCGGCGGACTTCATGTCGACCATCCCGCCTGATCGGCTCCGAGAGATAATCCAGGAGCGGGGCCGGCGGAAGGCGGCAATGCTTCGAGAGGCCGTCGCACGCATCGCGAAGTTTGATCCTGAGGATCCTGAATGATCCTCTGCCACCTCTTCCTCCTTCTTCAGGCACCCGATGTTTTTCCAATGGCTTCGGTGTCACGTCCGCCCCCGGCTCTCGCAGCGTTCTTCGAATCTGCCGATTGACAGTCGTACCTAAAAAGCTCCACCGACATCACGTGGGCGACACCTTCTCGGCCGAGCTTTCCCAATGCAGGCCCGAGGAGCGATGGCACAACCAGCTGGATTTTGGGCTGGCATTTCCGTGCTGCAGCTCGGCCGCCGGCCTGAACGTTTTGGAACCAGCTAGGCCGCAGATCTTTCGATCACCTGCGCGCCTGGTACCGGACAGGGGAAGGTGTACACGATATCCTGTGCTGATCGGTCGGGTTTGCTTGGGAATGGACCTATCTATGGCCCGCAGAAATTTTTGCTTTTTCGGGTAATAGCACTCGCCGCCGGACGGTCCGGGGCAAAGAAAAGCACTCCCCCTATAGTACCACGCCCAAGGCCCATAGAACCGTATTGTCCAACGAACTAGATCAGGCTGGCCCCGCCATCAATGGCCTCCACACACCAGCGTGTTTTCTGATCTGTGACCAACCGCATTTTTGAGAATAGCCATCACCCCGACCAAAGCGCCCCGCTCCGGCTGGACATAGCCGCTTGCATCGCTTTCCCCGACGGTACGATGGGGGCACCAGGGCTGCGCAAGGAGCGGGATGCTGGCCGACTTGTAACAGAGATGATCGCGGGGAAGGAGTATGTCACCTTGGCCGCGATCGCCGAGATGAGGGAAAGATGTCGAGGACTTCGAAAGGGGCACGCCTCGTCTGGCGGGACGAAAGCAGGAAGCAGGACGGATCCCTACGGAGCCGCGCCGGCTGGTTCATTCGTGACGGCAACACCTTCGTCAGCGCTTGCGGCGGCACTGGCAACCGCGAACGCGCTGAAAAACGGCTTGCCAGCTACATCACCGAAAAGTACGAGCCGGTCCGCGAGCGCAGTCGTGATCCCGCTACGGTCGCAATAGCCGACGCCATTAGTGTCTACCTAACTGACGTCGCGCCAAATCACGCCAAGCCCAAGGAAACCGGTGGCCGTATGGTCTCAGTGCTGAACTGGTTCGGCAATATGATGATCGGCGACATCGACGGCAAGATCTGCCGCGACTATGCTAAAGCACACGGCGGCGGTGCAGCCGCTCGGCGGCAGTTGGAGGACTTGCGGGCAGCGCTGAACAACTATCATCGAGAGGGCTACATAACCTCAGCGCCGGCCATCGTGCTGCCACCTAAGTCCTTGCCCAGAGATCGCTGGCTGACACGAAACGAAGCGGCGGCTTTGATCCGCGCTGCGTGGCGCATGCGTCAGTCGTGGAAAGGTCGGGCTAGCGACCGTCGCACAGGGCGCCACGTCGCGCGCTTTATCCTTGTCGCGCTCTACACCGGCACGCGCTCGGCGGCGATCTGTGGTGCCGCCGTCCGACCTACCGAAGGGGCGGGCCATTTGGACCTGGAGCGCGGCGTTTTCTATCGTCGCGCAGCTGGTCGCCTCGAGACCAAGAAGCGCCAGCCGCCGGTACGTCTGCCCGATCGTCTGCTTGCCCATGTACGGCGATGGGCCGTCACTCCGCTGGAGATCAAGACCAAGGGTCGCGGCAAGAGCTCAAACGTCGGTCGAATGATCGCCCACGACTACGTCGTTGAGTGGAACGGGAAACCCGTCCAGTCAATCAAGAAGGCGTTCCGCTCAGTGGTCGAGGCAGCCGGATTGGGCTGGTACGACGATGTTGAAGCTCCGGATGGAGGCGTCAGACGCATATTCCGTACCGATGTGACTCCTCACATCTTCCGCCACACCGCTGCAACATGGCTAATGCAACAAGGCTCCGACCCTTGGGCAGCCGCTGGCTTCCTCGGCATGACCGTCGAGATGCTGATCCAGACGTATGGCCACCATCATCCAGACTTCCAGGCAGAGGCGGCCGAGGCGATTGTCTCCAAGTCGCGCTACAGGAGCCTTCCAAAAAATGTGGTACGCATGCCGGAGGCACAGACGACGAACGCCCCCACAGCTCCCCACAGAAACCCCACAGGTATGCTAGAAACAAAGGTGAACAAAGGTCGCCGACCGTGATGAGGAATGGCGGAAATCCGGGTTTTCGCTGGCAGACCCCGTCGTTCGGGACGAGGGGGTCGCAGGTTCAAATCCTGCCACTCCGACCAGAAAAAACAAAGAGTTAGCGCATCCCGACTTCGGCGCTCCACCTGCCCCTCAAGCGAGATTACTCTCGTCCCCCGTCAGTCGGATGGGCGAATTTTTATTCGCGTGCCCGGCTGACAGCGATGCTGTTGCACTGGACAGTAACCAGACGGCCTCAACCGGCCGCCTGATGCTTTCGTGCGTGCGCTTCGCGGACAGATTCCGGAAAACATCCCGACTGGCACGCGCGTCCGCTCAGCGGAGGCCAAAAAAGCTCAAGATCGCTATCACGATGACCACAGCTCCGACGAGCCAAATGATATTGTTCATGATCTCTCTCCTGTTGCCTGGGGGAGCCCGCGCCTCTGGTAGAGAACGCGGGCCGACCAGCCTTTGCCGACTGATCTGCAGCAGACACCAAATCGTGATCCTGGCTGCGAGAAATAAACCGTCAGGCACGCCTAATGTTCCGTCGTTGCGTTCTATGATCATGGGCGCCGGCATCATCACCACGACAGCGCTGCCGTGACGGGCTCCGTCCTAACCCATCGGCACCATCCCGCGGTGATCGAACGACGGGTACTAACGCAGGGATCCGGCCCCGATTCTTGATGGGAGTCGAGTTTGGATGGGAGTGGGGCCACGAGAGGCCTCTTGGCACGCGTCCCGATCATGTGCCCACGACCAGACTTAGGTCCGGCCCTTGCCCGACCGAAGTCCAGGTTGGAAACGCTTGCCCTTGCCCCAAATTCGGGTGGCGGGCAAAAAATGGTCAATGAAACTAAGAGCAGCAGCATGTCGAACCGTGAGACCAAAAGATCCCATGCCCTGAGCATGCGCATGACAGAGATCAAAGCCAGGATGCAGGAAGCCCAGATTACCGAAGACGAGATGAAGACCTTCCAGAAGGTCGCGGCCATCATGGAGGGTCGCGAGGGGCGAATCGAGGTTGACGACCTGATTGCCGCGTCATTCCTCACCGACACGCAGCTGAACAGCCAGAAGCGTTAAGCGACCATGCCGACGATTAGCAGACTTTTTGATTCCCCCGCCGATGCGGCGCGGGTTGCCAGCGACTTGGTGGCGGCCGGAATTCCTCGCGTACAGATCGCGATCATCGGGCCTTACAATGACGAGGCGGGATCTCTTCGGGTTTCCGCTTTGGGATCGTTATTTGGCGCTGCCGCCGGCGGGTTGGTCTGCCTGAGTGCCGTTGCGGCCTATGGCATCAATCCTGTTGCTGCGGGCGTATTGCCAACAGCGGTGGCTGGCGCGTTCTGTGGCGGCGTTGCCGGCGGTCTGTTTGGAACATTCGCCATAGCCGCCATAAAAGCGGATGATCAGGAGGTTGCCGAGGGGGTGGTTCTGGTGACGGCGCATGTCGATGAAAATGACGCCGACATCGCTCAGACAGTGCTCGGCGGTCGCCCCCCGTCGACGCTCGTGGCCGAAGCAGCGTAGGAGCCGAAGCAGCGTAGGAAAGGCGTCACGACGTCCCCGGAACTCTTCCTTTGCCAGAGATTGAGCCCAACACTCGGCAGATAGCAATTCGAGTGACTGAAATGTTCCTGCGTCGACCGAAAGGCCGGCCCCAGTGGCAGGTTCGCGGCCGCATATTTTGACGAAAAGGTGCGTCGGCTTTAGGGTCGATGGACCTGATGAAAGAGTGAAACGGCGGGCCGAGTGCGACATGAATTTGAATTCAACCACAATCCCGCCCTTGATCCTTGTGATGACGCTGGTTCTCGTCGCTGGCTGTTCATCGCTCGGAAGAACCGTCGATCCAGCGAAATACGATTCGATGACGTGCACCGACCTCAACAGTGCGATGGGAGACGTCGCCCGTGACATCTCGCAAACGGCAATCACGCGCGGCAAGGTCACCAACACCAATGTTCCACGCTGGCTGCTCGGCGGCTCACGCGTGAAGACCGCGGTGGCCAACCGCGAAACAGCCAGGATCGACCGGCTTAAGCAGCAACAGGATGCCATTGCCGCTGTGCGAGCGCGCAAGTGCCCGAGGTCCGCGAATTGAGCGGACAGCCAATGCCTTGGTGCGGAGCCCGGTTCAGGCGCTCAGCCGAAATCGCGTCACGTCGATCGCGGCCGCCATCAGCGTCTGCGTGTAGGCGTGCTGCGGATTGCTGAAGATCGCCTCGGTCGGCCCTTCCTCGACGATCTTGCCCTGTTTCATGACGATGATGTAGTCGGCCATGGCGCGCACGACCGACAGATCATGGCTGATGAAAAGATAGGACAATTCGTGGTCCGCCTGCAGCTTGCGCAGCAGTTCGACGATCTGTTTCTGCACAGAGCGATCGAGCGCCGAGGTCGGCTCATCCAAGACCACCAGCCTGGGCTTCAGGATCATGGCGCGAGCAATGGCGATGCGCTGCCGCTGGCCGCCCGAGAATTCGTGCGGGTAGCGATTACGTGCGTTGGGGTCGAGGCCGACCTCGCGCAAGGCCTCGACCGCGCGTTGATCACGCTGCTTGCCTGAAAGATCAGGCTCATGCACCAGAAGTCCTTCAGTGATGACCTGGCCAACGGTCATGCGCGGCGACAGCGAGCCGAACGGGTCCTGGAAGACGAGCTGCATCTGGCGCCGCAGCGGCCGCATCGCCTGCCGGTCGGCTTGGGAAATGTCGCGATCGCCGAAACGGATGAGCCCGTCGCTCGGCAACAGCCGCAGCAAGGCGCGGCCGAGGGTCGACTTGCCCGAGCCGGATTCACCGACGATGCCGATGGTCTGGTTGCGCTGCAGCCGGATGGAGATGTGATCGACGGCACGCAGCATCAGCGGTTCACCAGCAAGAAACCCGCCGCCGATCCTGAACGTCACTTCGACATTCCTGCCTTCGAGCAGCACCGGGGCATTGGCGGGCGGCGGCGCCTTGCTACCGGTCGGCTCGGCCGCCAGCAGCATTTTCGTGTAGGCATGCTGGGGATTGACGAAGATGGCCTCCGCCTCCCCCTCCTCGACAACCTCGCCCTGGCGCATGACATAGACCCTGTCGGCAAAGCGGCGGACGATGCCAAGATCGTGGGTGATGAAGACGATCGCCATGCCGAGCTTGCGCTGCAATTCGGCCAGAAGCATCAGGATCTGCGCCTGGATGGTCACGTCGAGCGCCGTCGTCGGCTCGTCGGCGATCAATATGTCAGGGTCGTTGGCGAGCGCCATCGCGATCATCACACGCTGGCGCTGGCCACCGGACATTTCATGCGGATAGGATTTCATCCGCCGCTCGGGATCGGGAATATGCACCAGCCGCAGCAGCTTGAGCGCCTCTTCCCGCGCGTCGGGGGCATTCAGGCCCCGGTGCCGGCGGATCGGCTCGATCAACTGATTGCCAATCGAATAGAGCGGATCGAGCGAAGTCATCGGCTCCTGAAAGATCATGCTGATCTTGCGGCCACGAACCTGGTTGAGCTCGGATTTGCTGAGCGTCAGAAGATTGCGGCCGCGATAATCGACGCTGCCTGTCGCTTCGCCATTCGATGCCAGCAGGCTCATCGCCGCCATCATCGTCTGGCTTTTGCCGGACCCGGATTCGCCAACCACGGCAACGGTCTCGCCAGATTTGACATGGATGTTGATGCCCTTGACTGCTTCGACGGCGCCGTCAAGCGTGCGGAAGCGGACACGCAGATCCTTGACGCTGAGGATTGTTTCGGAAGCAGCCATCTCGGCGATCCCCACCTTAGCGATCCCTTGGGTCGAGTGCGTCGCGCAGGCCGTCGCCGACGAAATTCAGCGCGAACAGCGTCGAGACGAGGAAGAAGGCGGGGAACAGGAGCAGCCAGTTGGCGGTGCCAATGTTCTTGGCGCCGACCGAGATCAGCACGCCCCAGCTGGTCATCGGCTCCTGCACGCCGAGCCCCAGGAATGACAGGAAACTCTCCAGGATGATGACCTGCGGCACCAGCAGCGTCATGTAGATGACCACCGGGCCGAGCAGATTGGGAATGACGTGGCGCAGCAGGATACCGCGCTGGCCGACACCCATGGCTTCCGCCGCCTGGACATATTCCTGCCGGCGGATCGACAGCGCCTGGCCGCGCACGATGCGCGCCATGTCGAGCCACAGCACGGCGCCGACCGCCAGGAACATCAGCACGAAGTTGCGGCCGAAGAACACCACCAGCATGATGACGAAGAAGATGAAGGGCAAGGAATAGAGCACGTCGACGATGCGCATCATCACCTCGTCGATTTTGCCGCCGGCAAAGCCGGCAGCGGCCCCGTAGACCACGCCGATGACCACCGCCACGACACCCGCGAGCAGGCCGATGGCCAGCGATATGCGCCCGGCCATCAGCGTGCGCGACAACAGGTCCCGGCCGGTGTTGTCCGTGCCGAACAGGAAATACTGCTGCTTGATCGAGGCGCTCATCGTCACTTCGAGACCGTCGGGCGACTTGCTCTCGATCTTGGTGCCGTCAAAGGCATCGGAACGGTCGAGATAACGGATGTTGCGATCGTCGATCGGCCTGGTCGACTTGACGGTGACGAAGACCTGGTTGCCTTCCTGCCGCCACTCCTTGATGTCGACCCGCATGCGCTTGATCGCTTCGGTAAGCGCCGTCTCGACCATGTCGGCCTTCGGATAGGCTGACAGGCTTGGCGGCATGCGCACATAGTCGGCATAGATGGTAGTGTATTGATGTGGCACGAACCACGGCCCGAATACGCTGACGACACCGATCAGGGCAAGGTAGTACAGGCTGAACATGGCGGCGCGATTGGCCTTGAGACGCGCCCAGGCATCCCCCCAGAGTGAACGGCCGATGACGGCGGGGGCGGCTGTGGCTGCGATGTCAGTCATAGCGCACCCTCGGATCGACGACCGCGTACATGACGTCGACGATCAGGTTGAAGACAATGGTAAAGATGGCGATCACCACCACCGTTCCCATCACCAGCGTGTAGTCACGATTGAGCGCGGCATCGACGAAATAGCGGCCAACGCCTGGAATGGAGAAGATCGTCTCGACAATGACCGAGCCGGTCAGCAATGCCGCCGCCGCCGGACCGGTGAAGGAGACGATCGGCAGGATGGCGCCGCGCAGCGCGTGCTTGACCACCACCGACCAATCGGACAGGCCGAGCGCGCGCGCCGTGCGGATGTGATGGGACCGCAAGGATTCGATCATCGAGCCACGCATCAGCCGGGCGACGATGGCGATCTGCGGCAGAGCGAGCGTCAACACCGGACCGACCTTGTTGATGAAAGCGCCATCGCCCCACCCACCGATCGGCAGCAGCCTCCAGGTCAGCCCGAACAGGAGTTGGATCACCGGCGCGATGACGAAGGTTGGGATGGTGCTGCCGGCCGTCGCCAGCGCGATCACCGTATAGTCGCCAAGCTTGTTCTGGTTAAGCGCCGCAATGGTGCCGAGCACACAACCGAGCAGCAGCGCCAGGACGAGCGCCGAGGCGCCGAGCTGAACCGATATAGGCAGGCCCTTGGCGAAGAGTTCGGTGACGGTGAAGTCCGGCATGTTGTAGCTCGGGCCGAAATTGCCGCGCAGCAGATTGCCGAGATAATGGACGAATTGCAGCCAGAGCGGGTCGTTGAGGCCGAACTGGGCTTCGAGATTGGCCTTGATCTCGGGGCTCAGCCCCCGCTCTTGGTTGAATGGGCCGCCCGGCGCGACGCGCATCAGGAAA
The DNA here is from genome assembly GCF_040320765.1 of Mesorhizobium sp. M0618. Lineage (NCBI taxonomy): Bacteria > Pseudomonadati > Pseudomonadota > Alphaproteobacteria > Hyphomicrobiales > Phyllobacteriaceae > Mesorhizobium > Mesorhizobium sp. M0618. The sequence goes on along the minus strand of NZ_JAMYQH010000031.1, from coordinate 8,283 downwards.
AACGCCATGGTCACGATGACGAACAGCGTCGGGATGGCGGTCAGAAGCCGCCGTAATACGTATCGCAGCATCGGTGCCCCGCTTGATCCAGAGCAACGCGCGTCCAGCCGGACGGTTGCGCTCTAGCCTTCAAATCTTCGCACCGACATACCGAAAATCGATTCCGGTTTCCGGACCGATGCGATGGCAAACCAGCACCGCCGCGCATTGAGTTGCGCGGCGGCCCGGCTAAGGATCAGTCCTTACTGACGAAGCGGGACGGATGGATATCCATCACATTGTCGTCGAAGCCATGCAGCTTCGAGGAAACGATGTCGTGGAAGCTGTAGTAGAGAAGCGGAATGTTACCGACGTCATCGACAAGGATGCGCTCGGCCTCAGCGAGGTCCTTCATGCGCTCTTCCGGCTTACCGCCGGCAGCCGCCGCCTTGTCCATGGCCGCTTCATATGCCGGGCTGACATAGCTCGAATAGTTGTTGCCGCTGGCCTTGCGGGTGATGCCGAGGAAGGTCTCCGGATCCTTGTAGTCGGCGATCCAGGCGGCACGCGCCACGTCGTAGTCGCCCTTCTGCTCGAGGAAGGAGTAGTGGGTCTTGGTGTCGGTGTTGACGAGCGAGACGTCGACGCCGAGCGGCTTCAACTGTTCCTGGATGGCGACGGCCGTGTTCTTGTGGTTTTCCGACGTGTTGTAGCGGATCTCCATCTTCAAGGGATGCTCGGGCGTATAGCCGAGTTTCTCGAGGGTCTTCTTGGCAGCGTCCTCGCGGTCGATCTGCGACATGTCGGCGTATTTGGCCGTTGCCGGCGAGTAGCCCGCGATGCCCGGAGGCACCATCGAATAGCCAGGCAGCATCGAGTTCTGCCAGACCTTCTCGGCGAGGAAGTCGCGGTCGATCGCCATCGAGATGGCGTTGCGCAGTTCGACATTGTCCCACGGCGCCTTGTCGGTCTTGATCGCATAATAATAGGTGCCGAGATAAGGTCCGACGCGGACCTGGTCGCCGAACTTGGTCTTGAGGTCAGCGAGCTGTTCGGTCGGCAGGTCGCCGTAGCTGTCGAGTTCGCCGGCCTCGAAGCGCTTCATCGCCGATGAGCGGTCTTCGGTCGGGATATAGTTGACGACGTCCATCTTGACGGTCGCGGCGTCCCAGAATTTCGGATTCTTGACCAGCTTCATGTGGTCGTTGGGAATCCACTCGGCCAGCGTATAGGCGCCGTTCGAAACGAGATTACCCGCCTTGATCCAGTCGGCGCCGAGCTTGTCGATCGAAGCCTTGTTGACCGGATAGGTGGCCTGATGGGTCAGCATCTCCAGGAAGTAAGGCGTCGGCGCCTTCAGCGTGACTTCGAGGGTATTTGCATCAATCGCTTTGACACCCATATCCTCCGGCTTGCCCTTCTTGGTGTTGACGTCCTCCGCACCCTTCACCGGGTACAGCATCGAGGCGTATTCGGCAGCGGTGGCCGGGTCTTCCAGCCGACGAAACGAATAGACGAAGTCGTCCGCCGTCACCGGGCTGCCATCCGACCAGAGGCCATCCTTGCGCAGCTTGAAGGTGTAGACAGTGCCGTCGTCGGACACTGTCCAGCTTTCGGCCGCGCCCGGAATGAGGTTCGTCTTCTGGTCATGCATGACCAGGCCCTGGAACAGGTCGCGTATGATATCGGCTTCGTAGACTGTCGAGGTCTTGTGCGGATCGACCGTCTCCGCTTCGGCGGCGCTGCCTCTGTTATAGACGGTCTCGGCGAAAGCCGGCGTGTAGAACGTGCCGGCGGCCAGCGCCATGGTCGTGGCGAGCACCGTCGCCTTCAGCATGTTTTTCAGCATGAAGTTCTCCCTGTCGGCGCTGCCGTTGGCGCGCCTATTAAGTGTTGACGCCCTGGAGCCGATATCTGACCCCTTTGAGCGCGCCGCTGGTTCCCGTCCTGCGGCTCGTGCCCAGACACTAACGCGGAGAATTTTTATTTCAACAGACTCTCTGGGTCACCCAAAGTAAGGCGGACGAAAGCTATGGCGTGGCCGCTGAAACACCAGCCGAAACCAGAAGCTTGACTTGGTTTCTTCACCTCGACGCCATTTTTCACCGCGAATCGGAGCCACGCCAGTTTGCCGGAATGTCTTAATGCGTTCTTAAGCAACCACAGGTTACATTACGATTGCCTTCTATACAGTTCGATCTCAGACGCGTGGCGGCTATGAGCAACGGAGCAAGTAAATTGCCCAAAGTCTTTCAATTGGTGCGAAAATTTCAAGAAGAACGTGGAACTTCTGCGGTTGAATTTGCCTTACTCTCGCCGATCTTCATTCTTCTTCTACTCGGAATGGTTGCATACGGTATATATTTCGGCGCCGCCAACTCGATCCAGCAGATAGCGGCGGATGCGGCCCGCACGGCCATTGCCGGGCTGAACCAGACCGAGCGCCAGACGCTCGTGGCCAGCTTCGTCACCAACAATGCCGGCGGATATCCCTTCGTGGATGTCAGCAAGTTGACCTACCAGGCCAACGACAGCGCGGCCGATGGAAGCCAGTTCGTGGTGGCCATCCAGTACGATGCCCGCAACCTGCCGATCTGGAACCTTTTCCCGGGCATAGCCATGCCCGGGACCACCATCAAGCGCCAGTCAACGATTAGGGTCGGGGGCATTTAAATGCTGCTGCATGCGTGCAATGGGATCGGTCGGCTTGCCCGGTTGATGCTGAGTGACAGGAAAGCGAACTTCACCGTCATGGCGGCATTGAGCGCGCCGGTGGCGCTGGCGCTGGCCGCGGTGGCCATCGACGAAGCCTCGATCTACACCGAGCGCCGCGAAGCACAGGCAATGGTGGATCTGGCGGCGATCACCGCCGCCTCGAACATGACCAAAGTCAACACAGCGGTTGTCACCACGCTGACCGACAACGGCATGCCAGGGGTTGTCGTTCAAAGCTCGGGACAGACGATCGAGCCGGCGGCCGGCAAAACCGTCGTGACGGTCACACCCGGGCGATATGTGGCATCCGGCGCCAATGTGGGCCAGCGTTTCCAGGCCAGCGTAACACCCTACAATGCCGTCCGCGTCACCCTGAAGAAGATCCCTGCCCGCTATTTCGCGAGTTCGCTGATCCCCACTCCCGTCATCGGCACCCAAGCCACCGCCAGCATGACGCCGCAGGCGACGTTCTCGGTCGGATCGAGGCTCGCCAGCCTCGATGGCGGCATCCTCAACGCGCTTCTCGGCGGACTTCTCGGCAGCAACATCTCGCTCAGCGTCATGGACTACAACGCGCTGATCTCGGCGGATGTGAGCGTGCTCTCCTTCGTCGACGGCGTTGCCACACAGCTGAACCTGACCGGCGTGTCGTATTCGGATGTGCTGGCATCGAAGGCGACCGTCGGCCAGATCGCCACGGCCATGGCCAATGTGCCCGGGCTTGGCAACACGGCCAAGGTCGCCCTGCAGACGATCGCGTCCAAGTCGACCAGCACGGTCAAGATCCCGCTCAGTCATCTGGTCGATCTCGGCTCCGTCGGCAAATTGGGCCTCGGGCAAAGGCCCGCCGGCCTCGGCGTCGATGCCAGCGCCTTGGGAATGCTGACGGCCGCTGCCGGACTGGCAAACGGTTCGAAGCAGGTCGACGTCGCCCTCGGCGCCACCATTCCCGGGGTGCTGTCGACCACGCTCGCCATCGCCATCGGCGAACCGCCGCAATCCTCGCCATGGCTGGCGGTTGGAGAAGCCGGCACCGTGGTGCGCACCGCGCAAACGCGCATCAAGCTGCTGGTCACGGTCGGCGTCGGCAATCCAAACCTGGGCGGCGGCATCAGCCTGCTGTCGGTCAAGCTGCCGCTGAATGTCGAAGTGGCCTACGCCGAGGCCAAGCTGACCGACATCAGCTGCCCGACCGGCCCCGACAGCCTGAAGGTTACCATTGCCGCGAAGCCCGGCGTCGCCGCGGTGAACCTTGCCGCCAGCGACGCCGATAACAGCCCCACCGCTTTCGCCGATTTCAGCAACCCGCAGTCGTTCTCCGACGCCAACATAGCGAATGTCAGCCTCAATCTGTTGCTGCTAAAAATCCCGCTAATACTGGTGAAGGGGTCGGCGGGTGCCGATATCACCAACGTCAGCCCGACCAACCTGGTCTTCAACAAAACCGAGATCGCCGCCAAAACCATCAAGACGACGCCGACACGGGACCTGACTCAGACGCTGACAACATCACTGGTCGACAAGTTGTCACTCTCCGTCAACGCGCTGGGTATCCTCGGGCTTGACGTAACCGCCCTGCTCGGCGCAGTGAAACCTGCGGTGACGACGCTCTTGAAAACCGTGACCGCACCAGTCGACACATTGCTTTACAATCTGCTCGATACGCTCGGCGTGCATCTCGGCGAAGCCGATGTCCGGGTCACCGGCGCGACATGCGGACGTGCGGTGCTGGTGCAGTAACGGTCCGGGTATCAGTCGAGCCTGCCAACAAAGGCTCCGAGCGCTGGCAGCAAAAGCTCGGTCTCGACGACCGCGGCATTGCCATCCAGCTGTACAACCGCTCCGATATCCCCCGGCAACGGCCAACTGGCCGGTCCCTCGGCGAAATTGAAGACACAGAGCAGTCTTTCGCCGCCGCCCTCGCGGATGAAAGCCAGCACGTCACCCTCGGCGTCGAGAAAGCGGATCGAGCCTGATACCAGCGCCTCATGCTCCCCGCGCAAGGCCAGCGTGGTCCGATAGGACTTCAGCACCGAGGCCGTGTCGGCATTCTGGGCGTCGACCGCGCGGGTGCGATGGCTGGCCGGTATCGGCAGCCAGGGCTTGGCCGTGGAGAAGCCTGCATTGTCGGCGCCGGCCTCCCAGACCATTGGCGTGCGACACCCATCCCTGCCCTTGACGCCTGGCCAGAAGCGGATGCCGACGGGATCGCGCAGATCCTCATAGGCCAGCTCCGCCTCCTCCAGGCCCAGCTCTTCGCCCTCATAGAGGCAGATCGAGCCGCGCAGGCAGGCGAGCAGCATGATCGAGAATCTTGCGACCGCGTCGGGATCGCTGCCCGGCCTTGTCCAGCGGCTGACATGGCGCACCACGTCATGGTTGGAGAACGCCCAGCAGACCCAGCCGTCGGAGACGGCCGCTTCGAAGGCTTCGACACAGCCACGCACATGCGCGGCCGAGAACTGCGGACCGAGCAGGTCGAAGGTGTAACACATATGCAGCTTGTCGCCGCCTGAGGTGTAAGCGGCGAGCGTCTGCAGCGAGCGGCCTTCATCGCCGATTTCGCCAACCGCGGCGCGGTCGGCGTATTCGTCGAGCAGCGCCCTGAAGCGGCGCAGGAACGCCAGGTTTTCCGGCCGCGTCTTGTCGAACAGATGCTCCTGGTAGAGGTAGGTGTTGGTCTCGCCGTTGGTGCCGGCGACGCTCGACGCCAGCGGCGGATTGCTGCGCAGCCAGCGGTCGTGGACATAGTAATTGACCGTATCGAGCCGAAAACCGTCGACGCCGCGCTCCAGCCAGAAGCGCACCGTGTCGAGAAGCGCGTCCTGGACATCCGGATTGTGGAAATTCAGATCGGGCTGCGAGGCAAGGAAATTGTGCATGTAATACTGCCGGCGGGTCGAATCCCATTCCCAGGCAGGGCCACCGAAGACGGAGAGCCAGTTGTTGGGCGCGCCGCCATCGGGCTTGGTATCGGCCCAAATGTACCAGTCGGCCTTGGGGTTATCGCGGCTGGCGCGGCTTTCGACAAACCAGTCGTGCTTGTCGGACGAATGCGACAGCACCTGGTCGATGACGATCTTCAGGCCGAGACGATGCGCCTCGGCGACCAGCGCATCGAAATCCTCGAGCGTGCCGAACATCGGATCGACATCGCAGTAATCCGACACGTCGTAGCCCATATCGGCCATCGGCGACTTGAAGAAAGGCGACAGCCAGACCGCGTCGACACCAAGCGAGGCGACATGGGCGAGCCTCGATGTGATGCCTCTGAGGTCGCCGCTGCCGTCGCCGGTGGTGTCCTGGAAGGAGCGCGGATAGATCTGGTAGATGACGCAACCGCGCCACCATCCGGTCCTGTCACCTGCCGCCATTGCGCTTCTCCCCTGTGCCGGCTTGCGCTCGTTCGATCATGAAGATCACCGCCCGTCCCGATATCGGTCGCGAACTGTCCGCCGCATCCGGCGCTTTGATGGCTGGAGCCCAGAAGAAGCCGTCTCGCTCAGGCAAGGTGAACATGCAGGCCCGGCGATCGCCGTTGATGATGACGGCAAGGCGGCTGACGCCACCCAGGATCATGACGAGGCGGTACCGCTGCGGGTCCTGCCAGCACTGTTCATTGAGCGGCGCGCCTGTCTCGGTCAGCCATGCGACGTCCGGCATCCCCGAACCTGCCTGCGGCTGGCCAGTTAGGAAGCTTGTATCGAAGAGCGCCGGCATCGACCGGCGCAGCCTCGAGAGTTCCACCGTGTAGCGCTCCAGCGCCTGGTCACGGCCGGCCCAGACGAGCCAGGTGATCTCGTTGTCCTGCGCATAGGCGTTGTTGTTGCCTTGCTGGGTGCGGCCGAATTCGTCGCCCGCGGTCAGCATGATGGTGCCGCGTGAGGCAAACAGCGTGGCGAGCAGCGCGCGCTGATCGTTCAGGCGAGCAGTTGGTACGGCCGGATCGTCCGCATCCCCTTCGACGCCGTTGTTCCAGGACAGGTTTTCATTGTGGCCGTCGCGGTTCTGCTCGCCATTGGCTTCGTTGTGCTTGCGCTCGTAGCGCACGATATCGGCGAGCGTCATGCCGTCATGGGCGGCGATGAAATTGACGGTCCGACTGGCGTTTTGCCTGTTCGTTGCGAACACATCGGACGAACCGGCAAGCCGGGTCGCCAGCGCACCGACCATGCCGGCGTCGCCGCGCCAAAAGCGTCTGACATCGTCGCGATACTTGTCGTTCCATTCGAGGAAGGGCGGCGGGAAATTACCGAGCTGATAGCCGTCGGAACCGATGTCCCACGGCTCGGCGATCAACACCCGATCGGCCAGCAGCGGGTCGTCGCGCATCGCTCTCAGCAGCGGCGCCTCGGCATCGAATGTTCCCTCGACCCGCCCCAGAATGGGAGCGAGATCGAAGCGGAAGCCGTCGACGCCGGCATCCCTGACGAAATGGCGAAGCGTGTCGAGGACCATCTCCTGGACGACAGGATGGTCGCAAGCGATCGTGTTGCCGGTGCCGGTGTCGTTGGCCAGCCTACCGTCAGGCGTGTGCCGGTAGTACGCCTGGTTGTCGAGGCCGCGCAGCGACAGCGTCGGGCCAAGCCAGTCGCTCTCGCCGGTGTGGTTGAAGACGAGGTCGAGGATGACGCCGATGCCAGCCTCGCGCAGCACGGCGACCGTGTTTCGCAACTCCATGACGCCGCCCGGCGCCAAACGCGGATCGAGGGCCATGAAAGTCACGGGATTGTAGCCCCAGGCATTGCGCAGCCCGAGCGGCGGCAAATGTCGCTCGTCCATCGACGCGGTCACCGGCATCAGTTCGACCGCGCCAACCCCCAGTTTTTTCAGATGCTCGATAACCGCCGGGTGAGCAAGTGCGGCGACTGTTCCGCGCAATTTTTCGGGAATGTCCGGATGCAGCATGGTGAAGGCGCGCACCGGCACTTCGTAAATAAGGCCGCCCGGCTGGAATAGCGGCGGGGCAGCCTGCACCGGCTTCGGCAGCGCAGCGGCAATCGCCTTGGGCATCAGCGGTGCGGTATCGGCGCCCTCGCCCCGGCGCTGGGCCAGCCGCCAGTCATAGACATAGGACCTGTCGATCTCGACGGCATAAGGATCGGTCAGGAGCTTGGCGGGATCGAACCACAGTCCGCGTTCCGGCGCGTAGTCGCCATCGGCGCGAAAGCCGTAGCGGATGCCCTGGCCAAGCCCCGCAACGAACAGCGCATGGACGCCCTCACCTTCCGGCTGCAGTTCGAGCCGTTCGATCTCCCGGTTGCCCCGCTCGTCGAAGATCGAGACCCAAAGCCGACGGGCGGCCTGCGACCAAGCGGCAAAGCGGATGCCTTCGCGGGTGACGGTGGCGCCGAGCTGGGTCACTGGAAAATACCGCCAAGGTTAGCGCGAGGCACCCCCCTCTGCCCTGCCGGGCATCTCCCCCTCAAGGGGGGAGATCGGACCGTCGCATCGCTTTCGCCAACGGCCAACGCAGCATGAGGAACGAGGCGCTGAAACTGCCGATCTCCCCCCTTGAGGGCCTGTTGCAAAATTGTGTGGATGTGATTCCCTGTTTTTGAAACGGGGATCTTGCGATGACGACGAAGC
>NZ_JAMYQH010000030.1:0-91850 GCF_040320765.1 Mesorhizobium sp. M0618 | reverse complement strand
CCCCTACTCCCCTACTCCCCTACTCCCCTACTCCCCTACTCCCCTACAACTCATCCCCCTCCACCTCCGTATCTCCCCCCATGAACCTGATCTACGCCGCCCTTGCCTTCCTGATGGCGCTTGTCTTCGGCTTTGTCGGCGTCACCCGCGTCGGATCATGGCTGATCGAGCGCCGCAATCCGCCGATCGGCGAGTTCGCCGAAATCGACGGCGCCCGCATCCATTATGTCCATGTTCCGGCACCCGCCAATGCCGAGCTGCCGCCGATCGTCTTCATCCACGGCGCCAGCGCCAACCTCAGGGACCAGATGCTGCCGCTGCGCCCCTTGCTCGAAGGCCGCGCCGAAATGTTGTTCTTCGACCGGCCCGGCCATGGCTGGTCGGGTCGCGGCACCAACAACGAGAACCCGTCGGCGCAGGCCAACACCATTGCCGCACTGATGGACCATCTCGGCATTAAGAAGGCTATCATCGTCGGCCACTCCTTCGGCGGCGTGGTGACATCGGCCTTTGGCCGGGAGCATCCCGACAAGACGCTCGGGCTGGTCTTCCTCGCACCGGCGACCCACCCATGGCCGGGCGGCGCAACCGCCTGGTACTACAATCTGACCACCATGCCGGTGCTCGGTTGGTTGTTTTCCGAGATGCTGACCTATCCGGCCGGTGCACTGCAGATGGCTGACGCCACCACCTGCGTCTTTTCGCCCAACAAGGTGCCGGACAATTATCTCAGCTCGGCCTCTATCCCGCTGGTGCTGCGACCAACAGCCTTTCGTGCCAACGCCACCGATGTCGCCGGGCTCTATCGCTATGCCCTCGGCGCCGCACCGCGCTACAACGAGATCAAGGCGCCAACCGTGGTCATTTCAGGCGATCGCGACAAGGTGGTCTATGCACATATCCATTCGGTCGGCCTGGCGCGCGACATTGCCGGTGCCGAACTCGTCTGGGTGCACAATCTCGGTCACAAGCCAGACTGGATCGCGCCCGACCTGACCGTCGGCGCCATCGAGAAGGTCGCCGGGAAGAGTATAGACCTGCAGGCGATGGCCAGGACCGTGGAGGCGCGCATCGCCGGCGACGCCTACGGCGCCGGCAGATGCGCCGATATCAAGGTACCGCAGGCCGAACTCGCGCCGACCTAAAGCGGATCGCCTGAATCCGTTCAGAGGCGACACGCTTTAGGAATCTAGCGGCTGACTTGTGTGTCCGATCCGATATAGGCGATGCGCAGCATGTTGGTCGAACCCGGTGTCCGCAACGGTACGCCCGCGGTGATGATGACGCGGTCGCCCGGCTTGCCGAAGCCTTCGTCGAAGGCGATGCGGCAGGCGCGATTGACCATGTCGTCGAGGTCGACGGCGTCGGGTGAGACGACGCAATGCGTGCCCCACAAAAGCGACAGCCGCCGCGCCGTGTTGAGGATCGGCGACAGCGCGATAACAGGCACTTGCGGCCGCTCGCGGGCGGCGCGCAGGCCTGTGGTGCCTGATGCGGTGTAGGTGATGATCGCCGCCAGCTTCAGCGTTTCGGCGATCTCGCGCGCGGCCAGCGAAATGGCGTCGGCACCGGTCGCCTCCGGCTCGGAGCGCTGGGCGTTGATGATGCCGGCATAGGTCGGATCGGTTTCGACCTTGGTGGCGATACGGTTCATCATTGCCACGGCCTCGACGGGATAGGCACCCGCCGCCGATTCCGCCGACAGCATGATGGCATCGGCGCCTTCGAAGACGGCGATCGAAACATCGGACACCTCGGCGCGGGTCGGCACCGGTGCCGTGATCATCGATTCCAGCATCTGCGTTGCAACCACCACCGGCTTGCCGGCGCGGCGTGCGGCGCGCGTGATCTGCTTCTGGATGCCGGGCACCGCCTCGAGGGGCATCTCGACGCCGAGATCGCCGCGGGCGACCATCAGCGCGTCGGACAATTCGATGATCTCGGCCAGCCGGGCGACGGCCTGCGGCTTTTCGATCTTGGCCATGATCAGCGCCCGGCCGCGTGCGATCTTGCGCGCTTCGGCCAGATCCTCCGGCCGCTGCACGAAGGACAGCGCCACCCAGTCGACGCCCGTGGCCAGCACGGCATCGAGGTCCTTGCGATCCTTCTCGGTCAGCGCGCCGACCGGGAGGTCGGTGTCGGGCAGGCTGACGCCCTTCTTGTCGGAAATGGTGGTGCCGGCGACGACGGTGCAGACGATCGACTTGCCGTCGCTCTTCACCGCCTTCAGCTCGAGCTTGCCATCGTCGATCAGCAGGCGATGGCCGGCTTCGACCGAGCTCAGAATTTCCGGATGCGGCAGATAGACCCTGGTCGAGGTGCCAGGCTCTGGATTGTCGTCGAGGGTGAAGGTCTGGCCTTGCGTCAGCACTTCCTTGCCGTTGGCGAATTTGCCGACGCGCAACTTTGGCCCTTGCAGATCGGCCAGGATGCCGATCGGCCGGCCAACCGCTTCCTCGACAGCGCGGATGCGTCCGACCAGCGTGCGCATCAGTTCATGGTCGGTATGGCTCATATTGATGCGGAACACATCGGCGCCCGCTTCGAACAGTTTCTTCAGCATCTCCTCCGACGAGGAGGCCGGACCGATGGTGGCTATGATCTTGACCTTGCGGCTACGTCTCATTGACTGTTTGTTCCCGGGGCGGCTGGAGCGCCTCCCGTTGTGGACTCATCGGTCAGCTGGACCATCCAGCTTGCCTGTTCGCCCGTGTCATATTCCTGGAATCCGGCGCGCTGGAAGCCCCGGGCGACGCAGTCGGTCACGCCGGCGATCTTGAACTCTTTTTCAGCCACGCACATGTTGATCGGGCCGTCCCAGCGTCCACCGCGTTCGGCGTCTTCTGCATAAAGATAGTAAAACCTTGATGACAGCGGCCCTTCGATCAGCGTCTTGCAACTCGATCCCTCGATGTGCCACCAGCCTTCGGTGATCCAGCCGGCCTTGGCGCGATAGCCGATGCCGACACCGACCAGGTTCTGCGTGGCGTTGCAGACGCGGAAATCGGCACGCGCCGGCGAAGCCACGACCATCGCCGACAGGCCTATGGCAAGAGTGAGGAGCGGCATGGCAAAGGCAGAGCGCATGCGCTGCCCGCCGGCGGAACTCATCCGAAAACCCCTCAAAAACCACATCAGCATCTCTCTGCGCCCCTTTTCGGAAAAGTCCGGGCGCATGTCAACGCACCGTTTTGTCCAATTCCAATCGATTTAGAAAGGCTCCGGCGCACAATTCGCCGACTTGTGCCAGATTTCCGGGGAAACCTTGGCCAAACAACGGCATTGCGCAAGCGTCGTCTTCGTGGAATGACGATAGCACCCTCCCCGGAAGCCAGCGAACAGACCATTTCCCGCCAATGACCCGATCCACAGTTTTCGCGCCTTTCGACATCATGGAGGGCGATCGCAGGCGAGGCATCGTGCTGTTGGGCGATCATGCCCGTCGCGACCTGCCCGACGACTACGGCAGCCTCGGCCTGCCCTCAGCCGAGTTCGACCGCCACATCGCCTATGACATCGGCGTCGAGGCGGTGACGCGCGAACTGGCTGCCCTGCTCGGCGTGCCGGCGGTGCTTGCCAATTTTTCGCGGCTGCTGATCGATCCCAACCGCGGCGAAGACGACCCAACGCTCATTCGCCAGCTTTATGACGGCACTGTCGTACCTGGGAACTACCCCATCGCTGCCGAGGAGCGCGAGAGGCGGCTCGACGGGTTCTACCGACCCTATCACGACGCCGTCGGCGCCATGATCGCCTCGGTCGCACAGGCTTCCGCCCAGGCGCCCTTCATCTTTTCGGTGCATTCCTTCACCCCTGCCATGCAAGGAATCCAGCGTCCTTGGCACGTCGGCATCCTGTGGGACCTCGACGACCGCGTGGCGCGGCCGTTGATAGACATGCTGGCGCAGGACAAGAACCTCGTCGTCGGCGACAACGAACCCTATGACGGCGCGCTGCGCGGCGACACCATGTACAAGCACGCCATCGTCAACGGCTTCGCCCATGCGCTGATCGAGATCCGACAGGATCTGATATCGGACCAGAAGGGCGCGCTCGCCTGGGCCGAACGGCTGGCGCCGATCGTTGACGCGATAGACCGCCGTCCCGATATACATGTGGTGAAGATGTTCGGCTCGCGCACCGGGCCGCTATGACGGAGGTTTCGATGAACGAACTCAGCGACGAGCAGCAACGCGATTTCGAGGCGGCCGCCTTCCGCCGGCTGGTCGAGCATCTGCGCGAGCGCAACGATGTGCAGAACATCGACCTGATGAACCTCGCCGGCTTCTGCCGCAACTGCCTGTCGAACTGGTATCGGGAGGCAGCCAATGCCGAGGGCGTCGATCTCACCAAGGATCAGTCGCGCGAGATCGTCTACGGCATGCCTTATGGGGAATGGCAGACGCTGAACCAGACCGAGGCCTCCGACGCCAAGAAGGCCGAATTCGAGGCAAGGCGCCCCCAGGACCATTGACGCCGTCGTCCCCGCGATCGCTTAAGGCTATGTTGGCCCAAAATGCTTCCCGAAAGAGCCTTGACTGAAAATTGAATCGATCTAATTTGCCGCGCGAAGCCATTTTCAGCGGGATTCGCCTCATGAACGCGTCAACTGCCAAGCTGACTGCCATTCGCGGACGATGGGCGCTCGCGGCCATTTTCCTGGCCAACGGCTTCCTGACGGGCAGCTGGGCGCCGCAGATTCCGGTGTTCCTGACCCGGCTGGAGATCTCGAAGTTCACGCTCGGTCTGCTGATACTCTTATTCGGCGTCGGTGCCGTCGTCGCGATGACCTGGTGCGGCCATTTGATTTCCAGACATGGCTCGCGCACCGTACTGCGCTGGTTCGCCCTGTGCGGCAGCCTCGGTCTGATGGTCGTGGCGCTGGCGCCCAACGTACCGCTGGCGGCCGCGGCCATGATCGTCTTCGGCGGCTCGATCGGTGGCATGGACGTTGCCATGAATGCCAATGCCGTGGTGGTCGAACGGCGGCTCTCCCGCGCCGTCATGTCGTCCTCGCACGGCTTCTGGAGTCTCGGCGGCTTCGCCGGCGGCGGCCTCGGCGGCTTTGCCATCCAGCACTACGGCCACCTCGCCCACGCGGCGGCGGTAACGGTGTTTGCCTTCGCGGTGATCGCGGTGGCCGTTCGCCATCTCCTCACCGAAGACGGCCCGCAGGCAGCCGAGCACCACAAATTCGCACTGCCGGCAAACCCGCTGGTTTATCTGATCGGACTGATGGCGCTGCTGGCGATGATCTCCGAAGGCGCGGTGCTCGACTGGGCAGCCCTGTATCTGCGCCAGGAGCTCGGCGCCGATCTTGCCGTTGCCGGCCTCGCCTACGCCGGATTTTCGGGCGTCATGGCGGTTACGCGGTTCTTCGGCGACGGCATACGCAATCGCTTCGGCGCGGTGACGACGCTGCGCGTGTCGGCCCTCGTAGCCGCGGTCGGCATGCTGGTGGCTGGCCTGGCGCCCTCGCCCTGGCTCGCCATTGCAGCCTTTGCCTTTTGCGGCTTCGGCATCGCCAATATGGTGCCGATCATCTTTTCGGCTGGCGGCAACCAGGAAGGCATGTCTTCTGGCACCGGCATGAGCGTGGTCACCACTATCGGATACTGCGGCATACTGGTGGCGCCGTCGGCGATCGGCTTCGTTGCCGAGCATTCCAGCTTCGGCCCGATCTTCATCACCATGTCGGGACTGCTGATCATCGTGTTGCTGATGGCCGGGCTCGCTCACCGCGCCGAATTCGCGCCAGCACCCGCCGAATAGCGTTTCAGCTCCTCGTGGAGAAAATCCACCACCCGGCGGATGCGCACGCTGGTACGCACGTCGCGATGCATCGCCAGCCACACCGGCAGAACTGGCAGCGGCAGATCTGGCAGAACCTTCTCTATCAAAGGATCCCTGTCGGCCAGCGGCTCCTGACCAAGGCCGATGCCGTTTCCCGCCCGCACCGCTTCCCACAAAACGATCTGGTTGTCGGCCCTGAAGCGGAAGCTGCTCCGGGTGACGGGGATGCCATACTGGGTAAAGCCCCTGATGATCTCGTCGCCGCGGTCGAAGCCGACCAGGTCGTGGCCGACAAGATCGGCAGGCTTCAGCGGACGGCCGCGCCTGTCGAGATAGGATTTGGCCGCGCAGGCGCAGAGCTCGATATCGCAGACCCTGCGTGCCATCAGCTCGTTCTGCGCCGGCTTGACCATGCGGATGGCGATGTCGGCATCTCGACGCAGCAGGTTCTCGACCTGGTTGGAAGCAACGATCTCGACCTCGATGCCGGGCTCCTCGATCCCCAGCCGCATCGTCATCTCAGGCAGGACATAGGCCGCCACCACCTCGCTGGCGGCGATGCGCACCGTGCCTTCGATGGCCTCGACCGAACCCAGCGCCAGGAGTGAGAAGGCGCTTGCCTGCTCGCTGACCGCCTTGCCGCGTTCGAACAGCGTGCTGCCGGCCTCCGTCAGTTCGTAACCGTGCCGTCCTCGACGGAACAGTGTGACGCCGAGTGCCCGTTCCAACTCGCCGATGTGACGGCCAAGCGTCGGCTGGCTGGCCGAAAGCTTTCGCGCGGCGGCCGACAGGCTGCCGGATTCCGCCACGGCGACAAAGCTCTTGATCAGGTTCCAGTCGATTTCTGTCATTCATTTATGAATATCAGAACGCCATATGTAGTCAATTTCCATTCGCGTTCGGAGCGACCATATTCCGGCTGCAGACACCAACACGGACTGCAAACACCAACCAGGAGAACTCAGATGACCAAGATCGCTCTCACCACCGCCGCCATCCTCATTTCCGTCAGCGCCGCCTTTGCCGGCAGCGACAAGTTTGGCTCGAACGACGCCAGCCAGCCGGCTGTCACCAGCACCGACAACACGACCACCGCTTCGATCCACAACCCGGATGCGGCCGTCCGGCAGCCGGTCACGCAAGGCAGCAACCGCGACCTCTTCGGCAACCGCTGATCTCGATCGCGCTTGTCGCTGATCCCGATCGCGCGTCCAGACCGACCACGCAAATCCCAACCCAGGAGTGCTTCCAATGACCAGTATCGCAATTCTCGGTGCCAATGGCCGGCTCGGCCGCGTGGTCGCCAAGGCCTTCATCGACGCGGGCTACGAGGTCCGCGCCGTCACCCGCAACGGCAAACTGCCAACTGAGCTTGAAGGCGCTACGGCCGTTGCCGGTGACGCGCTCGACCGGGAAGCGCTGATCCGCGCCACGGAAGGTGTCGACATCATCTTCAACGGCCTCAACCCGATCTACACCGAATGGGTCAAGTGCCTGCCGATCGCCGAGAATGTCATGACCGCTTGCCATGCCAACAACGCACTGCATCTCTTTCCCGGGACCGTATACAATTACGGATCGCCGATGCCGGAGGTGATCACGGAAGACACGCCGTTCCGCCCGACGACCGACAAGGGGCGCATCCGCGTCGCCATGGAGGACCTGTTTCACCGCGAGGCCGAAGCACGCCGCGTCCGCACCATCATTTTGCGGGCCGGCGACTTCTTCGGCGGCACCGGCAGCGGCTCGTGGTTCGACTTGGTCGTCGCTGCCAAGATCAACAAGGGTATCTATACGGCGCCCGGCCCGGTCGACCTCGTACATGAATGGGCCTACCTACCGGATCTGGCCAGGGCTTTCGTCGGACTGGCGCAGAACCTGGACAAGCTCGGCGCTTATGAAGCCTTCAACTTCCCCGGCCATCCCGTCACCGACCTGGAGATCAAGGCAGCCGCAGAGAAGGCGCTTGGGCGTCCGCTCAAGATGACCTCGATGGCCTGGTGGGTGCTGCGCGCCGGTAGCCCGTTCGTGGCGATGTGGCGTGAGATCGTGTCGATGTCCTATCTGCGCTTCGAACCGCACCAACTGGCGTCGGCAAGGCTGGAAGGCATCATCGGCGCGATCCCGCACACGCCGCTGGATCAGGCCGTCACTGAAGCTCTCGGGGATATCGGCATTGCCACCGTGACCGGCGTTGCGAAAGCTGCCTGACGTCCGCGATGGCGGGCGATGCTCCTCCGCACATTGACAATCTCCGCGGACTGAGAGGGCGCCTCAGAGCCGTCCCATCAACAGCAGCACCATAAGCACCACCAGCACCACGCCGACAATACCCGAGGGCCCATAGCCCCAGGAGCGCGAATGTGGCCAGGCCGGCACCGCGCCGATGAGGATAAGGACCAGGACGATGATGACGATGGTGGTGATCGGCATGAGAACCCCGCAATTCGACGTTTCGCCCAAGAACAATGCAAAAGGCCGCCCGGTTGTTCCGGGCGGCCTTTTGCGGTCAAATCGGCATTGGTCTATTCGGCGGCTTTCGGAAAGGCGATATCCGGCTCGGCTCCGGTATCCTGCCCCTGCGCATCGGTCGAGGAAATCTCGCCCTTGCCACGCCGGAACAGCCGGCTGAACCAACCGCGCCGTGCGCCCGGCTTGACCTTGGCGCGGGTGAACACGATCAGCATCGACGGCGTCACCACCAGCGTCAGCACGGTGGCGAAGGACAGGCCGAAGACGATCGCCGAGGACAGCGAAATCCACCATTGCGTCGACGGCGCGTTGATCGTCGTCTCGTGATGGAAGATTTCCAACCCGAGGCCGAAGGCGATCGGCAGCACGCCGAGAATGGCCGAAACAGCCGTCAGCACCACCGGACGGGCGCGCTCGCGGCAAGTCTGCAGCACCGCCTCGACCTTGTCCCAGCCTTCTTCACGCAGCCGGTCATAGGTGTCGATCAGCACGATGTTGTTGTTCACCACCACGCCGGCCAGAGCGATGACGCCGATGCCCGACATGACGATGCCGAACGTCTCGCCTGTTATCAGCAGGCCGAGGAACACGCCGATCGTCGCCATGACCACGCAGGACAGCACCAGCCAGACGCTGGTGAACTTGTTGAACTGCGCCAAGAGCACCAGGAAGATCAGGAAGATCGCCGCCCCGAAGGCCTTGCTAAGAAAGGCGCTGGCTTCGGCGCTGTCCTCGTTCGAGCCGGCCAGCTTCCAGCGGATGCCGCTGCCGAGATCCATGTCGGAGACGGCTTTGGTGACCTGCTCCTGCACAGCCGCGACCTGAGCGCCGGCGGCGACGTTGGCCTGGACGACCACCGTACGCGCGCCGTCGATGCGGTTGAGGATGCCGACCGTCGGCTCGGGCTTGCGCACGACGAAGTTCGAGATCGGCACCGAGCCTTGTGAGGTCTGCACCCTGAGTTCGTCGAGCGTCGACAGCGTGCGCCGGTCTTCGGGCAGCCGCAGCCTTATGTCGACCGCGTCGTCGGCTCCGGCAGGCCGGTATTCCGAGAGCTTCAGCCCGTTGGTCACCAGTTGCACCACCGTCCCGACCGAGGTTGGGCTGATGCCGTACTGCGCCGCCTTGGCACGGTCGACCTCGAGCGCCCAGTCGACACCGGGCGGCGGCAGGCCGTCGGAAATATCAATGACGCCGGGCACCTTGCCGATGCGCGCCGCAACCTCACGGGCCTTGTCGTCGAGCCCCTTGGGGTCGACGGCCGAAAGCCTGATCTGGATCGGCTTGCCGGTCGGCGGACCGGCTTCCGGCACGCGCACCTCGACATCGACGCCGGGAATGCCGGCCATGACGCCGCGCAGATCGTCCAGGATGTGGTTCGCCGCCTTGCGCTCGCGCCAGTCGATGAATTCGTACTGGATGACGCCGACGACGTCTTCGGGGATATCCTGGCCGCCGCCTTGCGTCTTGCCGACGCGGGTGTAGACCGACTTCACGCCCGGCCAGCCGAGCAGCCTGTCTTCCGCGATCTTGGTCGCGGTATCCATTTCGGCCAGCGAAAGATTGCCGCGCGCATGCACGTAGAGCAGGCCGTAATCCGGTTCGACATTCGGGAAGAACTCGACGCCGGCGCCGTATTTCGAATAGGCAAAGCCGACGCCGAACAAGAGCGCGACGGTCAGCACCAGCACGGTGATGGGGAAGCGCACCGCCTGCTTGACGATCGCCATGTACCAGCCGTCGCGATTGTCATCCTCATGATGCGGCGGCGCCTTGGCGAAGATCGCACCCAGCGTCGGCGCGAAGACAAGCGCATAGAGCATCGAGGCCGATAGCGTGACGATCAGCGTGATCGGCATGTACTTCATGAAGTCGCCGATGATGCCCGGCCAGAACAGCAGCGGTGAGAAGGCGGCGATGCGCGTCATCGTCGCGGCGATGACCGGACCGGCCATGCGCTTGGCTGCGAGCGCGAAGGCTTCCTCCTTCGGCATGCCTTCGCTCATCCGCCGTTCGGCGAACTCGGTGACGATGATGGCGTCGTCGACCAGCATGCCGACGGCCAGGATCAGGCTGAACAGCACGATCATGTTGATCGTGTAGCCCATCATCGCCAGCAGCAGGATGCCGATCAGGAACGACGACGGAATCGCAAGCCCGATGAGCAGCGAGGCGCGGCCGGACAGCGCGTAGAGGATGACGATGAACACCAGGATGACGGCGATCATCACATGGTTCTGCAGGTCGCCGAGCAGCTGGTTGACGAAGACCGACTTGTCCTGCGTGTAGGTGACGTTCATGCCCTCGGGCATCGACTTGACGAACTCGTCGGACACCGTTCGCACCTTGGCGATGGTGTCGATCAGGTTGGAGCCGATGCGCTTCTTGACTTCGATGGCGATGGCCGGCTTGCCGTTGAGACGGGTCACCGTCTCGGCATCCTTGAAGGTCGAACGGATCGTCGCGATGTCCTTGGCCTGCACCACGGCATTGGGGCCGGCGACCACAGGCAGTGCGGCGACATCCTCCGGCGTTTCGATCAGCGACGGCACCTTGACGGCGTATTTGCCCTCCGAGCCTTCGATATTGCCGGCGGCGACCAGGCTGTTGGAGTTGCCGACCGCACCGATCAACTGATCGAGCTGCAATCCATAGGAAGACAGCTTCATCGGATCGATGACGACCTCGACGAGATCGTCGCGCGCACCCTGCAGCGAGCCTTCGAGAACACCGGGAACCTCCTCGATACGGTCGCGTAGTTCGCGCGCGGCGGCGGTCAGCACGCGTTCGGGCAGATTTCCCGAGAGCGTGACGACGAGCACGGGAAATTCGGAAATGTTGACTTCGGTAACGACGGGTTCTTCCGCCGCCTGCGGCAGGTCGGCCTTGGCGTCCTGCACCTTGCTGCGCGTGTCCTGCAGCGCGGTGGCCAGATTGGTCTGCGGCTGGAATTCGACCAGCACGTAGCCGCCGCCCTGGAAGGCGGCCGAACGCATCTCCTTGAGGCCCTTCAGGCTTTTCAGCTTGCTTTCCATCGGCCGCAGCAGAAGCCGCTCCGAATCCTCGGGC
Source organism: Mesorhizobium sp. M0618 (assembly GCF_040320765.1). Lineage (NCBI taxonomy): Bacteria > Pseudomonadati > Pseudomonadota > Alphaproteobacteria > Hyphomicrobiales > Phyllobacteriaceae > Mesorhizobium > Mesorhizobium sp. M0618. The sequence goes on along the minus strand of NZ_JAMYQH010000030.1, from coordinate 80,516 downwards.
GAAATGCCCTGATAGATCAGGCTGACATACATCATCGGAATCGGAACGTCGGGCTCCGCTTCCTTTGGCGTCGCCTGATAGGCGACCCAGCCCGCCAGCAGAAGGAAGACGAGGACCGAAATGGTCAGGCGGGCATTGTTGATTGCGAGTCTGACGATATCCATGGCTAACGCCTGTTCTTGAATTTCCACGAGCTGCGTCGCAGCCGATTGTCCCCGCCCAGGGCTAGTCCGTCGCGACTTGTGCTACGCTACTGGGTGCCGGTCGTCGCCTCGCCGAGCAGCTTCTTGATGATCGCCTGGTCGGCCTCGACCGGATTGACCAGATCGCCTTCCTTCACCAGTTCCTGGCCGGCGACGATGATGCGGGCGTCGGCCGGTATGCCGCCGAGGACGAGGCCGGTCGGCGTGTCGTCAACGAGGTCGATCGGGAAGAACGCCACCTTGTTGTCCTTGCCGACGGCACGGATGCCGAGGTCGCCCTTGTCGCCGAGCGTCACAACCGAGCGCGGCAGCAGCACCGCGTCGGTCGGCTGTGCGTTGAGCGCGATTTCCGCCGTCATGCCGGCCGGCACGGAGCCGTCGGCATTGGGGACGGCAACCTCGACGCGGAAGGTGCGGGTCGCCGACGAGGCGTCGCGGCTGATGTAGCGCACGGTGCCTTCGACCGTCTGGCCGCTGACCAGCCGTATGGTGGCCTTGTCGCCGAGCTTGAGATAGCCGAGATCGCGCTCGCTGACTTCGCCACGGGCAATCACCGGATCGAGCTTGAGGATGGTTGCCACCTCGCCGCCTTGCATGACGGAACTGCCAAGTTCCACCGGCACCCGGTCGATAACGCCGTCGAAAGGCGCCTTCACCTCGTTGCGGTCGAGTTCGGCCTGTGCCGTTTCCAGCAGCGACTGCGCCGAGGTCAGGTTCGAGCGCGCGGTGTCGAGCTGCAGCTTCGGCAGATTGCCGGTCTTCATCAGCCGCAAGGCTGCGTCCAGCTCGGCCTGGCGCTGCACCACCAACTGCTTGGCGTTGTCGACCATCGAGATCTTTTCTTCCGCCGCAAGCATCAGCACCAGATCCCCCGTCTTGACGTGATCGCCTTGCTTGACAGGTAGCTTGTCGATGACACCGGCGACGCGCGTCGCCAGCACCGCCCGCTTGTCGGCTTCGGTCAGCCCGGAAATGCGGATGGCGCGTGCATAGGTCTTGCGTGGCGGCGTCACCACCGCGACGGTGCGCAGCGGTGCCTTAGGCTCGGCTTCCGCCGTCTTCGGCTTGCTTGCGTCCGGCGCCTTGGCCTGTTCGGCTTCGGCTGCCTTGGCTTTGTTGGCGGCTACGCTGCCGACCGACGAAAACTCGCCTGTCGCCATCCACGCCGCGAAACCAATGAGCACAACAACGGCTGCAAGCTTGTGAAACCTGATTCTCATCGTCGTTTTTTCCACTGCGGGTTCGGCCAGCGTCCTCATAACGCGGGCGCGTCGCCGATATGGGTGCGCGCCGAGCCGTGTTCAATTTGCCGTGATCGGCGAAGCGCGCTTCTACATCAAAGTTGCACCGCAATATAGTCTGAAAGTTGCAAGATCATTGCGCCGGCGGACAAGATGCGCCGGCCGCTGCCCAGTTTTCGATCGCTTGATAGGTTGCTTCGGCGGAGCCCGGGGCTGGTTCACGACCCGATCCTGGCGCCCAGCCCCAGGCGACCAATCTGTCGTCGCGAACATGCAGCGCGATATCCTTCAAGCTACGGTTGCCGTTGCGCAGGGGATCCTTGATCTGGGCGCAGATTTCGGCCGAGGATTTGCCGAACCAGGCCATCTCGGCTGGCGCCAGATGCCAGTTCTCGGCCCCGGGCGGACCGTGCAATGCCTTGGAATTGCTGGCGAAATGGCAAGTCGTGCAGCGCAGGCCCGGATTGCCGAAGCCCGACCCGTCAGCACCCCGCTGGACATTGAAGGCGTGAACGCGCGTACCGCCGTAATGCGCACCCGACCAGCGCGGCCGCTCGTCCGCGACATGACAGTCGGCGCAGCGCGGATGCGAGAACACCGCATAGACCTTGTCCCATTCGGACAGGCCTTTCGCCGCGTCGACGGTCGCCGGCGCCGGCATCTGGCTCTCTTGCGCGATCGCAAACGGCGCTGCGAGCACGAGCATGGCAGCAGGCGTCAGCATGATGAGGAGCTTCTTCATGCGAAGGCCACCGTTTTCGACAGCGGCAGCGTGCGGACGCGCTTTCCGGTGAGCGCGAAGATGGCGTTGGCGAGCGCCGGAGCCGCCGGCGGTGTGCCGACCTCGCCGACGCCGCCCATCTTGTGGAAGTTTTCCAGGATGGCGACTTCGAAGACCGGGCACTGGAAGATCCGCATGGCGTCGAAATCGTGGAAGTTCGACTGTTCGACCATGCCGTCGGCGAAGGTGATTTCCTGACCCATAGCTGCGGAGAGTCCGTAGATGGCGGCCGAAATCAGCTGCGCCTCGATGATGCCGGGATCGAGCGCGGTGCCGACATCGGCGGCGATCCACACCTTCTCGATGCGGATGCCGGCCGGCGTGTCCGCCACCTGGACGATCTCGCCGACCCAACTGCCGAAGGACAGCGTGAAGGCGATACCCCTGGCCTTGCCGGCGGGCAGCGCCTCGCCCCATTTCGCCATCGCGGCGACTTTCTCCACCACCTTCACCGCCGAGGGATAAGCGGCCATCAGTCTCTTGCGCATCTCGACCGGATCGATTTTTCCGGCAATGGCGATCTCGTCCATGAAACCCTCATGGAAGAAGCCGTTGACCGAACTGCCGACCGAGCGCCAGGAGCCGACAGGGATGGAGACCGGCGCCGCGATACCGCTGACCCGGTAGTTCGGAATGGTGTAGGGCTGGTCATAGGCACCGTCGACGATGCTCTTGTCGGGACCGAGCGGCGATATCGAAGGAAACAGCCGGCGCAGCATGCCGGCAATCACCGATGGCGAGGCCATCCTCATGTCGACGGCGACCGGCATGCCATCGTCGCCGAGCCGCGCCTGGAACTTGCCGATAGCGGCCGGCCGGTAGGCGTCGTGGCGCATGTCTTCTTCACGCGTCCAGGTCACCTTGATCGGGCGCCCGCCCGTCTCCTTCGCCATCAGCGCGGCGCACAGCGCGTAGTCAACCTCGACGCGCCGGCCGAAACCGCCGCCCATGAAGGTGGTGTGCACAGTGATCTTGTCCTGCTCGATGCCGACCGCGTTGGCGCAAAGCTGCCGCACCAGGGTCGGCGCCTGGTTGCCGCACCAGATGTCGAGCGCGCCGTCCCTGAGATGCGCCGTGGCGTTCATCGGCTCCATCGTCGCATGCGCCAGATAGGGCACCGCATAGTCGGCCTCGACGATCCTTTCACGCGGCGCGTCGGCAAAGGCGGTGTCGACGTCGCCATTGTCGCGCATCACCGACCCCTTGGTGCCGAGCGCCTGCTTCAGGACATCTGAAATAGCGGCGCTGCTGAGCGGGTATTCGGGATCGGACCACTGGGCATCGATCGCCTCGGCCGCCTTGAATGCCGCCCATGTGTTGTCGGCGATGATGCCGAAGCCATGGCCGTAATTCGTCTCCAGCGGCACGATCTTGATCACACCGGGCATTTTCTCGGCTTTCGAGAGGTCCGCCTTGATCGGCGCCGACCAGAAGCGCGGGCTCATCTTGACCGTGCCGTAGACCATGTCCGGCAGCCTGACATCGATGCCGAAGATCGGCGCCCCGGTCACCTTGGCCAGCATGTCGATGCGCTTTTGCGGCTTTCCCAGCAGTTTCCAGTCGGCCCGGTCCTTGAGCCTGACTTCGGCCGGCGGCGCCATCGCGGCGGCGGCCGCTGCGACCGCGCCATAGGTCAGCGACTTGCCGGACGCTTTGTGCAGGATCGAACCGTCGGCCGTTTCCAGATCGGCGGCGGCGACACCGAGTTTTTGCGCCGCAGCCGCGATCAGCATCTGCCGGGCGACTGCACCCGCTTGCCGCATCTTGTCAAAACCGTCGCGTGTCGAAGCCGAACCACCGGTGCCCTGCAGGGCAAGGAACTTGCCGACCACACCGAGACCCGAGCGCACCGCCTGCGCGGTCATGCTCTCGTCGAAGAAGGCGAACGGACCGCCCTCTTCGAGGATCGCGGCGTTGTAATAGGCATGGGAGGCGGGGCCGTGCTCGACCTTGACCCGGTCGAGGCTCACATTGAGTTCTTCGGCGACCATGACGGCGAGCGTCGTCGAAATGCCTTGCCCCATCTCGGCCCGCGGCGCGACGATGGTGATGGTGTTGTCGGCGCCGATCTTCACATAGGGGTTGAAGGTCGCCTCGCCCTTGCCGAGCTCGGCCTCGAGCGGGTTCGGAAAAGGCTTGCGATAATAGTAGTAGCCGACGGCAACGCCGCCCGCGACGGCGGCAGCGCCGATCAGAAACGTGCGGCGGGCGATCTTTCCGACACTGGCCATGGTCAGAGCCCCGCCGTCTTGAGCGCCGCGGCCTTCTTGATGGCCGAGCGGATTTTGGGATAGGTGCCGCAGCGGCAGAGATTGCCGCCCATGGCGTTGTCGATATCGGCGTCGCTTGGGTTGGCGACTTCGTCGATCAGCGCCACCGCGCTCATGATCTGGCCGGGCTGGCAGTAGCCGCATTGCGCGACCTGTTCCTCCAGCCATACCTGCTGCACCGCATGCAGTCTGCCTGCTGTGCCGATGCCTTCAATGGTCGTGACAGCGCCACTGACCTGCCCAACCGGGAGTGAGCAGGAACGCACCGGCTGACCGTCCACATGCACCGTGCAGGCGCCGCAGGCGGCGATACCGCAGCCGAATTTCGGCCCGGTCTTGCCAATGAGATCGCGCAGCGCCCACAGCAGCGGCATGTCAGGATCGGCATCGATATCGAAAGACTGACCGTCGACGGTAAGGCGCATGGGGATACCCTTTGTTGTCGTCCACTGCCAAGGGCGAAGCGTCCTCTCGACCGTTTCGCCCAATACAGATTGACAAATTTCGTCATTTTGTCAAATAGGATTTTGCAGGATAGAATTGCTCCATGAACCAGATCGAAGACATCGCCGCCACAGATCCCAAACGCGTCCGTATCCTGGATGGCGCGATGAAGGTGTTTTTGGCCTATGGCTTCACCCGCACCACCATGGACGACATCGCCCGCGCCGCAGACATGTCGCGCCCGGCGCTCTATCTCTTGTTCAAGAACAAGACCGACATTTTCCGCGCCATCGCCATGATGATCCTGTCGCGCTCGGTCGAGGCGGCAAAGATTGCCCTATCCGGCGATGGCCCTTTCATCGAGCGCATGATCCGCGCCATCGACGAGGCGTTCATCTCGATGATGGGCGCCGTTGTTGCCTCGCCGCACGGCGCCGAACTGCTGGATATGAAATCGAGCCTTGGCGATCTGGTCGGCTGCTGGCGCGGCGGGCTTGGCGAACATATTGCCGCCGCGATCCAGGGCGAGGCAGCCAGGAACGGCGTCGACTTGGCGGCCAGGGGCCTGTCGACACAACTGCTCGCCGACATGCTGCTCGACGGGTTGGAAGGCATGAAGGCGCGGATCAGAGATCCGGAGGGACAGCGGCAGGCGGCCGCTGCCCTGATCAGGGTGATCGACCTAACCTTGAAAGCTCGATGAAACCAGCTGTATCGGGTTTCAGTTCAGGCCCGACGGCGAACCACCTCCGGATTTTTGCGCACAGCGAGGAATTCCTTGACCCGCCGGCCGGGTGCCGGACCGCGCACCGGCTTGAAGCCGTCATCGAGTTCACCGGAGAGATCGAGCGTCGGTCGCTTGCCGACGGCGTCGTAATTCTCTTCCAGCCAGTCGCTGGCGGCTGTGCGGCCGAGATCTCTGAGATAGGTCAGGAACGCCCATTCGGCATTGACCTTCGACGACGCCGACAGGTCCTTGAACGCCTCGTCGGCATCGATGCGGTGCATGCGGATGTCGCGATATTCGCCATGTGGCAGACGGCCGGCGGCGATCAGTTCCTTGACGAAGGCGATCGAGCGGAATTCTCGCAGCAGCCCGGCGTTGAAGGTGATCTCGTCGATGCGGTTCTGGATCTCGTTGGCGCTCCTTGGCGTTCCCTCCCGCACCACCGGATTGATCTGCACCAGGAGCACATCCTCGGTCGCCGCGGTCTTGAAGAACGGATAGAGCGCCGGGTTGCCGCCATAGCCGCCGTCCCAGTAGGGCACGCCCTTGATCTCGACGGCGCGGAACAATTGCGGCAGACAGGCCGAAGCCATCACCACGTCGAGGTCGATCTCGCCGTCGGAAAAAACGCGCAACTGTCCGGTCTCGACATTGGTCGCCGAGATGAACAGTTCCATCGACTTGCAGGCGCGGACATTGTCGAAATCGATCTCCTGCTCCACCACGTCGCGCAGCGGGTTAAGGCCGAGCGGATTGGCGACGTAAGGCGAGAACACCCGCGACATGGTGTCGAAGAAGACATAGCCAGGCGTATTCTCGATCGACCAGTTGCCCCAGGCGACATCCCACGGCATGCGCTGCACTGGGCTGAACCGGCCCTTGGCCGCCACCGCGCGCCAGAAATCCTCAAGTTTTTGCCGCGCTCCCTCGACACCGCCGCGCACATATCCGTCGGCCAGCGCCACCGCGTTCATGGCGCCGGCGCTGGTGCCGGACACTGCTGATATCTCCAGCCTGCCGTCCTCCAGCAGCCGGTCGAGCACACCCCAGGAAAAGGCCCCGTGCGAGCCGCCGCCCTGAAGTGCGACGTTTATCTTCTTCGTCTCCTCCGCCTTGCCGTTTTTGGTCATGGCGTCGTCCTTGGTTCGTTTTGGGTAGATGAGAAGATTTCGCGCCTCACGCGGCGGTCCAGCCGCCATCTACCGAGAGATGGGTGCCGTTGATCTGCGCTGCCGCGACCGAGCACAGGAACACCGCCGCTGCCGCGATCTGCTCCACCGTGACGAATTCCTTGGTCGGCTGCTTGTCCAGCATGACCTCACGGATGACGGTCTCGCGGTCCATCTGATGGGCCTTCATCTGATCGGGGATCTGCGCCTCGACCAGCGGCGTCAGCACATAGCCCGGGCAGATGGCGTTGCAGGTGATTTTTTCGCGCGCCAGTTCGAGCGCGACGGTCTTCGTCAATCCCATGATGCCGTGCTTGGCCGAGACATAGGCCGACTTGAACGGCGACGCGACCAGGCCGTGTGCCGAGGCGATGTTGACGATCCGCCCGCCGCCGGCATTTTTCATCAGCGGAATGGCGGCTGCAATGGTGTGGAATGCCGACGACAGGTTGATGGCGATGATGGCGTCCCATTTCTCGATCGGGAACTCTTCCATCGGCGCGACATGCTGGATGCCGGCATTGTTGACCAGGATATCGACCGAACCGAATGTTTCGGCCGCCTTGGCGACAAGCGCCCGGCATTCCGCCGGTTTCGACATATCGGCCTTGATGTAGGCGGTCTTCACTCCATACTGTTTGGCAATCGCGTCGGCCATGGCGTGGTCGGCGGTCGTGTCGGAGAAAGAGTTGACGACGACGTTGCGGCCTTCGGCCGCCAGCGCCTGGGCGATGGCCAGGCCAATGCCCGATGTGGAGCCGGTGATGACTGCGGTTTTTCTGGCGGCCAAGGGCGGAATCCTCTGGTTACGGCAAGAATGCATCTATGTTGCAGTGCAGCATATATGCTCAATACGACGCAATAACAGCGGCCAGATTTGTGGGCGAGATGAAATTTTCGTCATAAGCGGCCACACGGCCGCTCACCAGGAGGATATCGTTTGGATCGCCGGTCGCTCGCCAGGCGCCGATAAGCCTCAGGCAGCCAGCTCCGGCGCAGGCCCGACATAGCGCGACTGCGGGCGGATCAGCCGCCCGATCGTCTGCTGCTCGCGCGCATGCGCGATCCAGCCGGCGACGCGCCCGGTGGCAAAGACATTGCTGAAAGCTTGTGGCGGAAAGCCCGCCGCCTCCAGCAGCAGCGCGGTGTAGAACTCGACATTGGTCTGCAGCGAGCGCGACGGCTTGGCGATCCGCAGCACGTCGAGTGCGGCTTGCTCCACTGTCTCCGCGAATGCCAGCCGGCGGCCGGTTTCGCCCTCGCCGCCGAGTTGCCGCACGACGGCCTTCAGCACATCGGCGCGCGGATCGCGCACGCGATAGATGCGGTGCCCGAAGCCCATGATGCGCCTGCCCTGCGCGATCTCGTCGCGCAGCCAGCCGGCGGCATCGCCATGCGCCTGGATCGCATCCAGCATCTCGATCACCGGACCGGGCGCGCCGCCATGCAGCGGCCCCTTGAGTGCGCCGAGCCCGGCCAGCACGGAGGATGTCAGGCCGGCCTGCGTCGAGGCCACCACGCGAGTCGCAAAGGTCGATGCATTGAGACCATGGTCGCAGACGGTCACGAGATAGGTGTCGAGCGCCTTCGCCAGTGCTGGGGAGGCGGCGTTGCCGCTCAGCATCTTCAATATGTCGGCGGCATGATCGGCGCGGCTGTCCGGCGCGATCGGCTGCTCGCCGCGCTGCAGGCGCAGCAGCGCCGGCGTCAGCACGGCGGGCGCCGCGATCAGCAGCAAGGCATCGGTCAAGGTGTCGCCGTCCGGCAGCAGCGCCATGCCGGCGCGCATGGCGCTGTAGACATCGAGCGGTGCCAACAAGGGCAGCGTGAGCAAGAGCCGTTCGAACACGTCCGCACGCGCCTGGCCCAGCGCCCGCGTCAGTTGCGCATCATCGGGAAGGTCGTCGAAGAAGCCATCGAGCAGCAGCCCAACCACCTGGGCATAGTTCCACCGGCCGGCCAACTCCGGCAGCGAATGACCCCGGATCGTCAGACGGCCGCCAAGACCATCCACGTCCGACAGTATTGTTTCCGCCGCCACCACGTCATCGAGCCCATTCGCCATAGCCTTGTCTCCTTGAAGCATTTCCGGATCGGAGATAGAGATGGGCAACGTTTCCATCAATCTTGATCAATAGAATCAACATCAGGGCTCGATATGTCCGAATGGTTGTCCCGGGAAGAGGCGCTGGAGAGGCTCAAGGTGCGGGCGCAGACGCTGTACGCCTATGTCAGCCGTGGGCGCATCGGCATGCGGCCCGACCGCGCCGATCCGCGCCGCAGCCAGTACCGCGCCGACGATGTCGCCGCACTGGCGACCCGCCGGGCGCGCGGCCGCAGCCCGTCAGTCATCGCCGAAAGCGCCATCGCCTGGGGTGAGCCCTCGATCGCAACGGCGATTTCGACGGTCTCGCACGGTCGGCTTATCTATCGCGGGCAGGACGCCGCAGTGCTCTCCGGGCACGCCACACTGGAAGAAGCCGCCGCCGTGCTCTGGGCTCTGCCGGAACCGGTGGCTTTCGAAGCACCGTCGCCGGATGCGCCCTATCAGGCTGGCCGGGCTACGGCCTTTGCGCAACTTGCCGTGCTTGCCGGCCAGGGACGCCCATCGCTTGGGCGCAGCGCCGCCTCGCTGCATGCCGACGCCGCGCACGCGGTCGGCGTGCTGGCCGGCGCGCTGGGCGCACCGGCAGGACCGGATCCCATCCATCAGCGGCTTGCGCAGGACTGGTCGGTGGATGCCGGCGGCGCCGATGCGATCCGCCGCGCGCTTGTCCTGCTTGCCGATCATGAACTGAATGCGTCGACCTTCGCTGCGCGCGTCGCAGCCTCGACCGGCGCGCCGCTGGCCGCTTGCCTGCTGGCAGGGCTCGCGACACTGTCAGGTCCTCGCCATGGCGGCGCCGGCGAGGCGGTGATGCAACTGGCCGAGGATGCGGCGCGGCATGGCGCCGATGCGACGATCCGGCGCTGGCTCAGCCATGACCGGCCGCTGCCGGGGTTCGGTCATCAGCTCTATCCTGACGGCGATCCCCGAGGGGCGGCGCTGCTGTCGGTGATCGAGGTTGACGGCACACTGTCGTCGTTGCGCGACGCTGCCCTTGCCACGACCGGCGCGCTTCCCAACATCGACTTCGGGCTGGCCGCGCTGACGCGCAGCCTTGGCTTGCCGCGCGATGCACCGTTTCGCCTGTTTGCGCTCGCACGCAGCGTCGGCTGGGCCGAGCACACGGTCGAACAGATAACAAGCGGAAGTAACATCAGGCCGCGCGGCCGCTATGAAGGCGCGCTGGTGTAAGATCGCAAGAGCAATAAGCTCACGACATCGTGTCGAGCTTGCGCTGCATGGCCGCGATCTGGTCCTTCAGTTCCTGAAGATCGTCGGGTTTTTCTGACGTTTCCTTCCTGGCCGGCTCGGACGACGGCGCGGCGGCTGGCGCGGTGCCGGCGGGCGGGAACGGCGTGAACAGCCGCATCGCATTCTGGAACATTTCCATGTTGCGGCGTGTCTGTTCCTCCAGCGCCTTGATCGGCGTGGTGATCTTCATCATGTCGAGCGGCGACTTGCCGATCGCCCCCTTCATCTGCTCGCGAAAGCGCTCCTGCTCCTTGGAAAAGGCGAGCATCGACTGTTCGAGGAAGCTCGGCACGATCATCTGCATCTGGTCGCCGTAATAAGCGATGAGCTGGCGCAGGAACGGGATCGGCAGCATGTTTTGCCCGTCCTTGTTCTCCAGTTCGAAGATGATCTGGGTCAGCACCGGATGCGTGATGTCGTCGCCGGTCTTGGCGTCCTGGACGGTGAACTCCTCGCCCTTCTTGACCATCTCGGCGAGGTCCTCGAGCGTCACATAGGTGCTGGTGCCGGTGTTGTAGAGGCGGCGATTGGCGTATTTCTTGATGATGATCGGATCGTCTTTAGCGGCCATCTACATCCTCCCGGGGACACCGGCGCGCCTCTGAGCAAGCCGCCGATAACGATTGTGCCTTTTTTTTGAGGATATGCGCAAAAGCTTCACAATTCCAAGCAGTTTGTGCAGTGCGGGATCACTAAATGCTGCATAGCAGGCAAAATATGCTGCGCAGCAATGGACGAATGGCCGCCATGGCAAGGCACGACCTGCTTGCGGCGCATGGGCGCCCTGCCTATTTCCGGTTTGACTTGGGGTTGGGAAAGGGCAAGAAAAGTCCCTAACGACAGAACGACACCCTTGAAGTCTGGAGAAGAAAATGTCCGCTTCCATCGTCATTGCCAGCGCGGCGCGCACGCCGGTCGGCTCCTTCAACGGCGCCTTTGCCGCCACCCCGGCGCATGAGCTCGGTGCCGTTGTCATCAGGGAATTGCTGTCGCGTGCCGGTGTCGAACCAGGCGAGGTCGACGAGGTCATCCTCGGCCAGGTGCTGACCGCCGCGCAAGGCCAGAACCCGGCCCGCCAGGCATCGATCAATGCTGGCTTGCCCAAGGAAACCACAGCCTGGGGCCTCAATCAGGTTTGCGGCTCGGGCCTGCGTGCCATTGCGCTCGGCATGCAGCAGATCGCCACCGGCGATGCCAAGGTCATCGTCGCCGGCGGCCAGGAATCGATGTCGCTTTCGACCCATGCCCAGCACCTGCGCGCCGGCGTCAAGATGGGCGACTTCAAGTTGATCGACACCATGATCAAGGACGGGCTGTGGGATGCCTTCAACGGTTATCACATGGGCAACACCGCCGAAAACGTGGCACGTCAGTTCCAGATCACCCGCGAAGACCAGGATCAGTTTGCGCTGGCTTCGCAGAACAAGGCCGAGGCCGCGCAAAAGGCCGGCAAGTTCAAGGACGAGATCGTCGCCGTCACACTCAAGGGCAAGAAGGGCGACACCATTGTCGACCAGGACGAATACATCCGCCATGGCGCCACGCTCGACGCCATGACCAAGCTGAAGCCGGCCTTTGACAAGGACGGCACGGTGACCGCCGCCAACGCCTCCGGCATCAATGACGGTGCCGCCGGCGCGCTGCTGATGAGCGAGGCGGAAGCGGTGAGGCGCGGCATCACCCCGCTGGCACGCATCGTGTCCTGGGCAACCGCCGGCGTCGATCCGCAGATCATGGGCACCGGCCCGATCCCAGCATCGCGCAAGGCCTTGGAAAAGGCCGGCTGGTCGGTCGGCGATCTCGACCTGGTCGAGGCCAACGAGGCCTTTGCCGCGCAGGCCTGCGCCGTCAACAAGGACATGGGCTGGGACCCCTCGATCGTCAACGTCAATGGCGGCGCCATCGCCATCGGCCACCCGATCGGTGCTTCCGGCGCCCGTGTCTTCAACACGCTGGTCTTCGAGATGCGCCGGCGCGGCGCCAAGAAGGGTCTCGCTACCCTGTGCATCGGCGGCGGCATGGGCGTCGCCATGTGTATCGAAGCACTCTGAAGAACTCACTAACCGGGCGGCGCGAGCCGCCCGTTCTGTATCCAGTGCCTGCCAAGCCCGACAACAGGGCGGTATCAAAAAAAGGGGAAATGCATGACCAAGGTAGCAATCGTCACAGGCGGATCGCGCGGCATCGGGGCGGCGATCTCGATCGCATTGAAGACCGTCGGCTATTCGGTTGCCGCGAACTACGCCGGCAATGACGCCGCAGCGGCGAAATTCAAGGCCGAGACCGGCATTCCGGTCTACAAATGGTCGGTCGCCGACTATGATTCCTGCGCGGCCGGCATCAAGCAGGTCGAGGCCGATCTCGGCCCGGTCTCGGTGCTGGTCAACAATGCCGGCATCACCCGCGACGCCATGTTCCACAAGATCACGCGCGAGCAGTGGAATGAGGTCATCGACACCAACCTGTCCGGCGTCTTCAACATGACGCATCCGCTGTGGAGCGGCATGCGCGACCGCAAGTTCGGCCGCGTCATCACCATCTCGTCGATCAACGGCCAGAAAGGCCAGGCCGGCCAGGTCAACTATTCCGCCGCGAAGGCTGGCGACATCGGTTTCAGCAAAGCCCTCGCTCAAGAGGGAGCCCGCGCGGGCATCACCGTCAACGTCATCTGCCCTGGCTACATCGCCACCGAGATGGTCAAGGCGATCGACGAGAGGGTGCTCAACGACCGCATCATCCCGCAAATCCCCGTCGGTCGCCTCGGCGAACCGGAAGAGATCGCGCGCTGCGTAGTCTTCCTCGCATCCGAAGATGCCGGCTTCATCACCGGCTCGACCATCACGGCCAACGGTGGCCAATACTTCGCCTGACGACGTGGCGATGTAGGAGATCGACGGGCCGGCACACCGGCCCGTTTCCGGCACGGTCCCTTTGACGTGCTCGCGACCGTAGCTGACCCAATTCGGCACGCGAAGGTTAACAGCCGGCAGCAGCCCTGTGCAAAAGCTCCCTGGCAACCTGTGGATTCTCGGTGGATAAACTGTTCACAACACAAGATATTGAGGTGAACAAATCGGGAAAATTACGCCATCGCCGATTCGTCGCCGATTCGTTCCGGCTATGAGCTGAACGTTAACGACGACAGCCGGAAATCGCCTGCCCAACTGCTTAACGCAGGTTAAGAAAGATCAACAATTTCATAATGTTGGTCGAGGCGCGCCAAGCCACCGTGATTGTTTCCAGGCAAAGGTTAACGGCAACGCCCTCTTAGCATGAAACGGGCCAGTTCAGCGATTCAGCATGTGGTGCGACTCGCGGTCGCGAAATCCACATGTAGCCGTGAACAAAAGCTGAATCTGCAGGAGTCACTGATTCGTCGCCGATTCGTTCCAGACTCGTTCTATCCGTTAATCCGCAGCCGATTGAAAGCTTGACAAAACCACCTTCTCGCCGCCGACGGAACATTCCGCTTTCGCTTCGCGCCCGAAATCCCTATGTGTCGCCTGTCATACGCGCCATTTGAGGCACGCTCCCGACAACCAGAGGCCAAGAAGCCTTATTTCCAGGTCCCAGAAGCCTTATTCTAGGTTGATGAACATCCAGCCCAAACACACCGAGCCGCTGATCCTGTCGGGCCGCGACGTGACCGCCGTGCTCGGGCCGACCAACACCGGCAAGACCCATCTCGCAATCGAGCGCATGGTGGCGCATGAGAGTGGTATCATCGGCCTGCCGCTCAGGCTGCTGGCGCGCGAGGTCTACGCCCGTGTCTGCGAAAAGGTCGGCGCCCACAAAGTGGCGCTGATCACCGGCGAGGAAAAGATCCAGCCGCCGGGCGCCAGATATTCGGTCTGCACTGTCGAGGCCATGCCGCGCGAGACCGACGCCGCCTTCGTCGCCATCGACGAAGTGCAGCTCGCCGGCGACCTCGAGCGTGGCCACATCTTCACCGACCGCATCCTGCATCTGCGCGGCCGCCAGGAAACGCTGCTGCTCGGTGCAGCCACCATGCATGGCATTCTGCAGCGCCTGCTGAGGGGTGTCTCGGTGGTGACGCGGCCGAGGCTGTCGCATCTTGCCTATGCCGGCTCCAAGAAGCTGACCCGCCTGCCGCGGCGCACGGCGATCGTCGCCTTCTCGGCCGACGAGGTCTACGCAATCGCCGAGCTGATCCGCCGCCAGCAGGGTGGTGCCGCTGTCGTGCTCGGCGCGCTCTCGCCGCGCACCCGCAACGCCCAGGTGGCGCTGTTCCAGTCCGGCGATGTCGACTACCTCATCGCCACCGATGCCATCGGCATGGGTCTCAACCTCGATCTCGACCACGTCGCCTTCGCCCAGAACCGCAAGTTCGACGGCTTCCAGTATCGCAACCTGACCGCGGCCGAGCTCGGCCAGATCGCCGGCCGCGCCGGCCGGCATCTGCGCGACGGCACCTTCGGCGTCACTGGCCAGGTCGACCCGCTGGACGAAGAGCTGATCAAGAAGATCGAAGGCCATGATTTCGATCCGGTGAAGGTGCTGCAGTGGCGCACCGCGCATTTCGACTTCGCCAGCCTCGACGCGCTGAAGCGCTCGATCGAGACCAACGCCCCCGTCGAGGGACTGACGCGGGCATTGCCTGCCGTCGATGCACAGGCGCTCGAGCATCTGTCGCGCGACGAGGACATTCGCGCACTCACCACCAATGCCAAGCGCGTGGCGCTGCTGTGGGAAGCCTGCGCGCTGCCCGACTACCGCAGGATCGCGCCGGCGCAGCATGCCGACCTTATCGCTTCCATTTACACGGACCTGGCACGCCACGGCCATGTCGACGAGAATTACATGGCTGAGCAGGTGCGCCGCGCCGACACCACCGAGGGCGACATCGACACGCTGTCGCATCGCATTGCCCAGATCCGCACCTGGACATTCGTGTCGAACCGGCCCGGCTGGCTGGCCGATCAGGCACACTGGCAGGAAAAGACGCGCGAAATCGAAGACAGATTGTCGGATGCGCTGCATGAGCGGTTGACGAAACGCTTCGTAGACCGCAGGACTTCCGTCCTCATGCGGCGCCTTAGAGAAAATACCATGCCTGAAGCCGAAATTAGTCCTACCGGAACCGTCCTTGTCGAAGGCCATCATGTCGGCGAGCTGCAAGGGTTCCGCTTCACCGCGGACCAGACCGCCGGCGGTGAAGACGCCAAGGCGGTGCGCACCGCCGCCCAGAAGGCGCTGGCCGCCGAGTTCGAGGCTCGCGCCGAACGCTTTGGCGCCTCGGCCAATGGCGACATCGCGCTTGGCTCGGACGGCACGCTGCGCTGGATCGGCGCGCCGATCGGCACGCTGGTATCAGGCGAAGACGCGCTGAAGCCGCGGCTGGTGCTGCTGGCCGACGAACAGCTGACCGGCCCGGCGCGCGACAAGGTCGCCGCGCGTGCAGAGCGATTCGTCAATTTCCAGATCGAGTCGCTGCTGAAGCCGCTGGTCGATCTCAGGAACGCCGACCAGATTTCCGGCATCGGCCGCGGCATCGCCTTCCAGCTGGTCGAGAATTTCGGCCTCATCAACCGCCGCGACATCGCCGAGGAGATGAAGTCGCTCGACCAGGAAGGCCGCGCCGCCCTTCGCCGGCTTGGCGTGCGCTTCGGCGCCTACCATGTCTTCGTGCCGGCGCTGATCAAGCCGGCGCCTGCCGGGCTGGTGACATTGCTGTGGGCGCTGAAGAACGACGGCAAGGACAAGCCGGGCTTTGGCGACGTGGTCCATGCGCTCGCCTCGGGTCGCACCTCGGTGGTGATCGACCCTGCTTTCGACAAGACGTTCTACAAGCTTGCCGGCTACCGCAATCTCGGCCGTCGCGCCGTGCGCATCGACATACTGGAACGGCTGGCGGATCTGATCCGTCCGGCGACCAACTGGAAGCCCGGCCTCGGTCAGCGCCCGGACGGCGCCTATGACGGCCAGTCCTTCATGGTGACGCCGCCGATGATGTCGATCCTCGGCGCCACCGCCGACGACATGGAAGAAATCCTCAAGGGTCTCGGCTATCGTGCCGAGCCGAAGCCGGCCGTCGAGGTCAAGGCGCGGCTCGAAGCACAGGACAATGCCGCGCGCGAAGCGGCGGTGGCGAAGCTTGCGACGGAAGAAGCTGCACGAGCCGAGCAGGCCGAAGCGGCGGAAGCCGCGGCAACGGATGCCGCAGCAGAGGCAGCCGTCGAAGGGTCGGAGCCGGCATCGGACGCAGTGGCCGTTTCGGAAACCGCGGCCGAAATTCCCGCCGAAATCACCCCCGACGCCGCGGCTGAACCTGCTGCGCCTGCCGTGGAAGAACAGGCGGACGCTCCTGTCGAAACCGTGCAAGACGAAGCGCCTGTAGCCGAGGCTGCGCCCGACGTCGCCGAACCGGCGCCGATTGAACCGCAGGCAGAGACTGAGACTGCCGAGATCGAAGTTGCAGCGGCAGAAGAAGCCGCAACGGCCGAGTTGGTGTCAAATGCCGCGCCGGCAACGGACGCCGCGCCGGACGAACCTGTGGCGGTGAATGAAGCAGCCGCCGGCGAACCCGCTCCGGAAGCCGAAGCGCCAAAACCCATCCTGTTGTGGCGTCAGGGCCGGTTCGAACAGCGTCCGCGCAACCGCGACGACAACCGAAGGAACAATCGCCCACGCAACGGACAAGCGCGCGGTCGAAGCGATGCACCCGTGGATACCGCCGGCGCACCGGCCGTAGCTGCACCCGGAGAACGGCCTGCCCATGAAGGCCGGCGCGATGGAGCCGGCAAGCCGCGCTTCGACCGCTCGAAATTCAAACCCAAGCCGCAGGCCGAAGGCGAACAGCGGCGTGACGGCAGGCCGCAAGGCGAGCGTCCCGACCGCCGTGAGGGCCGTCCCGACTGGAAGGGTGGCAGGCCGGATGCCAAAGGTGGTCCCGATCGAAGCCCTGGGGGCGGCAAGCCTGCCTTCCAGCCCAAGCCGCGCGAGGAGCGCCCGGTGCGCTTCGACCCGGATTCGCCCTTCGCCAAGCTCGCCGCATTGCGCGACCAGTTGAAGAAGTAGAACCCGGCTCGCTTCGATGGTTGCCGAAGGCCGCCAGCGCATCGACAAATGGCTGTTCTTCTCACGCGCCGTGAAATCGCGCTCGCTGGCGGCAAAACTGGTCGTCGCCGGCCGCGTTCGCATCAATCGCGACAAAGCAGCGCAGGCCTCCGATCAGGTCAAGCCAGGCGACGTCCTGACCATCACGCTCGAGCGCCGCATCTTCATCTGGAAGGTGCTCGGCGCCGGTACGCGGCGCGGCCCGGCCGAGGAGGCCCGTACGCTTTACGAGGACATGTCGCCACCGCCCGCACCGAAGGGCGAAGCCCCTCCCGATGCAATTCCGGGGCTGCGCGAGGCCGGCAGCGGCCGCCCGACCAAGAAGGAACGTCGCCAGACCGACCGATTGCTCGGCGAAGACTGATGCCTGGCGTCCAAAAACACGCAGCGGTTTTGGGACAACGGCACGCCTGAGGCGAGAACTGAGCCCGGCAAACAGACGCTCTGCGGGACATGACTGACTTCCGCCGGGCCTTCAGTCTGGAATTCCATTCCGGAAACACCGGCACCGTCCGCAATGGCTACCCTTGCAAGCGGTCGACAAAGGCGTTACCTGACGGAAAAAGCCCAACAAAATGGGACGTCCCGGAGCCGACCGATGACCTATGTCGTGACCGACAATTGCATCAAATGCAAATACATGGACTGCATCGAAGTCTGTCCGGTCGACTGTTTCTACGAAGGCGAGAACATGCTCGTCATCCATCCCGACGAGTGCATCGACTGCGGCGTTTGCGAGCCGGAATGCCCGGCCGACGCGATCAAGCCTGACACCGAACCCGGCCTCGACAAATGGCTGCAGGTCAACACCGAATACGCCGACAAATGGCCCAACATCACCGCCAAGAAGGAACCGCCGGCCGACGCCAAATCCTTCGACGGCGAGGCCGGCAAGTTCGAGAAATACTTCTCGGCAGAGCCCGGCGAAGGCGATTGACAACACGGCCGCAAAGGCCGGTATTACGCTGGGTAAGAGGCACGTCGCATTAACCGGCTTGACAGGCGGCGCTGGCCTGTGGCCTTCGCTTGTGCAGCAAAACCTTGATTCTTCCGACTTTTTGTGTTACATCAGCGAAACATGCCGGTGACACAACGTCGATTTATGGCGCAGACGCCCCAAATCACTGAAAGGTGAAAATCCCATTCGGACCAGAGCGATCTGGGCCAGGCGGTCGCAATGTCGCGTTTGCCGGTCCGGCTTTTCCGATGGGTTCATCTGTTGTGCGGCTAACGATCGGCTTCCCCGATCGCGCGAGTTCGGACCGGCAGGACGCCGGTGCCACAACAAGGAGTTCAGGGCGTAATGGCAACGATCACCCCGCAGAAGAAGTCCACCGCTGCGCGTCACGGTTTCAAGACCGGCGAGTACATCGTCTACCCGGCGCACGGCGTCGGCCAGATCGTCTCGATCGACGAGCAGGAAGTTGCTGGACACAAGCTGGAACTGTTCGTCATCGACTTTTCGAAGGACAAGATGCGCCTGAAGGTGCCGGTCGCCAAGGCGACCTCCATCGGCATGCGCAAGCTGTCGGAAGAGGATTATGTCGAGCGCGCGCTGAAGGTCGTGCAGGGCCGCGCCCGCGTCAAGCGCACCATGTGGTCGCGCCGTGCCCAGGAATATGATGCGAAGATCAATTCGGGCGACCTGATCTCGATCTCGGAAGTCGTGCGCGACCTCTACCGTGCCGACAACCAGCCGGAGCAGTCCTATTCCGAGCGCCAGCTCTATGAGGCGGCGCTCGATCGCATGGCCCGCGAGATCGCGGCCGTCAACCGCATGTCGGAAACCGAAGCCGTGCGCTTGATCGAGGTCAACCTCAACAAGGGCCCTAAGCGTGGCGCCAAGGCCGACAACGAAGAGGCCGAGCAGGAAGAAGCTGCCTGATCCTTCTCGCCTTTGATTCGAGAGATCCTGCCTGAAACGATTGGAGGCTCCGGTTTGACCGGGGCCTCTTTTGCTTTCGGGCGGCAGCTTCGATGTTGATGATGTACTGCGCACCGGCGTGCTGCATCGCGGCTTGCTGGCGCGCTCCGGGCCGTCCAGCGCGCGTTTTCGGTTAACGTGTGTCCCCACTTGTCGCCTTGCCAGCAAAGCAGACCGCAGCAATGGTTTCGCGCAATTCCTCGTCGGCGATCGGCTTGTGCAGGATGCGGCTGCCGCTGGCGCTGATCTTTTTGAGGCGCGAAGGCGAGGTATCGCCGGTGATGATGATGGTCGGGACAACGCGGCCGATATGGGCGTGAAGCGCACGGATCGCGTCGGTGCCGGTGGTATCATTCTCGAGACGGTAGTCTGCGATGATCAGGTCGACCGGCGCATCGCCGGCAGCCAGCGCCGCCGCATGGGCCTTCCGCGCCTCTCCGGCGGAGCGGCCGGGATAGACACGATGTCCCTCCAGGCTGAGCAAGCGCACCATGGCATCGAGAACATCGCCCTCGTCCTCGACCACGATGATGCCCGCGGCACTGCTGACCGGCGATGTCGTGTCGACCGCTAAGCGAGCTTGCACCGCGCCGGCCTTCGCGACGGTGATGGAAAACAGGGAACCGCGTCCGGATGTCGAAGCCAATTTCAGGGGGTGCCCCAACAGTTCGGCGGTGCGGCGAACGATGGCGAGCCCGAGTCCCAGGCCTTGCGTGCGGTCCCGCGCCGGGTTCTGCAACTGCACGAACTCCTCGAAGACCATCCCCTGCTGATCGGCGGGGATGCCGGGGCCGCTGTCCAGGACCTGTATTTCCACACATGCGCCGCGCCGGCGACAGCCCAGCAGGACACCACCTTGCTTGGTGTAGCGAAAGGCATTCGACACCAGGTTGTTGAGAATGCGCTTCAGCATCATCGGGTCGCTGTCGACGTAGAGGCCGCTGTCGACCACGCGCCACCTAAGTCCGCGCTGTTTCGCCTCGGCGGCGAATTCATTGCGAAGATCACCAAAGAGGTCGCGCAGCGGCACCGCCTCGCTCGCGACCGTGACGATGCCCGCATCGAGCCGGGAGATATCGAGCAAAGCGTTGAGCAGCCCACTGAAGTTGCTGACAACCGATTTCGCTCGGCTGGCCAGCTCGCGCGCCTCGCCGGAGGGTACGTCGCCGCGCTGCCCCAAAACGGCAAGCGTCGAGACCAGCAGGCTCAGGGCATGGATCGGTTGGCGCAGATCGTGACTCGCCGCCGCCAGAAAACGCGTCTTGGCACGGTCGGCGGTCTGCGCCCTGTCGCGTTCCTCTTGCAGATGCTCGACCAGCGTTTCGTTCTCCAATCGCAGGCTGACGGTTTCGCGCAGCATGCGGTAGGTGATACGGCAGTAGTAGAAATTGATCGCCACCAGCGATGCGAGCAGGAACAGGAAGGCGCCGGAAATATCGCTTTGGGTGGTCAGGCAGCGAAGGGCGACCGGCACCACCGTTGCCAGGATGGAACCAACCAGCGCCGGCGGAAAGGCCGACAGAGACGGCACCGTGCCGCAGACGAGACCAGTTAGGACAATGACCGTGAAGGACAGCACGATCGGCGCCTCGGGCATGAAGCCGACCCAGCCAAGCACACCCCACAGAAGGCCCGACATGCAGGAAAACGCCGTAGCCAGCCATGCCCAGCGCAAGATCGAGTGGCGATCCCGGGCGCGGCTGAAAAAACGGCGCGACGCCAGCACCCGGATAGCCGTCAGCAGATACAGCGCCGCTAGCCAGCCGATCAGCCAATTGGTGGAAACGGCCGTTCTCAGCACATAGACCGCCGCCATCGAGATCACGATGTTGGAGATGACCACGCCGTAGGAATTGCGATACAAGAGTTCGATCAGGGCCTGGCGTATCTTGTCTTCCTGCATCGAAGCCCTCCAATTGCCCCAAGTATTCTCCGGGCGGTCTTCCCCGGTACCGTTGATCTACCGGCAACCTGTTTCGCATAGATTGGCGATCGATCCATATACGCCGCTGCAGTCCTGGATGGTGCCCTGATGAATCGCCCGCTCACCGCCATACTCGCCGACGACCATGCCATCGTGCGCGAGGGGCTGAAGCTGCTCATCTCGGCAATGGACAATGTCTCGGTCGTCGCCGAGGCTGCGGATGGCGAGGCGCTGCTTGGCCAGCTGCGAAGCACGCGCGCCGACCTTTTGATCCTCGACCTCGGCATGCCAGGTGTCGCCGGGATGCAGTTCATCGCCACCATCAGGACCTTGGCGCCACGCCTGCGGATCGTGGTGCTGACGGCCAATATCGAGCCGAGGACGGTGCGCGCCGCGCTCAGTGCCGGGGCCAACGCCTACCTGACCAAGGACGGCGATCCCGAGGAACTTGGCGCCGCCATCGAAGCGGTCAAGAACGGAGGCACATATCTGGCGAAAACCGTTCGCTTCGCCGTCAGCGATATGGGCAGGGGCAGCGAGCCGATAGCCGCACAGGAAATCCTCTCCCCGGTGCCGCTGACGCGGCGCGAACGGCAGATCCTTCAACTGGTGGCGCAAGGCATGATCACGCGCGACATCGCCGAACGGTTGGGGATCAGCCTGCCGACCGCTCGCAAGCATCGCGAAAACCTGATGGGCAAGCTCAATCTCCACAACACCGCCGAACTGACCGCCTACGCGGTTCGTCTGGGATTGCCCGCCGGCTGACATCGCAGCCGCGACGATGGGCAACCCCGCAACGTCCCCTTAACCATCGGCAGATTAGCCAAGCCCGATCACGATCCAAATACGGCATCTGCCGTATGTTTTCGGCCTGACCCCCAGCCTACTCCTCCCACGGCTTGATCACATGGGAGGAGCCGTCATGCCGTCGCTGGATCTTTGGATTCCGTTCGCCCTCGCAACGCTCGCCTTCGCCTGCATGCCAGGGCCGGCGATTCTCTACATGACCGCGCAAACGCTGGCCCATGGCCGTCAGGCGGGATTGATGGCGGCACTGGGTGTTCATCTCGGCTGTTACGTGCACATCCTGGCCGCGGCGGTCGGGCTCGCCGCACTGATGGAACACGCGCCGGTCGCTTTCTCGATGATCCGATTGGCGGGCGCCATATATCTTATTTCGTTGGGCCTTGCCATGTTCCTGGGCTGGAACCGGATGGGCGAGGACGGTGCCAGGCCGGCGCCGAACACATTTCGCGACAGCATGGTCGTCGAGATCCTCAATCCCAAGACGGCACTGTTCTTCCTGACCTTCCTGCCGCAGTTCGTGGACCCGTCAGCCGCCATTGCCGTAGGGTTGCAATTCCTCATCCTCGGCATCGTCGTCAATCTCATCTTCTCGATGGCCGACCTGGCGGCGGTCGGCATCGCCTCGCTCGCCGTTGGCCGGTTCACTGGCGGCGGCGCCGGATGGGTGATCCCCAAGACATGCGGTTCGATCCTCATCGGACTTGGCGTGGCGCTCGTCAGCCATCATATCTGAACCTGCAAATGAAAAGCCGCGGCTGGGGCCATCACCCGAATTCAACACACTCTGGGCCGCGCGCTTACGCGCCGCCGCCTTCCTTCTCAGCCTCCTGCTTCAGCGTCGCAATGAAGCGCTTGGTCCGTTGCTGCTCCGGATTGTTGAACAGCACCGCGGCCGGTCCCTTCTCGACGACGAGACCGGCATCGAGGAACACCACTTCCTGGGCGATCTTGGAGGCGAGGCGCAGATCATGCGTCGCCATCACCATGGTCGTGCCTTCGCTGGCGAGCTTGCCGAGCACGTCGACCACCTCTTGCGCCAGCTCCGGGTCGAGCGCCGAAGTCGGCTCGTCGCAGAGCAGCACTTTCGGTGACGGCGCCAACGCGCGGGCGATCGCCACGCGCTGCTGCTGGCCGCCCGACAAGGTCGCTGGCCAAGCGTCGGCCTTGTGCGCCATCCCCACCTTCTCCAGCAAAGCCAGCGCCCGCTCGCGTGCCCTCTCAGGCGGCCATCTCAGCACCGTCACCAGCCCTTCCATGACATTCTCGATCGCGGTGCGATGCGGAAACAGTTGAAAATTCTGAAACACCATGCCGGTCTGCAGCCGCAGGCGCTGGATATCCCTGGCCGGAACCCTGCCGCCGAGGTGGAATTCGAGCGTCTCGTCGCCGATCCGCACCGTGCCCGAGGTCGGGATTTCCAGGAGGTTGATGCAGCGCAGCAGGGTGCTCTTCCCCCCGCCCGAAGGTCCGACCAGCGCCGTGACGCTGCCTTCGGCAATGGTGACCGTCACGCCCTTCAACACGAGATTGTCGCCGAAGCGCTTTTCGATGTTGCTGAGGCCGATCATGAGCGTGCCTCCAGGAAGCCGCCATAGCGGTTGAGCCGGATCTCCAGCCGCGTCTGCAAGGCCGACAGCACCGAACTCAGCGCCAGATAAAGGATCGCCGCCTCGACATAGAGGATCAGCGGCTCATAGGTGGTGGCGACGATGCGCTGCGCCGCCTGGAACATCTCCGGCACGGTGATGGCGGCGGCCAGCGACGTGTCCTTGACCAGCGAGATGAAGGTGTTGGAGAGCGGCGGCACCGCGACCCGGCCGGCTTGCGGCAGAATGGTGCGCCGCATCGCCTGGCCCCAGGTCATGCCGATCGAATAGGCGGCTTCCCACTGGCCTTTCGGCACCGAGCCTATGGCCGCGCGGATGATTTCCGACGTGTAGGCGCCGATGTTCAAGGTAAAGCCGATCAGCGCCGCCGTGAAGGCGTCGAGCAGGATCCCGACCGACGGCAGGCCGTAGAAGATGAGGAACAGCTGCACCAGGAGCGGCGTACCGCGGAAGATCCAGACATAGAAGCGCACCAGCGCGACCAGCGGCTTGGGGCCGAACAGCCGGGCGAGTGCAGCACCCAGGCCGACCGTCAAGCCGAGAGCAAAGGACAATAGCGTCAGCGGCACGGTGAAGATCAGCGCCGCCCACAGGAGCGAAGGCAGCGACTCCAGCATCAGTTGCAGCCAGTGCGGCACGTAAGACCCTCCAGATTGGTCGAAGCAGCTTGGTCAAAGCAAGAATGCGTCGGCCATATCACGACAAAAGCGGCGGGCCGTCAAAGACGGCTCGCCGCTCGATAGTCTCATGGGCGGCGGACCGGCCCGCCTCCCGGATTACTTCGAAACGTCCTGGCCGAAATAGGTGTCGGAGATCTTCTTGTAGGTGCCGTCGGCCTTGATATCGGCCAGCGCCTTGTTGATAGCGGCGACCAGCTCCGGGTCGCCCTTGCGCACGATGACGCCGGAATAGTCGGCGTTTTCCTCTTGCGCGGCGATCCTTACATTGGCGTCGGGCTTGTGCTTCTTGAAGTCGAGGAACGACAGACTGTCATTGATCGTGGCGTCGGCGCGGCCGGTCAGAAGCAGCTGGATCGACTGGTCGAAGCCATCGGTGCCGACCAGTTCGGCGCCGTTCGTTTCGGCCAGCTTGCCGAAATTCGAGGTCAGCGACTGCGCCGACTTCTTGCCCTTGAGATCGGCGAAGCTCTTGATGTCGGTGTTGTCGCCGCGCACGATCAGCACCGCCTTAGAGGCGATGTAGGGATCGGAGAAGTCGTACTTTGCCTTGCGGGCGTCGGTGATGCCGACCTGATTGATAACGGCATCGTAGCGATTGGCGTCGAGGCCGGCGATCAGTCCATCCCACTTGCCTTCGAGGAACTCGGCCTTGACGCCAAGCTTGTCGGCGATCGCCTTGGCGATTTCGACGTCGAAGCCGACCAGTGCACCGGACGTGTCATGGTAGGTGAACGGCGCATAGGTGCCTTCCGTGCCGACCTTGATGACACCGGCGTGCTTGATCTGGTCGAGATTGGCGCCGGCATGGCCTGCAGTGACAGCCAGGGCCTGCAGCGTTCCGGCGATGATGAGCGACTTGAGCCATTTCATTTTTCTGTGATCCCGTCCTTGGCCGGCTGGCCGGCATATTTGTGAGCGCTGGAAACTGACAGATGCAAGCCGAAAAAATAAGGAACAGAATTTCAAAAATAACCGGTTTATGAAACCTAATTCTCCAAATGGCACTTTCTGCTCGTCATCGCAGCCATCACGAACCGTCCTGGGAATCCTTCAGGCAACACAATCCCGCCGCCACCGCCGCGGAACCTTTCCCGCGCATGGCAGTTCTGGCTGTTGTAGGGCACGACGCCGCCATTTCAACCCGGGCGCCAGCCAAGTTTGCAAAGTCATCCGCACCACCCAGGGAGCGCCTCATGATGGAAGACACGGCAGGACGGATCATGGTCCGCGCGGCAATGAAGGCTCCCTACCTCGAGCGTGACGAAGAGCATCGGCTTGCATTGCTCTGGAAAGAGGACAACGACCAGAACGCGCTGCACAGCATCACCGTCGCCCATATGCGGCTGGTCATTTCCATGGCCTCCAAATTCCGCCATTACGGCCTGCCGCTCGGCGACCTGGTTCAGGAGGGTCATGTCGGACTGCTCGAGGCCGCCGCCCGCTTCGAGCCGGAGCGCGAGGTGCGGTTCTCGACCTATGCGACATGGTGGATTCGCGCCTCGATGCAGGACTATATCCTGCGCAACTGGTCTATCGTGCGTGGTGGCACCAGCTCGGCCCAGAAGGCGCTGTTCTTCAATTTGCGACGCCTGCGCGCGCGGTTGGCGAATGGCACGGAGCCGCTCTCCAACGCCACGCTCTATCGCGAGGTGTCGGAGGCGCTTGGCGTCTCCGAAGCCGATGTGGCGATGATGGATTCGCGGCTCTCGGCGCCCGACTCCTCGCTCAACATGCCTATTGCCGACGATGCGGGTTCGACCGAGCGCATGGATTTCCTGATTTCGGACGATCCGCTGCCCGACGAGATCGTCGGCGACAAGATCGATGTCGCGCGCCGCTCGCTCTGGCTGAGGGAGGCGCTTCGCGCGCTCAACGCACGGGAACTGAGGATCATCGAGGAACGGCGGCTGAACGACGAGGGCGCAACACTCGAAGCGCTCGGCGAAACGCTCGGCATCTCCAAGGAACGCGTCCGCCAGATCGAGGCCCGCGCCATGGAAAAGCTCAAGGTCGCATTGGTGAAGCAGAATCCGGAGTTCATGGCGACTGCCGCCTGAACGGCGGCAGGCGTCCAGCGGCGCCTACTTGTCGGTGACGATCTTGACCTTGTCGCCGGCCGAAACCGCGGCACCGGGCGACAGCGCATTGAGCACGCGGAACAGGTCGAGCTTGCGGTCGACGCCGACCATCTGCGCCGAAAGCGAACCCATCGTCTGCCCAGGCTGGACGGTGACGACGCGGATGTGCAGCGGCTTCAGCGCCGTCTTTTCGGCAGCGCTCAAAATCCGGAACGAGCCGCTGACCGAGCGGGCGATCGTGTCCAGCGACGTGCTGGCGGAAGGGGCCGCGGTCAGCAGCCGGTAGACCTGGCCGCCGGCGCGGATCACCGCAATGTCGAACTGCCAGCCTTCGGCGCCGGCATGCGCGGTCGCCGCCTCATTGCCGTTGATGGTTTCCTGCTTGACGCTGCTGTCGACGAGACCAGCCACCCAGCCGCTGCGGATATAGTCCGTCAGCGCCCGGTTCTTGTCGATGGAAACGCCATCGAAACGGATCGCTATGTCGCCGGGGCCGGTGGCCGTCACCGCTGCCGCCGAATTGTCGATGATGAAGCCGTCCGGCACCGTGAACGACACGCCAAGGCCCGGGTGCAGGAAGGTTTCGCCGCGCACATAGCCTTCCTCGGGTGTGTCGCCATAGAGCAGGCCGTCTATGCCGGCGAGGAAGGAATCGCGGTCTCGCGTGCCGACGCCCGGCGCGCCGAACTGGCGGGCATGGCGCTGCGCCAGATCGATGCGCTGCGGCGTGTTGGGGTGCGTGGCCAGGAAGTCCAGGCTGGCATCGGTGGCGCCGCTGATCGAGCGGAAATCGGTATAGGCCGACATCGATTGAAGGAAGCGGCCTGCGGCGAAAGGATCGTAGCCGGCCTCGCCGATCGATTTGATGCCGATGGCGTCGGCTTCCAGCTCCTGGTTGCGCGAAAATTGCGCCAGCCTCAGCTTGCCGCGGATCAACGCCGCCTTGGCGGTTGGGCTGTCGCCGAGCACGTCCGAAACCACCTTGGTGGCCAGGCCTTCCTCGGCCTCCAGTTGCTGGCGCTGCAGGCCGTGATTGGCGGTGACGTGGCCCATCTCATGCGCGATGACGGCGGCAAGCTCGGCCGAATCATTGGCCAGCGCCAGGAGGCCGCGGGTGATGTAGAGATAGCCGCCCGGCAGCGCGAAGGCGTTGACGTTGGGCGAATTTAAAATGGTGATGCGATAGGTCTGTGTCGGGTTGGCGGACACCACCGTCAAACTACCGACCACCTTGGCGACCATGCGTTCGAGCTTGGGGTCGGAATATTCACCGCCATAAGTCGCCAGGATGCGCGGGTGCTGCGCCTTGGCCAATTCGGCGAGCTTGTTGTTGGCGCCGACATTGTCCACCGTGATAGGCTTGTCGGAAGGCTGGAAGCCGGATTCCTGAACTTCCGGCGGCGTGAACATCTGGCAGCTTGCCAACGCCACGGCAAAACCGGCCAGCGCGAGAAAACGCGCCAGCGGTTTCATTCCCAATGTGTTAGCGCCGATCGCCAGAACGGCTTCCTTTCGGGTCCCGACGCATGACCACGAAAATCGGGGGCGATCTTCGGAACGTGTCATGCGCTATCTCAAACTGCTGCAGCATCCGTGCCCGTCCCTTAGGGCGGCGGCGGATACTGCAGGCAAATCACGGCCTGTGCCGGACCGGTAGGGCGGACCTAGCCACACTCCCCCGGTCATGGCAAGCAAACGCCACATCGCCTGGAGCCGGTTTGACCGTAAATTATGTCCGCTTCCGGGCAACATCGCGTGATGTGGAATATCCAGTACCCGCGCCGATATAGCGCCGGAACGCCTCCGGACCAGCCCCGGTAAAGAAATCATCAGCCTTGCCGGTTGCGGCCACCAACCCATTGTCGACAAACACCATGTGCTCGCCGATGCGGCGTGCATCCTCGGGCTGGTGGGTGACAAATAGCACCGTCATGGCGCGTTCGGCATGAACGGCAGCAACCAGATCCAGCATCTCGTCGCGCAAAGCGGGTCCGAGCGAAGCAAAGGGCTCGTCGAGCAGCAACACCGGTCGGTCGCGCACCAGCACGCGGGCCAGTGCGACGCGCTGGCGTTCGCCCCCGGAGAGCTCGCGCGGTAGGCGTTTCTCCTTGCCCGCGAGACCGGTGCGCGCAAGCGCCTCGGCGACCGCGGCGCGGTCCGCCTCGGTCAGTCCCAGGGAGGGCGAGCGGCCGAGCCCGACATTCTGCTCGACGGAAAGATGCGCGAAGAGATTGTTCTCCTGGAACACCATCGACACCGGCCGCGCCGAGGCCGGCTCGGTGCTGACATCGGCCCCGCCGATCAGCACGCGGCCCGATTGTGGGGTCTCGAAGCCGGCGACCAGATTGAGCAGTGTCGACTTGCCCGAACCGCTCGGACCCATGATGGCGGTGATCTTCGCCGTGGCGAACTCGACGTCGAAGACAAGTGGCGCATCGCCATAGCTGCCATAACTGAACGACACATTGTCCAGCCGCACCGGCGCGCCCTTTTCGAGCCTGTTGGCCGCCCTCTCACGCATCGCGGACCTTCTCCCTTCCCAGCCAGTGCGCCGCCACGATCAACGCGAGACAGACGAGGCCGAGCAGCAGTGCCAGGCCGGCGGCATCCTCGGTGCGGTAGCTGCCCATCCGTGCCAGAAGAAGGTAGGGCAATGTCTGCACGGAATCACTGCCGAACAGGGCAATGACACCGAGATCGCCGAGCGACAGCGCCATGGCGAAAGCGAAGGCCGTGGCGAGCGGTCGCCGCAGCGACGGCCAGTCGACCAGCATCAGCCGGTTCCAGCCCGCAATGCCGAGCTGTGCGCAGAGCCGTTCGTGACGCTCGCTGGCCGCATCATAGGCGGGACGCACGGCGCGCAGGGCGAACGGCATCGCCATCACCGCATTGACGGTGACGACCATGACCGGGGCGATGGCAAAGACATCGCCGGCATGGCGCAGCAACAGGAACCAGCCGGCGCCGACGACGATCGGCGGCACGACAAGGACAAAACCGGCGCCTGTATCGGTGGCGCGTTCGAGCAGTGTCTTTGCGCCGGCACGGCGGTTCAGCGCCAGTGCCCGCCGCGCCATGGTCAGCGCCAGCGACAGCATCACCGAAAGCAGCGCCGACAGGAAGGCGAGCGCCGCGCTGGTCAGCGTTGCCTGCCGGACGGTGGCCTCGCTGGCCAAACGGCCGAGGTCCGCACCCAACCCGGCCACCACGGTTGCCGCCATCGGCCCAACGACGAACAGCAGCGCCAGGATGATGACTAGCGCGTTCAACCAGGTCTCGCTCCGATTGACCGAGAGATAGCGGCGTTGCGCGACCGGCAAATTGGTGTCGCCGACCACATTGGCGCCCAGGCGCGTCAGGGCCAGCACAACGATAAAGGTCAAGGCGATCTGCAACAGCGTCAGTGTAACGGCCCGCGCGGGATCGAAATCGAAGCGCAGCGCCTGGTAGATGCCGACCTCAAGCGTCGTCGCGGCCGGCCCGCCGCCGAGCGTCAGCACGATGGTGAAGGATGTGATGCAGAGCATGAACACCAGCCCGGCGACGCCGGGCAGTGCGGCGCGCAGCGTTGGCCATTCGATCAGCCGGAACGCCGGCCGCGCCGCCATGCCGAGCTGGCTCGCCAACCGCCATTGGTCGGCCGGTATGGTCTGCAGCGCCTCGAGGAACAGCCGCGTCGCCAGCGGCAGGTTGAAGAAGACATGGGCGACGAGGATGCCGGACAGGCCATAGATGCCCGGCCAGCTTCCCCCGCCGATCACGGCAAGCACGCCGGCGAAATAGCCGGCACGGCCATAAAGCGCCAGGATGCCGAGTGCTGCGACAATAGCCGGCAGCGCCAACGGCACGGCGAAGATCTGCAGGATGAAGGCGCGAGCGAAGAAACGTGGGTGCCGCGACAGAGCGCGCGCCACGAACAGCGCCGGGATGACCGAAAGCAGCGTCGAGAGCGCCGCTTGCCAGAGCGTGAAGCGAATGACGCGAAGCAGATAGGGATCGAAGGTTGCCCAGGCGCCCGAGAAATCATGGGCGCCCTCGAAAAGCAGGCCAGCAAACGCGCCGCCGATCAGCAGCGCGATTGCAGCGAGCGCGAGGGTGCCAGCGGTGATGCGGGGGTCAGACGCGCGTTGCACGCTGGACCACCATTCTTTCCATCGCGGCAATTACAAAGGATTGCGTTCCTTGGCGCCCCCCTCTGTCCTGCCGGACATCTCCCCCTCCAGGGAGGAGATCGGCCGTCACCCATGCTTCCGCTAGTCTCCAACGTTGCCGGACTATAACCAGCAACGACGCTGCCAATCTCCCCCCTTGAGGGGGAGATTGCCGGCAGGCCAGAGGGGGGTGGAGTGGCGCGAACATCAAAAGAACTCGCAAGCCTACTTGCTCATCACCGCCAGCCATTCATCGACCCAAGCCTTGCGGTTGGCAGCGACCTCTTGCGGGCTGAACAGCAAGGTCTTGGTCGGCTTGACCAGTTTGTCGAAGGCCGGATTGAGCGGCTTGTCGGTCTTGCCGGCCGGGAACATCCAGTTGGTCTCGGGGATGGCATCCTGGAATTTCGGCCCGGTCATGAAGGCGATGAACTTGGCCGCCAGCGGGTTCTTGGCCCCCGCCGTGGTGATACCCGCTACTTCTATCTGCAAATACTCGCCCTCCTCGAACGACGCTGCCTGATAGCGCTCTGTCTTCTCGGCGACCATGTGGTAGGCCGGCGACGTCGTGTAGGACAGCACCATCGGCGCCTCGCCCTTGGTGAACAGCCCATAGGCCTCGCTCCAGCCCGGCGTCACGGTCAGCACTTTCGCCTTGAGCTTGGCCCAGGCCTCGGGCGCCTTGTCGCCATAGACTGACTTGACCCACAGAAGCAGACCGAGGCCCGGCGTGGAGGTGCGCGGATCCTGGATGACGATCTTGTCATCGGCACTGCCCTCGACCAGCTCTTTCAGGCTTTTCGGCGGGATCTTCAGCTTCTCGGTGTCGTAGACGACGGCGAAATATCCGTAGTCAAAGGGGACAAAAGTATCGTCGCTCCAGCCACCCGGCACGTTGACATCAGTTACGCCGCCATGCGGCGCGAACAAGCCTGACGCCTTGGCATCGGCGGTGAGATTGGTGTCGAGGCCAAGCACGATATCGGCCTTGGTCGATGCGCCTTCCAATCTGACGCGGTTGAGCAGCGCGACGCCGTCGGCGACGGAGACGAACTCGACATCGCAGCCGCATTCGGCCTCGAACTCCTTCTTCACCACGGGACCCGGACCCCAGTCGGCGGTAAAGCTCTCATAGGTGTAGACGGTGAGTTTGTCCTTGGCCAAGGCCGGTCCGGACAGGACCACGGCCATTGCTGAGACTAGAGCGTATAAATGCGTGCGCATCGGCGCCTCCTTCGTTCGAATTGAAAGGAATTGAGGCGTCGGACTGTCCGAAACGTCTAATCCCTCCGCCGGTACAAACCGGATCAGGTTCAGCGGGTTGGCGAGACTGCCTCTCAGCCGGTCCGCGAAGATCGCGTCCGGCACCCCGTTAGAGCGTTTCGACACATAGGCCGGGCCGATCCCCCATGCAAGTGGGAGTTTGCCGCCTTCCGTTTCCCGTGCCGGGCTGGTAAGGGCCACACGATATGAGCACATTCACCATCCTGCTTGGCGGCGATCTCATCCGCACGCCACGGCTCGACCGCCAGGCCGAAGGCTCCCGCGTCATCGCCGCCGACGCCGGCATCGGGCATGCGCGGCTGCTGGGTCTCGTGCCCGAACTGTGGGTGGGCGATTTCGATTCCGTGCCAGCCAAGCTGCCTGACGATCTCGCTGCCGTGCCGCGCCGGACCTTCCCGGCGGAAAAGGACCAGACCGATGGCGAACTGGCCATTGCCGCCGCACTCGAGCGCGGCGCGACCCGCCTGGTGCTCGCCGGTGCTTTCGGCGGCAAGCGCGCCGACCACGCTTTCCTGCATCTGGCGCTTGCCCTCCGGCTGGCCGAGGCCGGGACTGATGTGCTCCTGACCAGCGGCGCCCAGGAGGGCATTCCCCTGCTGCGCGGAACGGCCGGCTTCGACTATGCCGATGGCACGCTGTTTTCGGTGCTCGGCTTTTCCGAGCTCGCCGGCCTGACCGTCACCGGCGCCAAATGGCCGCTGAACCACGTCAAGGTGGCGTTCGGTTCGTCGCTGACCATCTCCAACGAGGTCAAGTCCGACAAGACCGGGGGCCGCCTCGAAATCGCGCTCGGCCATGGCCGCGCGATGCTGCTCGCTCATCCCTATCCCTTACCTGAAAGCTGACATGGCCCCGCCTCTTCTCAACCTCGACGGGATAAAACTGACCTTCGGCGGCACGCCGCTGCTCGACGGCGCCGCCTTGACGGCTTCGGCCGGCGACAAGATTGCACTGGTCGGCCGCAACGGGTCGGGCAAGTCGACCCTGCTGAAGATCGCCGCTGGCCTGATCGAGCCGCAGGACGGCGAGGTGTTCCGCCAGCCTTCGGCAACTATCCGCTATTTGCCGCAGATGCCCGACATGGAGGGCTTTGCGACTGTCCGCGCCTATATCGAGGCCGGGCTTGGCCCTGCCGACGATCCCTACCGCGCCAGCTATCTGATGGAGCATCTCGGACTGTCGGGTGAGGAACGTCCGAACGATCTGTCGGGCGGCGAGGCGAGGCGTGCTGCCCTTGCCCGCGTCATGGCGCCGGAGCCAGACATCCTGCTGCTCGATGAGCCGACCAACCATCTCGACCTCTCGGTCATCGAATGGCTGGAAGAAGAACTCATCCGCACCTCCTCGGCACTGATCGTCATCTCGCACGACCGCCGCTTTCTCGAACGTGTGTCGCGCGCCACCATCTGGCTCGATCGCGGCCAGACCCGCAGGCTGGACAAGGGCTTTGGCCATTTCGAGGAATGGCGCGACCTGGTCCTGGAGGAAGAAGAGCGCGAGCAGCATAAACTCGGCCGCCAGATCGTTCGCGAAGAGCATTGGCTGCGCTACGGCGTGACGGCGCGGCGCAAGCGAAACATGCGCCGGCTCGGCGAGTTGCAGACCATGCGCCAGCGTTTTCGCGGCCATCGCGGTGCCGAAGGGTCGGCGACCATGGTGGCGAGCGACGCCGCCGAGTCCGGCAAGCTGGTGATCGAGGCGAAGAACATCGAGAAGAGCTTTGGCGATCTCACCGTGGTCAAGGGGTTTTCGACCCGCATCCAGCGCGGCGATCGCGTCGGCCTGGTCGGGCCGAACGGCGCCGGCAAGACGACGCTCTTGAAGATGCTAACCGGCGAGATGAAGCCGGACGCCGGTTCGGTGCGGCTCGGCACCAATCTGGAGATCGCCACGCTCGACCAGAAGCGCGAGGCGGTCGACCCGCAGGAGACGCTGGCGCAATATCTCACCGACGGGCGCGGCGAGAACCTCGTCATCAATGGCGAGCAGCGCCACGTCGTCTCCTACATGAAGGATTTCCTGTTCAAGCCGGAGCAGGCACGCACGCCGGTGCGCGAGTTGTCCGGCGGAGAACGGGCACGGCTCTTGCTGGCGCGGGTGCTGGCGCGGCCGGCAAACCTTCTGGTGCTCGACGAGCCGACCAACGATCTCGATATGGAGACGCTGGAACTGCTGCAGGAACTGGTCGCCGGCTTTGCCGGCACCGTCATCCTGGTCAGCCACGATCGCGATTTCCTCGACCGCACCGTGACCAGCCTGATCGCGCCGGATGGTGAAGGCCGCTGGATCGAATATGCCGGCGGCTACTCCGACATGCTGGCGCAGCGCGGCGGCACCAGGCTGGACGACCGCAAGGCGCGCGCGAAGGCCGAAAACGGCGAAGCGCCAGTGACGACCAGAAGTGAAGCGGCCGCGCCAAAGGGGCCGGCGAAGAAACTATCGTTCAAACAGAAATTCGCGCTGGAATCGCTGCCCAAGAAAATCGAGGCTGTGACGGCTTCGATTTCAAGGCTGGAGAACAACATCGCCGATCCGGCCTATTACGAGCGCGACCCGGCCTCCTTCCAGAAAACCATCGCCGCCCTCGACAAGGAGCGCGCTACGCTGGCGGCGCTGGAGGAAGAGTGGCTGGAACTGGAGATGCTGCGCGAGGAGATGGAAGGGTAAGGGATTGTGTGTGAACTTTTATGCGCCTATATTATGCGCATAAAAGAGAGCGATTCCATGCTTCAATCGACACCAAAACCTCAACGGCAATCCGTCAACACGTCCATTGATTCTCAATTGATCAATGACGCCAAAGCGTTGGGCATCAACATTTCCCGCGCCGCCGAGGCGGGGATCGCGAAAGCGATTGCGGCGGAAAAGACGCGTCGATGGCAAGAGGAAAACAAAGAAGCCATTGAAAGCTCCAATGAATATGTCAGGCGCAACGGACTGCCATTAGCCAAATACCGGCTGTTTTGATGGCACGTTACGATCTTTATCGGAATGCTGAAGGCGGCGGCTATTTTCTCGATGTTCAGTCCGACCTTCTTGAAGGACTGAGCACGAGGGTCGTCATTCCGTTGATGCCGCCCAACATAGCCCCGGTTCCGGGCCGCCGACTAAATCCGACCTTCGCTATCGATGGCAAAGATCATGTAATGGTCACGCAGTTCATGTCAGCCTTGATGGCCTCTGAATTGCCGGATGCCGAGGGAAATCTCTCCCGGCACCACGACGACATCGTCGCCGCGCTCGATATGTTGTTCCAGGGCTTCTGAGTCAACGAGGCTTCGGGCCGGCTTCCTTCTCAGCCAGCCGTCTTCGCCTGCCAGGCCTTGATTGCCTCGTCGAACACCTTCTCGCCGGGAATGCCCTTTTCCATGGTCAGCAGTGCCCGCCGTCCCGTCTTGTAGACGACCGGTACGTCGATCCAGTCCTGGCCGCGAAGCAGGGTCATGTTGGCGTCTTCGTCGGCCTTGGTATCGTTGAGCGCGACGAGGAAGAAGCCGTCGGCGATCTTGGCCGGAATGCCGATCAACGGGCTGCCGGCATCCTGCTCCGAACCCTTCATGGCGACGCGCAGGATGTTGTCGACACCGCCGCCCTCGAAACCGTCGGGCGTCAGGAAGATCATCTCGATGATATGGCTGGCCGGCAGTGTCTGGTCGGTGTTGCGGCGGATGGTCATGCGCAACTGGATGTCCTTGCCGGGAATGGTGGCCTCGGCGCGGATCGCCGGCTCCGGCGGCAGGTCGCCACCGGGCGATTCCTGCACCAGCGACCAGACGATGTTGCCGGGCTCGGCGGAACCCTGGGCGGTGCTGGTGCGCTCCTCATAGAAGATCGCCTTCTGGCCGACAGGCAGAGCGGCTTCCGCAGGCGCAGCTGCCGTGGCGGGCGGCGCGGCGCCGGCCGGTGCGGTCGGCGTGCCGGCAGCATCGGCTGGCGCTGCCGGGGCAGCTCCGTTGGCAGGCGGTATTGCGGGGGCGGCACCTGTAGCGGGGGGCGCTGCCGCGGCAGGTGTGCCTGCGGCCGGAGCGGAAATCGCCGGTGGGTTCGTCGCCGAGGGCGGCGTGGTCAGCGCGGCGACCGATTCGCCTTCGCCGATGCCGCTTTGGCCACCGGCCGGACCCGGGTCGACTTCACTGCCCTGCGGCGTCAGCCGCTGCGTGAATTTCGTGCTTTCGGCTTCCGTGCCGCCAGCCGCGGGCGCCGGAGGCGTTGCCGCGGCATCGGTTGCCGGCTTGGCAGGCGCTGGTTTCACCGGCTCGGTCTTGGCGACCTGATTGCCGCCAAGCCCAAGCATTTTGCCGAAGGCATCCTTGTTCAGCCAGATTCCGTAGCCACCGCCGGCTACGACCAGAAGAGCGACGACGGCCGCGATCAGCCCACCATAGCTGCGCTTGCGCTCGGCGGGACGCAGGCGCTGGAAGGTGTCCGACACCGGCTCTTCGTCGCTGGAAAAGACATCTGCCTCGTCCTCCTCCTCGTCGGCATCCATACCTGGAAGAGGCGTGTCGGCGCGAGCCAGCTGGGAAGGCGCCGGCGTCGCCCTTTGCCAGCTCGGCTCGACCTTGGCGGCAGGTGGTGGCGCGGGCTGATAAGATTCAGGCTTTGCAGCGGGCGGGGCCGGCCAGGCCGATTCGGCCTTGGCCGGCTGCCGTGTATGGCTCGGCTGATTCTTGTTGCGATCGATCGACGAAAAGATGTGTTCCAGCTCCGCCAGCGGATCGGTCTCCGGCAGGCTCTTGGCATAGTCCCGCTCGACACTCGCGATCGCGTCTTCCAGCGAACGCATCTGCGTGGCTATGGCTTCGGCGGCCGGCGGCGGCGAATATTCCTCAAGCTTCTTCGCCAGCATGGTGCGAACGCTGGCATAGATGCGCGTACGCTTTTCCGGCGTCTCGTCACCATGCTTGCCGAGCGCCTTTTTCAGAATAGCAACGTAATCTGCCATGCTTCAGTCGACCTGTATTTTGTTTCCGCGCCGGCCCCCGCAAATCGGCCGCGATGCCCGGAAAGGCTTCAGAAACTAGTCTTGAAACGGATCGGTCACAAGTATCGTGTCGTCCCGTTCGGGGCTGGTGGAAAGGAGTGCGACCGGGGCGCCGATCAGCTCTTCGATGTAGCGGACGTATTTGACGGCCTGGGCCGGCAGATCGTTCCAGCTGCGCGCGCCGGCAGTGGTGCCTTTCCAGCCCTCGAGCGTCTCGTAGACCGGCTCGACACGTGCCTGCGCGCCCTGGCTGGCCGGCAGATAATCGATCATCTCGCCGTCGAGACGATAACCTGTGCAGACCTTGATCTCGTCCAGCCCGTCGAGCACGTCGAGCTTGGTCAGCGCGATGCCCTTGATGCCGTTGACAGCGACGGCCTGGCGTACCAGCACCGCGTCGAACCAGCCGCAGCGGCGCTTGCGGCCGGTGACGACGCCGAATTCATGGCCGCGCGTGCCGAGGAATTCGCCGACCTCGTTCTTCTGCTCGGTCGGGAACGGACCCTCGCCGACGCGTGTCGTATAGGCTTTGGTGATGCCGAGCACATAGCCGATAGCGCCTGGGCCGACGCCGGAGCCGGCGGCAGCCTGTCCGGCAACCGTGTTCGACGAGGTCACGAATGGATAGGTGCCGTGGTCTATGTCAAGCAGCGTGCCCTGCGCGCCCTCGAACAGGATACGCTCGCCAGCCCGGCGCTTGTCGTCGAGGATTTTCCAGACCCGGTCCATATAGGGCAGGATGTCGTCGGCGACCGAGGTCAGTTCCTGCATGATCGCGTCATGCGTGACTTCCGCATGGCCAAGCCCCCGACGCAGCGCATTGTGGTGCGTCAGCAGCCTGTCAACCTTCACGGGCAGTGTTTCCAAATCCGCCAAGTCCATCACCCTGACCGCGCGCCGGCCCACCTTGTCCTCGTAGGCGGGGCCGATGCCACGACGGGTCGTGCCAATCTTCGTCCCGGAATTGGATGCGGCGTCCTCACGGAATCCGTCCAGCTCCCGATGCAGGGACAGGATAAGCGCTGTGTTTTCGGCTATTTTCAGGCGATCCGGTGCGACTTCGACACCTTGCG
Source organism: Mesorhizobium sp. M0618 (assembly GCF_040320765.1). NCBI lineage: Bacteria > Pseudomonadati > Pseudomonadota > Alphaproteobacteria > Hyphomicrobiales > Phyllobacteriaceae > Mesorhizobium > Mesorhizobium sp. M0618. The sequence continues at coordinate 42,731 of NZ_JAMYQH010000030.1, read as the reverse complement.
CCTTGAGCTTGGCCACCTCGGCGACGAAAGCATGCGGGTCGAACACGACGCCATTGCCGATGATAGACAGCTTGCCCTGGCGCACGACGCCCGACGGAAGCAACGACAGCTTGTAGACCTTGCCGTCGACGACCAGCGTATGGCCGGCATTGTGGCCGCCCTGGAAACGCACCACGACATCGGCCCGCTCCGACAGCCAGTCGACGATCTTGCCCTTGCCTTCGTCACCCCACTGCGAGCCGACGACCACCACATTGGCCATGTTTCTTTTCCCTTGAGACGCCGCCAAGCGGCTTGAATATGGTTCGAAACGACAGGCCTCTATAACGTCAAGACCTCGCGAGCGCGACCTTTCTTTGCCGTCGAAAATGCCCTGAGGCACAACAATTTTCGGCTTTGACATCATTTACTTGGGCGAGCGAGGGCAATAGGCCGGCAAACACCGCAGCTCCGGCGACTGGAATCCCGCGATGCATCGAAGCGCCTACATATTCCTGCTGCTCACCACCTTGCTCTGGGGCGGAAATTCGGTGGCCGGCAAGCTGGCGGTCGATCACGTCTCGCCGATGACGCTGGTCTTCCTGCGCTGGGTTCTGGCCGTGGCGATCATGCTGCCCATCGGCTGGAAGACCATCCAGAAGGACTGGCCGGTCGTCCGCAAGCACTGGTTCGTGCTGGTCGCCCTCGGCGCCAGCGGCTTCACCCTGTTCAACACCATCTTCTACACGGCGCTCAACTACACGACAGCGATCAATGTCTCGATCGAACAGGCGGCGATGCCGATCCTGATCATGACTGCCAATTTCGTCTTCTTCCGCCTGCGCGTGAACTGGGCGCAGATTGTCGGCGTCGTGCTGACCATCGCCGGCGTGATCCTCACCGCCTGCCATGGCGATCCGCGCCGGCTGTTGACGCTGGAACTCAATTTCGGCGATGCCATCATGCTGGTCGCCGTGTTTCTCTACAGCGGCTATTCGGTCGGACTGCGGTTGAAACCGGTGATGCATTGGCAAAGCCTGATGCTGGCCCTGTCGGTTGCGGCACTCGTCACTTCGCTGCCGTTCTTCCTGTGGGAGGTCGTCGCCGGCAAGGTCATCATGCCCGACGCGCGCGGCTGGACCGTCATCGTCTATACGGCGATCGGCGCCTCCGTCGTTTCGCAGATCTTCTACATCAGAGGCAACGAACTGATCGGCGCCAACCGCGCCGGCCTGTTCATCAATCTGGTGCCGATCTTCGGCACGCTGCTGTCGGTGCTGATCGTCGGCGAGACGTTCCACCTCTATCAGGTACTGGCTTTGGTGCTCGTGCTGGGCGGCATCGGGCTTGCCGAATACAGCGGGCGCAAGATGGCGTTGGCGGACCACCGCGGATGACATGTGGCGGCTGACGCCCTCCGCCGTCGCGGCAATTCACGCGAACGGCCTGGACTTCGCCAATGGCCGCGGAACGGCGGCATAAACCCTGCCGCGTCCCCACTTGGAACATTTCACCTCCAGCGGAGTTTGAACGGCAGGGAGGCGACATGATGAGCCACAACCCTCGCAGCACGGCAAGCATCGCTGGTCACCCTATCCATCCCATGCTGATTCCGTTTCCGATTGCTTTTTTCGTCGGCACCTTCGTTTGCGATCTTATCTTCTGGCGAACAGCCGATCCCGGATGGGTCACCGGATCGCTCTGGCTTCTCGGCGCCGGCCTGATCATGGCTGCCCTGGCTGCGCTTGCTGGCCTGACGGATGTTCTCGGCGATGTTCAGATCCGCAATCTCACGACGGCATGGCTCCATGCCGGCGGCAATGTACTCGTCGTGTTGATCGAGCTTTACAACTGGTACTTGCGGTATACCGGCGGAGCGGCGGCCGTGATGCCAACCGGCTTCGTCCTATCGCTGATCGTGGTTCTCATCCTGCTGTTTACGGGCTGGAAGGGTTGGGAACTGGTCTACCGACATCGGGTGGCTGTCTCCGATGGCTCGGACGAGTTGACCTGAACCGGCCGCCGCGGCGGCCGGCATCAACGAGGGCGACCCCTGTCCTCGATCACATCGCGTTGACGTCGAACTGCAGCCGCTTGGCCGAGTCGATCGACTTATGCGCCTTGACCTTTTCCAGCACGGCTTCCGGGAACGGCGCGTCGAGATAGAGCAGCGCTATGGCATCGCCGCCCGGCCGGTTGCGGCCGAGCTGGAAGTTGGCGATGTTGACGCCATTCTCGCCGCAGACAGTGCCGAGCAGCCCGATAATGCCCGGCGCGTCGGCATTGGTGGTGTAGAGCATGTGCTGGCCGACCTCGGCATCGAGATTGATGCCCTTGATCTGGATGAAGCGTGGCTTGCCATCCGAGAAGCATGTGCCGGCGATCGAGCGCGTCATGTGCTCGGTCTTCACCGTCAGCTTGATATAGCCGTCGAAGACGCCCGACTTGTCGCGCTTGACCTCGGCGACGATGATACCGCGCTCCTTCACCATGATCGGCGCCGACACCATGTTGACGTCGGAGACCTGAGGCCGGATCAGTCCGGCGAGTGCGGCGCTGATCAGCGCGCGCGTGTTCATCGTCGCGGTGGAGCCGTCGAACAGGATCTCGACCTCCTTGATCGGATCCTCGGTGACCTGGCCGACGAAGGCGCCGAGCACCTCGGCAAGCTTGACGAACGGCTTCAGCCGCGGCGCCTCCTCGGCGGTGATCGACGGCATGTTGATGGCGTTGGAGACGGCGCCCTTGATCAGATAGTCGGCCATCTGTTCGGCAACCTGCAGCGCGACATTCTCCTGGGCCTCCGTCGTCGAGGCGCCGAGATGCGGCGTCGCCACCACATTCTCCATGCCGAACAGTTCGTTGTTCTCGGCGGGTTCGACCTCGAAGACGTCGACGCCGGCGCCGGCGACCTTGCCGCTCTTCAGCGCCGCGATCAGGTCGGCCTCGACGATCAGACCGCCGCGTGCGCAATTGATGATGCGCACGCCCTTCTTCATCTTGGCGATCGCCGCGGCATCGATGATGTTGCGCGTCTTGTCGGTCAGCGGCGTGTGCAGGGTGATGAAATCGGCGCGGGCGAACAGTTCGTCGAGTTCGACCTTGTCGACGCCAAGCTCCTCGGCACGGCTGTCCGACAGGAACGGATCGAAGGCGATGACGTGCATCTTGAGGCCAACGCCGCGTGTCGCGACGATCGAACCGATGTTGCCGCAGCCGATGACGCCCAGCGTCTTGCCGGTGATCTCAACGCCCATGAAGCGGTTCTTTTCCCATTTGCCGGCATGGGTCGAGGCGTTGGCTTCAGGGATCTGGCGCGCCAGCGCAAAGATCATCGCCACCGCATGTTCGGCTGTGGTGATCGAGTTGCCGAAGGGCGTGTTCATCACGATGATGCCCTTGCGGCTTGCCGCCGGGATATCGACATTGTCGACGCCGATGCCGGCGCGGCCGATGACTTTGAGATTGGTAGCGGCGTTGATCAGCTTTTCGGTGACCTTGGTCGCCGAGCGGATGGCGAGGCCATCATACTGGCCGATCACTTCGGCGAGCTTTTCCTTGTCCTTGCCGAGATCGGGCAGATAGTCGACCTCGACGCCACGATCCTTGAATATCTGCACGGCGGTGGGGGAGAGTTTGTCTGAGACGAGAACGCGGGGCGCCATGGCGACCTCCTTGAAATGGATTTGATCCTGATGGGAATGGGCGGCCCGGAGGCCGCCGCGAATGATCTCAGGCCGCCGCTTTGAGCGACGCCTTCTGTGCGGCGAAGGCCCAGTCGAGCCAGGGCAGCAGCGCTTCCAGATCCGACGTCTCGACCGTCGCGCCGCACCAGATGCGCAGGCCGGGCGGTGCGTCGCGATAGGCACCGATATCGTAGGCGACGCCTTCCTTGTCGAGCACCGACACCAGCCCCTTGGCGAAAGCCGCCTGCCCGTCGGCGTCGAGCGCGGACACGTCCGGGTCGGTGAAGGACAGGCAGACGGACGTGTTCGACCGTGTCGCCGGCTGGACGGCGAGATGACCGAGCCAGGAGGATTTGCCGACAAAGCGATCGAGGACGGCCGCATTGGCATCCGCCCTGGCGATCAGCGCGTCGAGGCCGCCGGTCGACTTCGCCCAGTTGAGCGCATCGAGGTAATCCTCGACGCACAGCATCGAGGGGGTGTTGATGGTCTCGCCCTTGAAGATGCCTTCGATCAGCTTGCCGCCCGAGGTCAGGCGGAAGATTTTCGGCAGCGGCCATGAAGGCTTGTAGGTCTCCAGCCGCTCGACGGCACGAGGCGACAGGATCAGCATGCCGTGAGCGCCCTCGCCGCCCAGCACCTTCTGCCAGGAGAACGTGACGACATCGAGCTTTTCGAAGTCGAGCCTCTGCGCGAATGCGGCGGAAGTCGCATCGCAGACGGTCAGGCCCTTGCGGTCCGCGGGAATGAAATCGCCGTTCGGCACGCGCACGCCCGACGTGGTGCCGTTCCAGGTGAAGACCACATCGCGGTCGAAATCGATCCTGGTAAGATCAGGCAGTTCGCCGTAGCCGGCTTCGATCTTGCGCACATCGGCGAGCTTCAACTGCTTGACCACGTCGGTGACCCAGCCGGAGCCAAAGCTCTCCCAGGCGACCATGTCGACGCCGCGCTCGCCGAGCAGCGACCACAGCGCCATCTCGACCGCACCGGTGTCCGACGCCGGCACGATGCCGATGCGATAACCCGCCGGGACCTGGAGAATTTCCCTCGTCAGCTCGATCGCCTGTTCGAGCTTGGTCTTGCCGATCTTGGCGCGGTGGGAACGGCCGAGCGCGGCATTGTTCAGCGCCTCGACCGACCAGCCGGGACGTTTTGCACAGGGACCTGAGGAAAAATTGGGGTTTGCCGGACGGAGTCCGGGCTTCGTATGCGTCGTCATCGTGGTCTATCCTTCCAGATAGTGGCCCCTCGTTGGGGAGGGGTGGCCCACGGACGGCGATATGCGTTCAGGCTTCGGGCGTCAAGAGGAAAGTTTTTGTCGCTGCCGGGATACCGGCGATCCCTGATCGGGATGTCGTGACTTCAAACGCAAACGGCGGACCCCGACGATCCGCCGTCCTGAACCTCGTGCTCGCCGCGCCTACCAGAGATCGTAGCGCAGCCCGAGCTTGACCTGATGGTTGCTGATACCTTTTTTGACCGGATAGGAGGTCAGGCTCTCAGCCGTCACATATTCAGCGTCCGGGGCGGAGAAATACTGATAGCCCAGGTCGACGGAAACGTTCTTCGATACCTGATAGGCGAGGCCCGCATTCAGCGTGTAGGCCAGCGAGTACTGGGTCTTGCTGTCACTTACGGCGAAATCGTCCGTGTCGTCGCCATTGTCGGTGAAATAGCTTGCCGACAGGCTGCGCTTGCTGCGGACGACCCCGATACCGGCGCCGAGATAGGGTGTGATGCCGACATAGGTGCCAAGATCGACATAGCCGTTGAGTATGCCCGACAAGGCGTAGTTCTTCAGGGATGCCGACGCCACGGTCGGCTCTGCCGCAGTCGCTGAATCGTCATAGCCGACGCCGATCTCGTTGCCAGGCAGATAGCCGAGATTGAGGTCGGCGCGCAGATAGTCATTGAAATGGTAGCCGAAGCCGATGCTGGCAAAGATCGGATCTTCTTTGTCGCTGAAGCTTGCAGGTGGCGAAGGTGTGAAGGCGAAATCCTCATTTTTGAAGCTCTTCTGCGCCAGATAGGAGACGTCGCCGCGCAGGTACCAGCCGGAACCGACCTCGACCGGGACGTAGTCGGGCGCCTGGTCGACATAGATCGGCGGGTCATAATCGGCCGCGTGCACCGGCGTCAGCGGCAGGAGGGCTAGTGCACCGAGCGCCAGCGCCATACGCGATGTAAGTTTCATGGTCCCCGACTCCCGAATTTGGCGCAGCCCGCAATCGCAGCGGCAGCCATCGTTTCAAGGAGCATTGTTAACCATAGTGGTTAAGTGCCGGTTAAGGCTAACAGAGCGTTAGCGAATTCATTTCCCCTGTCGATTCCAGGCGGCCCAAACGAAAAACCGCCCGGCTTGAGGCCGGACGGTTTTCGAAGAATTCAAGTGATGTAGATGGCGTTACTTGGTGTAGATCGGCTCGGGTTCGGGCTGGTAGGCCACGACCGGCGCGGCGCAACCATTGCTGCCACCGAACTGGTAGCGCAGGCCACCGCGCACTTCGTGCGTGTTGATGCCACGGTCGAAGCCGGGACCGGAGCTGGTGATGTTCCAGTCGAACATGCGGCCGCCCTGAATATGGGAGAAGCGGTAGCCGGCATCAAGAATGATCTTGTCGGTCAGGCAGTACGAAGCGCCGGCCATCAGACCGTAGGCGAAACGCCAGCTTGATCTGCCGGGATTGAACTCGGTGGTGTTCGGGTCGTAGACATCATCCCACTTGACGCGGGCGCCGCCGATGCCGGCGCCAACGTAAGGCGTGATGCCATGGTAGGTGCCGAGATCGACATAGGCATTCGCCAGCAGCAACAGGGCGCTCATCTTCGATACTTCGGTCGAAGTACCGTTGATGTCCGAGGTGCCCCCGTTGAAGTTCGACTTGAACCAGTAGTCGGCGGTCAAATCGGTCCGGAAGTGATCGTTGATCTTGTAGCCGACGCCGGCGCCGAGCGAGAAACCGCCCTTGAGTTTGCCGAAATCGAAGCTTCTGGTGCCGGGCGTAACCGTACAGTTACAGGGATCGACGGTGTAGGTCATATAGTCGATGCCGCGCACGGTCGACTTGTGATAGTCGATGTCGCCGCGGATGTACCAGCCGCCGACCTCGACCGGCTGCTCGTAGACAGCCTGAGGCGGAGCCTCTTCGACCATCGGTTCCGGCAGGTCGGCTGCGAACAGCGGTCCTGCCAGGCCTGCGAACAGGAAGGCGAGCAGGACCTTTCTTGCTGTATTGAACATGCTTGTCACCCCTGAGAAGCTCGGAACGGCGAATCCGTCCGAAATGCGATTGGCTTTCAGTCGTGGATAATGAATTGCAAAGGTTAAAAGGCGTTTAACCCTGTTGCTTAACCACGAATCTCGAAACTCTAGGGATTGGCGCGAGATTTACGGACACCGAAAAAGTGGCGGCTGACAAGAAAAAGCCCGCCGAGGGGCGGGCCTTGGACCGGTTAAGGGAGCGCGGCGCGCCTGGTTGTCCGATCCACGTCCTGCTGGACGCGCTGGGGTCAGGCGGCGCTGCGCGTTTCCGAGATGACTTCAACGATGCCGTTGACGACGGACTCGACCAGCTGCGGGTCGTCGCCTTCGGCCATCACGCGGATCAGCGGTTCTGTCCCTGATGGCCGGATAACCAGCCGTCCGGTCTTGCCGAGGCGGTTACGGGCGTCTTCGATGGCGGCCTTGACCGGCGCCTCCTCGAGCGGCTTGCCGCCGGAAATATGGACGTTCTTCAGAAGCTGCGGCACCGGTTCGAACTTTTTCGACAGTTCGCTGACCGGCCGCCCCTGCCGCTTGATGCAGGCCAGCACCTGCAGCGCCGAGACCAGGCCGTCGCCGGTCGTCGAAAAGTCGGACAGCACGATATGACCTGACTGTTCGCCGCCGACATTCAAGCCATGCGCGCGCATATGCTCGACGACATAACGGTCGCCAACCTTGGTGCGGTGCAATTGCAGCTTCATGCCGCCGAGGAAGCGCTCGAGGCCGAGATTGGACATTACCGTCGAAACGACGCCGCCGCCCGCAAGCCGCCCGCTCTGGTGCCAGGATTCGGCGATCAGCGCCATGATCTGGTCGCCATCGACGATCGCGCCGTTTTCATCGACGATGACGACGCGATCGGCGTCGCCGTCGAGCGCGATGCCGATGTCGGCGCGCACTTCGTGCACCTTCTTTTGCAGGCCGGCCGGATGGGTCGAGCCGCATTCCTTGTTGATGTTGAAGCCGTTGGGCTCGACATTGATGGCGACGACTTCGGCGCCCAGTTCCCACAGCGCCTCGGGCGCCACCTTGTAGGCCGCGCCATTGGCGCAATCGACGACGATCCTCAAGCCCGCGAGCGACATCGAGCGCGGCAAGGTGCGCTTGGCGAATTCGATGTAGCGGTCATGCACGCCATCGACGCGCTTGGCGCGGCCAAGCCCGTCGGAATCGGCGAGCGCCAGTTCGATATCCTTGTCGAGCATGCTCTCGATGCGCTCCTCGATTTCGTCGGAGAGCTTATAGCCGTCGGGTCCGAACAGCTTGATGCCGTTGTCGTAATAGGGGTTGTGCGAGGCCGAGATCATGACGCCGATATCGGCGCGCAGCGAACGCACCAGCATGGCGACAGCCGGCGTCGGGATCGGGCCGAGCAGGAACACGTCCATACCGGCGGCACAAAGACCGGCAACCATCGCATTCTCGATCATATAGCCGGAAAGCCTGGTGTCCTTGCCGAGCACGACACGATGTCGGTGGCTGCCGCGCTGGAAGGAAAGGCCGGCGGCCATGCCGACCCGCATCGCGATTTCAGCGGTCATCGGAAACTTGTTGGCGCGTCCGCGAATGCCGTCCGTGCCGAAATAATTCCCTGCCATGCTAGTCAGCTTCCTCGACGTTTCTTCCCCGGCACGTCATGCCACAATTGGCCAGGGCGCTATGATCACATTGTGTGATTATACGTTACCAATCCTTAGAAAACCATTGTTGTGCACTGCACACACGTGGCCGCAACCTGACATGCCCAGACTGCCATGCTGCAATATACAAGTCATTCGAGCCTTTCGGCGCGGATGCACCAGGAAAATCTTACTCTGAACCAGGCAACGGACAACGATTTCATCACCTTGTCGGGAGAAGCCGGTTTTCGGTGATATACACGCCACTTAGCATCTGGCGCAACCGACCGTTGAGCGTTATTGATTTGCAGGGACGTATCATGGGCTGCTGCAACGGAGAAACGCTATGCTCATCCACCGACTTGCCACTTTGACCGGCCTCGCCGTCGCGACCTTGTTCCTGGCCGCGCCAGCCAACGCACTGACGATGGCCGAGTGCAGCACGAAGTATAACGCCGCCAAGGATGCGGGGACACTTTCCGGCGCGACCTGGAACCAGTTCCGCAAGGCTCAGTGCGGCACCGACGCCGCGGCGACGACCGACGCCAAGCCGGCCGATACCAAGAAGGCCGCGGAAACGAAGCCGGCCAAGGCTGCCAAGGCTGCCGCCGCGACGGACGACAGCACAGCCAAGGGCCTGACGGCGAAGGAATGCAGCACGAAATACCAGGCGGCGAAGGCTGCCGGCACGCTGAACGGCATGAAGTGGAACGACTTCCGCAAGTCCGAATGCGTCGCCGGTGCATCCGCCGCTGCCGCCGCCAAGCCGGCAACCACCAAGGCTGCCGCGGCTCCCGCCGACGGCAAGGGTCTGAGCATGGCCGAATGCAGCACCAAGTACCAGGCTGCCAAGACGGCCAACACGCTGAAAGGCATGAAGTGGAACGACTTCCGCAAGGCCGAATGCGGTACCGGCGCCTCGGATGACGACAGCGTGCCGGCCGCCGACGAGGCGAGCTACACCAAGGAGCCGGCGAAGCCGACGACGGCTGCGCCCAAGGGCGTCGCTTTCCCGTCCGCGATCTCGGCGAAATATGCCAGCGAGACCCCCGGAAAAGGCCGCATGCACACTTGCCTCGACCAGTACTATGCCCTCAAGGACGCCAATGCGCTTGGCGGCCTGAAGTGGATCCAGAAGGGCGGCGGCTTCTACAGCCTGTGCAACGCCAAGCTCAAGAGCTGATCGCTTAGCCATAGTCTCCAAACAAAGGCCCGCGCATCTTGCGATGCGCGGGCCTTTTTTGTTGCGCGAAGACGCACACTGCCTTGCTCGCATCTACATGTCGCCGGGCTGCCGGCATCATCAATTCGCCTACACTGCCCACCGCCAAGCTCATCGGTAGTCCGAAAAGATTCTGTTGAACATATAAAGAACAAACCATATACAAAAAGACGTCAAACTTATTATCAACCAGGAGGGTCTTATGCACAGTTTGAAATTGGCGGTATTGGCTGCGACCGCATTTGTCGCTTGGAGCGTCGCCCCCGCAAGCGCACTGACGATGAAGGAATGCGGCGAGACCTATCGAACAGCCAAGGAAGGCGGCACTCTGAACGGCATGGACTGGACGGCTTTTCGCAAGGAGAAGTGCGCGACATCAGCAGCAGACAGTGTCAGCGAGGATACGGTCAAAACCGAGCCGCAGACGAAAAAGGAAACCAGCGCGGCGGTCGCCCCCACTGTAGCGCCCGCGGGCGTGACATTCCCAACCACGCTGGCCGCCGAGTTCAAGACCGAAAAGCCCGCGAAGGCGCGCATGAAGACCTGTCTCCAGGGCTACCATGGCAACAAGGACGCGGGCACGTTGAACGGCCTTCGCTGGATCCAGAAGGGCGGCGGTTATTACAGCCTGTGCAATGCCAAGCTGAAGAGCTGAGCGACAAGACATCTGAAGAAGAGAAGGCCTGCGAACCGCAGGGTTCGCGGGCCTTCTTTGTTGCCTTCGAGGGCACGCCCGCGGCGACGTTGCCAATCTCCCCCGCAAGGGGGGAGATTGGCTATCACCTAGGCTTTCGCCAATCGTCATCGTCGCAGATGCGAGGTCGCGGACAACTCCTCCCCAACGCCAAAAACAAAAAACGCCGCGGAGCAAGCCGCGGCGTTCGATGAAATCAGTGGTCAAGCTCAGCTCGATGGCTGCGGTTCCATGCCGCCTTCGGGCTCCGGCCCCTTCTTGCGCCGGCCGCCGGACTTCGGCACGGCAGAGCCACGGCTCGGCGGCGTGTCGTCGCCAAGGTCGCGCGCTGGCTTGTGGCCGGCGATCAACTGCTTGATCTCCTCGCCGGACAGCGTCTCGTATTCCAGCAGGCCCTGCGCCAGCGCGATCCATTCCTTCTTCTTCTTGGTCAGGATGGACTTCGCCGATGAGTAGGCCTCGTCGATCAGGCGGCGCACTTCGGCGTCGATGATCTGCGCCGTTTCTTCCGACACGTTCTGCGTGCGCGCCACCGAGTGGCCGAGGAACACTTCTTCCTGGTTGTCGCCATAAGCGACATGGCCGAGCTTGTCGGAAAAGCCCCAGCGTGTGACCATGGCGCGCGCCAGTTTGGTCGCCTGCTCGATATCCGAAGAGGCACCCGAGGTGATGTTTTCCTTGCCGAACTTGAACTCCTCGGCGACACGGCCGCCCATCATGATGGCGAGCCGCGAGATCATGTATTTGTAGCTCATCGAATAACGGTCGCCTTCGGGCAACTGCATGACCATGCCGAGCGCGCGACCGCGTGGGATGATCGTGGCCTTGTGCAGCGGATCGGCCGACGGCACGTTCAGCGCGAGAATGGCGTGGCCTGCCTCGTGGTAGGCGGTCAGCTCCTTCTCGGCCTGCGTCATGGCCGACGAGCGGCGCTCGGCGCCCATCATGATCTTGTCCTTGGCGTCCTCGAATTCGGCCATGGTGACGAGGCGCTTGTTGCGCCGTGCCGCCATCAGCGCGGATTCGTTGACGAGGTTCATCAGGTCAGCGCCGGAAAAGCCCGGCGTACCGCGCGCGATCACCTTGAGGTCGACATTGGGCGCCAGCGGCACGTTGCGCACATGCACCTTGAGGATCTTCTCGCGGCCGACGATGTCGGGGTTCGGCACCACGACCTGGCGGTCGAAGCGGCCTGGCCTGAGCAGTGCCGGATCGAGCACGTCGGGCCGGTTGGTGGCAGCGATCAGGATGATGCTTTCGTTGGACTCGAAGCCGTCCATCTCGACCAGGAGCTGGTTCAGCGTCTGCTCGCGTTCGTCATTGCCGCCGCCGAGGCCGGCGCCGCGATGACGGCCGACAGCGTCGATTTCGTCGATGAAGATGATGCAGGGCGCGTTCTTCTTGGCCTGGTCGAACATGTCGCGGACGCGGCTTGCACCGACGCCGACGAACATCTCGACGAAGTCAGAACCGGAAATGGTGAAGAACGGCACATTGGCTTCGCCGGCAACCGAGCGGGCGAGCAGCGTCTTGCCGGTTCCCGGAGGGCCGACAAGCAGCACGCCGCGCGGAATCTTGCCGCCGAGCCGCTGGAATTTCTGCGGATCGCGCAGGAACTCGACGATCTCTTCCAGATCTTCCTTGGCTTCGTCGACGCCGGCAACGTCCTGGAAGGTGACGCGGCCATGCGCTTCGGTGAGCAGCTTGGCCTTCGACTTGCCGAAGCCCATGGCGCGACCGGAGCCGGACTGCATCTGGCGCATGAAGAATATCCAGACGCCGAGGATGAGGATCATCGGCAGCCACGAGATCAGATAGCCGAACAGCGAATTGGAACCGTCTGTTTCAGGCCGCGCATTGATGGTGACGTTCTTGTCCTGCAGCCGCGAGACCAGCGAAGGATCGCCGGGCGAATAGGTCTGGAAGCCGCTGGCATTGTCGGTGTAGGTGCCGCTGATACGGGCGCCCGCGATGGTCACCGTCTTGACCCGGCCCGCCGCGACATCCTGCAGGAACTGCGAATAAGGCACATCGCTGGAGGCCCCTCGCGTCTGCGGCGTCTGAAACAGATTGAACAGGGCTATGAGCAGGACCGCTATGATCGCCCAGAGCGCGAGGTTGCGATAGTTCGGATTCATCAATTGTCCCGTTGGCGTCCGCGGGGCGGACACGCGTCATGAGAGGAAACTTGCGCCTAACATAGGGAGAGCGTCCCCCCTTGCCAAGCAGAACAGCACGTCTGGGTTAAGCTTTCGCGCAACCATCAGCCGGCACTGTGGCCGCTGAAAGGCAAGGGCGGCACCGGGGCCGCGCCAATCAGCCCGGCCACGGCCCGCGCCGGCGCCAGGTCGAAGGACGGCAGGAAGCGGGCAAAGGGCGCAACGACCGGCCGCACTTCAACCGCCATTGGCGCCCGGCTATCCCCCGACAAATCAAGGCATTCACCGGCCTGCCACAACGCCGGCTCGGCGGCGAGCGCGGCGCGCATCAGGCTCGGCGGGGTTTTTCCATCGCCCTTCGCCAGCCGCTTCGCCGCTGCTGCGCCGAACGGGGCAATCAACAATGCGCTGCTGCTGTCGTTCAATGTGATGCGCCGGCGGCCATCCCAGACGGTGCCGTCCGTGATGGCAGCGGCGGAGGGCAGGCCGCGCGCCTCGCGGCGCAGGAAGATGCCGGAGCGCCGGGAATCCACAACCGTCCGCGACAATGTGGCGCAAAGAAATCCAGCCCTCAGCCGACCGAACAGAGCCTCGCTGCGGGCCTGATCCGGCAGGAAGGCAATTCCGCCGGTCATGGCCAGCAGGATACGCAACGCATAGACGGCCGCTCGCTCGTCACCTGTGTTCAGCAAAAGCGGATCAAGACGAATGAGCCCGCAGGACAGCCGGGTCGCGAAATCGCCGATCAAACTTGCGGCGGCGAGGCCGAGTTGACTGCGCGCGCGGCCCTCATGCGCGGCCAACGCCAGTGCATCGCCGATGCGCTGTGCACCGTTGCCGTCGGCAAGGGCTGCCCGCATGCGCGGCCGCTCGAAAGCCTCGTCGGCATTGGTCGGGTCGTCGGCCCAGCCGACATTCTCACGCCGCAGGACATCTCGCAGCGCCGCGCGCCGCAACCCGAGAAGTGGCCGAACGATCCACTCGCGCCAGTCATACAAGGTGGCCGGCGCCATGCCGGCAAGTCCCCGGCCTGCCATTTCGGCATGGCCTTGGCCCTCGTCCCGCGCCAATCCTTCTGCGCGCGCTTGCCGCATCAGCACCGTCTCCGCCTGGTCATCGGCGGTATGGCCGGTGAGGATCATGCCGACGCCTTCGGCTTGTGCCGCTTCGGACAGCAGCCGGTAGCGCGCCTCGCGAGCGGCGGCGGGCAGGCCGGTCGATGGCTTGGGGCCCGACCATGTCAGGATGCGGTGTGAAATTCCGAGTCTGGCGCACAGCTTCGCCACTGCTTGCGCTTCCGCAGCCGAACCGGACCGCAAACCGTGGTCGATCGTCACCGCCAGCAGCTTGGTTGCCGGCGCCGTACGGTCGAGATGGTGTCTGAGAAGAAGGAGCAGGGCGGTCGAGTCGCTGCCGCCGGACACGGCCGCAACAGCGCCGCTGGTAAAATCGATATGCGAAAAAGGGTTAGACGAAAGGTCCGGCTCGGTGTCGAGCATAATGCATGTCGCCCAAAAGTGATCCCGGTTTCAGGACAACGACATGTAGGACAAGGATCAGCAGGCAGCCAGAGCCTTCTCCTGCTTGACGCGTTCCTTGAGCGCGCTGGAAATATCGGGGTAGCGCTTGCCGACCTCGCTGAAAGTGGCGCAGGCAACGTCGTGCTGCTTGAGGCCGACCAGCGACACGCCGAGCTTCAGCAACATGTCGGGAGCTTTCTTGGCCTTGGGGTAGTCCTTGCTGGCGGCAAGGAACGTCTCGGCCGCGTCGCGGTATTTCTGCTGGCCGAGCAATGACTCGCCCAACCAGTAATGCGCGTCCGCCGCCTTCGCATCCCTGGGGAAGCGGGCGATGTGGTCGCGAAAACCCTGCTCGGCGGTGCCGTAGTCGCCCGAGAGGATGAACTGGTATGAGTTGCGGTAAAGCTCCTCCGGGTTGTTGGTGGCGGGCAACGCCGCGACTACCGTGTCGGACTTGCCGGCCTTGGGCGCCGCCCCGGCGACTGGCGCGGTGTCCTGCGCCGGCGCGGTCGATTGTGTGTTGCCGCCGGCATCGATGACATTGCCATTCTTGTCGACGGTGATGGTGCCGAAATTCTTTTCCGGCGCTCCCGTACCGGGAATAACCTTGCCGGGGTCGCCGTCGGGAGATTCGACGATGACGTCCTCGACCGTCTTGCCGCCTGCCGATTGATCGTTGGCGGGCGCGGCGCCGGCTCCAGCCGGCGCCCGGATTGCCGGGGCCGCCGCCACGTCGTTGTCGGTGCCGGTGGTGGCGTCCGATTTCTTCTGCGCCGGCGGCTGCCCGCCTTGCGTGCCGCCACCTTCCAGCTGCTGGAAGCGGAATTCATTATCTTCCTGCTGCTTGCGAATCTGCTCCTGCATCTGCAGGACCTGGAAATTGAGTTCCTCGATCTTGCCGTTCATCTGCCGCAGCTGCTCTTCCAGGCTGGTGACAGCGGCAGGATCGGACTGCACCAGCTGAACCTGGTCCGGTTTCTTCTTTTGACCAAAAAAGCCCGGCAATTCGATACTGGGAAGATGGAAGGTAAAGCCGCTGTCGGTTGATTGCCCTGTGCCGCTCGCCCCGGTGCCGCTAGCCAAGGCGGTGACGCCTGATAGGAGCAGTAGCGCAAGCGTGCCGCTCAGAACCGATCTCAAATGCATGTGCCTCTCGCAGTGATTTCGTTAGCTTGTTCGCGCCTTCCAATCCAGAATGGGACCAGCCAAGCGCCCTCGGCTCATAGCAGGAGCCGAGACTTCGGCCAAATTTTGTTTCGAGCATGCGGATATGAAAAAGGCGGCCCCAGGGCCGCCTTTCGCACAGGTATGTTGCATTTTTACCGCTAGACGGCCGCGCGTTCTTTGACGCGCCGGTCGGCTGCGTGATGCCTCAGGAGCCAGCACCGCTGAGCGTGGTGACCGCGCGGCGATTCTGCGACCAGCAGGAGATGTCGTCGCACACCGCGACCGGACGTTCCTTGCCGTAGGAAATGGTCTTGAGACGGCTGGCCGAAACGCCCTTGGCAACGAGGAAGTCGCGGGTGGCGGCGGCGCGGCGGGCGCCGAGCGCCAGATTGTATTCGCGCGTTCCGCGTTCGTCGGCATGACCTTCGACGACGATGGCATACTGCTTGTACTGGTTCAGCCACTGCGCCTGGCGCGAGAGCGTCGTCTGCGCGTCGGCACGGATCGAGGTCGAGTCGGTGTCGAAGAAGATACGGTCGCCGATGTTGACGGTGAAGTCCTGCGCCGAGCCGGGCGTCGCCGCGCCGGCGCCGTTGAGGCCAAGATCGGCCGCGTTGTTCGGCGTCTTCTTCGAGGCGCAACCTGCGATGGCGAGCATCGCCACCAGCGCGATCATGACCGGGTTTCTGGTAAGTGCTGCGATACGGCCCATGCCGCCTCTCCTTCGTATTTCGAGTGATCTACTTTGAGTGATTTCGTTGATCACCCAGTAACCACGTTTGGGTTAACCGGCATTCAAGAAACACGGTTAAATTTTGGTTTAAGCTGCCCGTCCGCAGCCGTTTCGGCCTGAAGCCACAGTTCACGCGGACCCTAGGCGTAAATACGGCCAAAAGGCGGCCAAGGCATGGAAAAGGGGCCGAAACGGCCCCTTTTCAGCATGTGTGGCAATTCAGCCGAACCTATTCGAGCAGCGGCGACCAGGCCGGGTCCGAAGCGAAATTCGCCGTTGGGATCGATTGCTCGTTGCGTCCGGTCAGATCGACCGAAACCAGTTTGGGGCCACCGGCGGAATCGCGGAAGAACATCAGCACGCGGCCGTTCGGCGCCCAGGTCGGTCCCTCCTGCTGGAAGCCGGAGGACAGGATGCGCTCGCCCGAGCCGTCGGTCTTCATGACGCCGATCTGGAATTCGCCGCCGGTCTGCTTGGTGAAGGCGATGAGGTCGCCGCGCGGCGACCAGACCGGTGTCGAATAGACGCCGTCGCCAAAGGAGATGCGGGTCTGGCCGGAGCCGTCGGCGCCCATCGCGTAGATCTGTGCGCGGCCGCCACGGTCGGAGGTGAACACCACCTTGCTGCCATCGGGCGAATAGGACGGCGAGGTGTCAATGGCGGTCGAGTTGGTCAGCCTCGTCGTCGAGCGGCTGCGCAGGTCCATGGCGAAGATGTTGGAATTGCCGTCGTCGCGCAGCAAGCTCATGATCACCTTCTGGCCGTCGGGCGAAAAGCGCGGCGCAAAGGTCATGCCGGGGAAATTGCCGACCAGTTCGCGCTGGCCGGTCTCGATCTGCAGCAGGTAGACCCGTGGCTGGCCGCTCTCATACGACATGTAGGTGATTTCCTGCCGGTTCGGCGAGAAACGCGGCGTCAGCACGATCGACCTGCCGTCCGAGAGATAGCGCACATTGGCGCCGTCCTGGTCCATGATCGCGAGGCGCTTCTTGCGCGCATTCTTGGCGCCGGATTCGTCGATGAAGACGACGCGGGTGTCGAAATAGCCTTTTTCGCCGGTCAGCCGCTCATAGATGGCGTCGGCGATGATGTGTGCGACACGCCGCTGATTGGCGTCGTTGGCGAAGAACTGCTCGCCAGCCATCTGCTGGCCGGCAAAGGTATCCCACAACCGGTACTGGGCGCGGATGCGGCCGTCTGCTTCCTTGCTGACGCTGCCCGTGACCAGCGCCTGTGCGTTGATCACCTTCCAGTCGTCGAAGCGCGGTGCTGCATCGGGGTTGGTGATCTTCTCGATAAAGGCGCTCTTGTCGATCGGAGCGAACAGACCCGAACGCTTCAAATCGGCGGTGACGATCTGCGAAATCTGCGCCCCAAGCGCGTCGCCGCCCTGGAAATCTGTGATGGCGATCGGCAGCGGCTCGACATTGCCCTTGTTGACGTTGAGCTCGACCAGCGCCAGCGCCGGCAACGTGCTGGCAGTGGTCATGCCCATCGCCATTGCTGAGACCATCAGGAGCGGCTTGAGGATTGATTTCATGTCTTCTCGCTTCTCGTACTGATTTTCGGATACGCGGGCCGCCTTAGAGGCCCAGCATCTCCCTTGGATCGAAGGTGACGCGGACGTCGGCCCAGATATCCTGCTTGCCGGCGGGAACCTGCAGGCCGGTGACATCGCATTTTTGCACCGCACGAACGGCACTTTCGTCGAACTGGCGGTTTCCGCTCGACGTTTCGACCGCCGGGCGTCCGTCCAGCTTGCCGGAGGCATCCAGGTTGAACCGCACCACGACGACGAAGTTCTCGGAACCTTCAAGGCCCGCGGGAAGAGTCCAGCAGCCACCAAGCTGGCTTTCCAGGGCGCCCATTTCGGACCTGGAAAGCTTCTGGCCCTGATCCTTGTCGCCGCCAAGCGACGCCTGCTGGGTCGAGCGCTTGGCGCCGCCGCCGGATGGTTTCTGCTTGTCGAGGAGCGCGGAGATCTCGTCGGCGTTGAACTGCTTGTCATCGGACTTCGGCTTCGACGAGGCTTCCTTAACCGGCTTGTCGGCGTTCTTCCGCTCCGGCGCCTTGGCGCTTTCGGCCTGCGCAGGCTGCGGCTTCGGCCGCGCTTCCGGCGCGGGCGCCGAGTCGGGCAGCTGCGTCGCCTCGGCGGGCGGCTCCTGCGCTATGGCTTCAGCGACGGCGTCGGGTTTGACCTCGGGCGTTGGATCGATGGCAGCGGTCTTGTCCTGCGGCGGCGGAGTTGGCGCCGGCTTGGCCGGTGTCGGCTTGGGGTCGGGCTGCTTGACCGGCTCGGGCTTGACCTCTTCCTTGGGCGTTGGCGCCGGCGCCACTTCCGTTGCCGGGGTGGGCTTGGGCTTTTCCTGCGGCTTCGGCACGTCCTCGGGCTTCGGCTTTTCGATCGGGGTCGGCGCGGGCGGCGGAGCCGAGGTCATGTCGACGGGCTTCGGCTTGGCTTCCGGCGTTATCGACTTATCGGTGTCGACGCTGTTCTCGCCAACCTTCTGCGCGTCCGGAACGATGTCCGGACGCTGCGTCGGCACGGGTGCCGGCTTTTCATGCATCACGGCCTTCTTGTCGCCCTGCAACGTCTGCGCAACCGCTTCCATCGGCACGATGTCGACCGCGACCGACTCGGCGTCGGACGACGGAAGTGCCGCCGGCGCCGTCAGCGTGAACAGGCCGAAGGTCAGCGCCGCCGCATGCAAGACCACCGATGTGGTGAGGCCGGTCTTCATCGCGCGTCTACTGATCCTGTTCCTGCAGTGAAACCAGGCCGATGTTCTTGTAGCCGGCGGCCGAAATGCGGGCCATCACCTTCATCGCCGTGCCATAGTCGGTCGACTTGTCGCCGCGGATGAAGATGCGCTCCTCATAGCCGGTCTTCGAGATTGCCTGCAGCTTGGCTACCAGCTCCTCGATCGGGATCTCGGTTTCCTGCAGATAGATCTGACCGGAGGCGTTGATCGAGACAGTGATCGGCTGCGTGTCGGCATTCATCGCCTTCGCCTGCGTATCCGGCAGGTCGATCGGAACGCCGACCGTCAGCATTGGTGCCGCGACCATGAAGATGATCAGCAGCACCAGCATCACGTCGACCATCGGCGTGACGTTGATCTCGGACATCAGTGCATGGTGACGGCCGCGCCGCCTGTGGCCGCGCCCGCCGCGTCCTCCCATGCCCATGGACATACCCATCTGCTACTCCTCAGGCCTTGGGGGCCACTTTTTCATCGATTTGGCGCGAGAGTATGGCAGAGAACTCGTCGGAGAACCCTTCCATGCGCACGGCTATCTTGCTCGCGTCGGACGACAGCTTGTTGTAGGCGATGACGGCGGGAATGGCGGCGAGCAGGCCGATGGCCGTCGCCAGCAACGCTTCGGCAATGCCGGGCGCAACCACCGCGAGACTGGTGTTCTTGGAGCCGGCGATCGCCTGGAACGAGGTCATGATGCCGATGACGGTGCCGAACAGGCCGATAAAGGGTGCCGCCGAGCCGGTGGTGGCAAGGAAACCGAGGCGCCCTTCCAGCTTTTCCATCTCGCGGGTCAGCGCCAGGTCCATTGCCTTGTCGATGCGGGTCTGCAGGCCGAGCGGCGACTTGGCGCCCTTCTCGAAACTCTTCTTCCACTCGCGCATGGCGGCGACGAAAATGGCGCCCATGCCGGTGGTCTTGCGGTCGGCGAGCGTGCGGTAGAGCTCCTCCAGCGACTGCCCCGACCAGAACACCTGTTCGAACCGGTTGAGCGCCAGCCGCATGCGGGCATAGGAAACCAGCTTGTCGACGATGATCGCCCAGGTCCAGACCGAGGCGCAGAGCAGGCCGATCATGACCAGCTTGACCACCCAACTGGCCGAAACGAACAGCGACCAAACCGACAATTGCGCGCCCGGATCGGCGAGTGCGATATTTTCCATCGTTACGTCCTTAAGATTTTCCGGGCGAAGCTGGCGGCTGGCCCCTGGCATCCTTGTGGTCGGTTCGCACGAAGCTACCGGAACAACCCCAAACTGTGCCGTTATCGGCCTTTTCGGGGCAAATATTGGTGAAAGGAAGGCGTTCGATAACGCCAATCTTCGCCAATCTCTTCATGAACCGTTATGGTTAAGGATGGGTTAGTATATAAGGCGCGGCGCATTGCCACGCCCCGCGGCAATGCGCAAGCCATCGCTATTGATCGCAGTGGGGCTAATCAGCTGCCGGCAAGGCCTTGGGCATGAATGCGGCCACCCATTCCTTGGGAAAGCGCCTTGGGCGGCCATTCTCACCGATGATCGCCGCCTCGACCTTGGCCTCGACCAGCAGTTCGTCGCCACGCTTGAGCTGCTGCGCCATGAAGATGCGCGCGCCGGAAATCTCCTCGGTGCGGGTGTCGACCGTCAGGATGTCGTCGATGCGGGCGGGGCCGCGAAAGTCGATTTCCATGCGCCGCACCACCCAGACTATTTTCTCGCCATGCTTGCCATCGGCAAGCTCGGTGTGGTGCACGCCGGTCAGCCTGAGATAGTCGGAGCGGCCGCGTTCGAAGAATTCGAGATAGCGCGCATGGTAGACGACGCCGGAGAAATCCGTGTCGGCATAATAGACCCGCGCCATCAGCCGGTGGCCGAACGCCGTCAGCGCACCGGAAAGCCCAGCCAGCAGCGTCGCCGATTCACCATGATCGCCCATTGCGCTTCCTTTTTCAGCCCCGACGAGGCACCTGTTTCCCGCGTGGCACAGCATCGGATGGCACTGTTGACGGCGATGATCAAGACCTTGATGGCGGCGCTGCTTGTGCTCGCGGCCTTGGCGTGGCCCAGCCAGGCGGCGAGCTTTTCGATGAAGCGCGGCCTCAATCTCGACCAATGGGTCACATGGCCCGGCGAAGACCAATGGGGCGACGCCAAGGCCATCCTGCCCTATCCGGAGTGGCGCAAATTCCTTGGGGAGAACGATCTCAAGGCACTGAAGGACGCGGGCTTCGATTTCCTGCGCATGCCGGTCGACCCGTCGCCTTTCCTGTCCGGCCAGACCGTGGCCTTGCGTGACGACCTCTATGCCAGCGTGCTGGACTCCGTGCGCATGATCAACCGCGCCGGACTGAAAGTCGTCGTCGACATGCACCTGATCCCGGCCGGCGGCAGCCGCAAGATCGGCATGGCGCAAGTGATGGAAGACCCGCGGACCTTCGACGCCTATCTCGAGATGGTGCGCAAGATGGCCCGCACGCTGGCCGGCGAAGATCCCAGACAAGTGGCTCTCGAGCCGATGAACGAACCGATCGTCGACTGCGACAGCGACGGCACCAGCCTGTGGCCGGACCGCCAGCGCAAACTGTTCGCGGCAGCGCGATCCTCGGCCACCAAGCTAACCTTGATCCTGACTGGTGCCTGCTATTCCGCTGCGAACTCGCTGGAAAAGATCGACCCGAAAACAATACCGGACGACAACGTCATCTGGACCTTCCATTCCTACGATCCGTTCCTGCTCACCCATCAGGGCGCAACCTGGGCCGGCGACTTCATCCCCTATGTGACTGGCCTGCCCTATCCGCTGAGCGCGGTGCCCAAGGCACAGCTCGACGTGACGCTCGACACCATCCGCGCCAGGATCAAGGCCGAGGCGCCATGGACACGGCAGAGCGGTCTGCTTGCCTATCTCGACGAACAGGTCGCCAGCATGGACAGCCCCGACAAACTGCTCGGCTTGATGGATGCGCCGTTCAAAAAGGTCGAGGCATGGGCGAAGGCCAACCGCGTCAAGCCGGAAGACATCACGCTGGGCGAGTTCGGCATGATCCGCCAGGAATACGGCAATGCCTATGTGATGCCGGCCGAGTTCCGGGCCGCCTATGTCAAGGACATGATCGCGCGCGCCGAAGCGCATGGCTTCTCATGGTCGGTGTGGAGCTATGGCGGCGCCTTCGGCATCGTCGACGCCTTCAACGGCGACAAGGCCGAGCCGGATGTAATGGACGTGATCCGTGGGCTGCGTTGATCGCTCACGGACGGCGCGCCGGAAAATTACTCTTCCTGGAACAGGTTGATCTGCTGCTGCGCCAGATCCTTCGGCGCGTCGAGGCCGAGATGGCGCCAGGCATTGGCCGTCAGCATGCGGCCGCGCGGCGTGCGCTGGATGAAGCCCTGCTGGATCAGATAAGGCTCGATGATGTCTTCGATGGCGTCGCGCGGCTCTGACAGGCCGGCGGCGATCGTCTCGATGCCGACCGGCCCGCCGCCGAAATTGCGCGCGATCATCGACAGGTAACGGCGGTCGAGCGCGTCGAGGCCGAGCGCATCGACCTCCAGCCGAGTGAGCGCCTCGTCGGCGATCTTGCGGTCGACATGGCCGTCGCCGGCCACCGAGGCGAAATCGCGCACACGGCGCAAGAGCCGGCCGGCGATGCGTGGCGTGCCGCGCGCACGCCGCGCGATCTCCAGCGCACCGTCGTCGCCAAGCGGCATTTGCAGGATGCGCGCGCCGCGCCGCACGATCTGCTCCAGCTCCTCGACCGTGTAGAAATTGAGCCGTACCGGAATGCCGAAACGGTCGCGCAGCGGATTGGTGAGCAGGCCGAGCCGCGTGGTGGCGGCGACGAGCGTGAAGCGGGCAAGGTCGATCTTGACCGAACGCGCCGCCGGTCCTTCGCCGATGATCAGGTCGAGCTGGAAATCCTCCATCGCCGGATAGAGGATCTCCTCCACCGCCGGGCTCAGCCGATGGATCTCGTCGATGAACAGCACGTCGCCTTCCTCGAGATTGGTCAGCAGCGCGGCAAGATCGCCGGCCTTGGCGATGACCGGGCCGGAGGTCGAGCGGAAATTGACGCCGAGCTCACGCGCCATGATCTGCGCCAGCGTCGTCTTGCCCAGACCGGGTGGCCCGACGAACAGTACGTGGTCGAGTGCCTCGT
Organism: Mesorhizobium sp. M0618; assembly: GCF_040320765.1. Lineage (NCBI taxonomy): Bacteria > Pseudomonadati > Pseudomonadota > Alphaproteobacteria > Hyphomicrobiales > Phyllobacteriaceae > Mesorhizobium > Mesorhizobium sp. M0618. Next base: position 19,784 of record NZ_JAMYQH010000030.1, on the reverse strand, counting down.
TGCGGCCTTTGGCGGCTTCGATGAACACTTTGAGATTGGCCCGCACCGCCGCCTGGCCGACAAAATCGTCGAGCGTCTGCGGCCGCAAGGTCTGCTCGGCATCCTCGCCGCGTTTTTCCGGCGCAATCAGGCGGGGCGACAGGCTCATGCGAGCAGTTCCATACTGGCAATGGACTTGGCGGCCCGCTGATCGAACGTGACTGTATGCGAGCAACCCAGATTTCGATTGTGCTCGGCGATCAGCGCATCGGCAAAATCTACCTGCGGCAAATTTGATCTTTCGAGCGCAATCACGATGGCATCGAAATCTTCGAACAACAGTGTCTTGACCTTCAACAGTCTCTGGATTGCCGCCTGCATCTGCTCTTTCGGTAGTCTGTAGCGCGAAATCAACGACCAGCTGAATTCCACCAGCACGATCAAGCTGACGAAGCCGGGAGCATCGTCGCTGAGGCCTTCGCCGAATGCGAGGGCTTTCGCCCGTTGCTCTGCATCGTCGTTCAGCACCATTCGAAGCAGAACGTTCGTATCAATGCCGATCGACGTCACTCGTCGCCCTCTCGTCCGCCTTGCGATCCGTCTCCGACAACATGCCTACCAACTGCATCCCGCACCGCGAGGTCGATTTCCTCCAGTGACGCCGGACCGCCGGGCGGATCGCCCAGAAATCCGGCGAGGTCCGCAAAGTCGAGATTGCGCGGCGTTCCAATCAGGTAGCCATCCATGACCGTCCAGGCGATCATGTCACCCGTTTTGAGTGACAGCGCATCCCGGACATCTTTTGGAATTGTAAGCTGACCCTTCGAGGTCAGACTGGCGTAAGCACCCATTTTCTTACTTTCTAAGAAATTTCCTACCAATCATATGATAGTTGGAATTTTCTTTTCCAACAACCATATCACTGCGCCAGTTCCTTCAGCCCGAAGCGGATCAGCTTCGGCGCATCGGCATCCTCGCCCGCCGTCTTCAGCGCCGCCGCCACAGCATTGGCGGCGGTGTCGCGCGAATAGCCAAGATTGACCAGCGCCGAGACCGCGTCGGTTATCGGCGCGGATGCCACGCCGTCGCCGAGCTCCTGTTTCAGGCCGATGGTGCCCGAGGCGGTGCCGGCATAGGCCGGCGCCTTGTTCTTCAATTCGGTGACGATGCGCTCGGCCACCTTCTTGCCGACGCCGGGCGCGCGCGAAACCATGGCGATGTCGCGCAGCGCAATGGCGTTGGCGAGGTCGGCGGGCGCCAGCGTCGACAGGATGGCCAGCGCCACCTTGGCGCCAACGCCCGGCACATTGTTCATCAGCAACCGGAACCACTCCCGCTCGAGCTGCGACTGGAAGCCATAGAGGCGCAGCATGTCCTCGCGCACATAGGTCTCGATGAACAGCACCATCGCCTCGCCGGGCGAAGGCAGCGCGGCCAGCGTGCGCGCCGAGCAATAGGCGACGTAGCCGACGCCATGGATATCGACGAGGCAATGGTCCTCGTCGACCTCGTCGAGCGTACCCTTGAGCTTGCCGATCATGCCAGACCTTTCATGGAAGATGGGCTCTCATGGGTGCGTCTCAGGAGAGATGATGTCGAGCTCCGGGAAGTAACTGCGGTAACGCGCGGCGTCGCGGGTCAAAAGACGATGTCCAGCGACGGTCGCGTGAGCGCCGATAAAGAAATCGGGCAAGGTTCTTTCCCTGATGCCCCCGGCCCGGCGATAGCGGGAATGCGTGACGCCCGCAAGGAATGCCGCGTCCCAAGGTACAAGTTCGCGATCCATCTCAAGCATGTCGACTGCTTTTCGAAGCGCCGTTTCCGTCACTATCAGTGGCGCGAGTTCGGACCAAATGATGGTGTTGACCACCAAGGCTCCATCACGGCGGCAGGAAGCAATCGCCGACGCCGACCATGTTGTCAGCGGTCCGGCCGGTCCCCAGACGTCGATCAGGACATTTGTGTCAATCAACGTCGAGATCTTCACGCGGCCCCCTCAACCACTCCATGTACTGATCGGTGGTCATGCCTCCCAGATCCAACGTCCCCTCCATCCGGTCGAGGACATCGCTGAACCTGCGCAATTTCTCTTCCTGGGAGAGGTTCTCCTTGACGGCAACCAGCCGAACGCCCTCGTCGGTGGCCACGAACTCCACTTCGGAGCCCGGGGCGATGCCCAGACGGTCCCTTATCGGCTTGGGGATTGTAACTTGCCCCTTGGTGGTCACGCGCATGGTAATACCTCTGCGGTATTACTTATCCCTGCAACGTGAACAAGTCAAGAACATAGCTAGCCGGCCAGCGCCATCCTGTAGGCCACGCTTTGCCGATGATGCGCGTGGCAGATGGCAATGGCCAGTGCGTCGGCGGCATGTTCGGTGTCGAAGACGGCTTTTGGCAACAGCACCTTCACCATCATGTGGATCTGCTTCTTGTCGCCATGACCGACGCCGATCACCGCCTTCTTGACGGCGTTGGGCGCATATTCGGCAACGACGAGACCGGCACGCGCCGGCACCAGCATGGCGATGCCACGTGCCTGGCCGAGCTTCAGCGTCGCCACGGCGTCCTTGTTGACGAAGGTCTGTTCGACGGCCGCCTCGTGCGGCATCGCGCTGTGCAGGATATCCGCCAGCCCGTCATGCAGCTGGCACAGCCGCGTTGCCAGCGCCGCCTTGTCGTCGGACTTCACAGTGCCTGAAGCAATAAAGCGCAGCGAATTACCGAGGCTTTCGACGATGCCCCAGCCGGTGCGCCGAAGCCCCGGATCGATACCGATGATGCGAATCGCTTCCGCCATTTGCCGACTTTACCTCCGGCCCACAGCGATGCCAGCGAAATGTGAACAAACCGGAAACAGAAAGACAGACCAAGGTCTAACCCCGAGCGAAAGCCGTGTTGAGCAGGCTGATCTGGTCGGAAACCGGATTGAGGCGGCGAGCCATCGGTTGCATGTCGACCAAGGCGCCCGAGCCATAGATCTCGTCGTCCATGCGGCGCACCAGTGCTTGCAGGCGCAGCGAGCGGGTGACGAGGTCGAGGAAATCCTCGGGTAGCTCGGCCCAGCCGGTGGCTTCGTCATGGGCGGAAGCGGTGTCGAGGCGCACCTTGGACTTTTCCGACGCGACCTGGTCGCGGGTCATCTCGCCGGAATTGGCGGCGCGCTGCAAAAGCAGCCAGGACGCAACCTGCATCAGCCTGGTGGTCAGCCGCATCGATTCGGCCGCATAGAGCGTGGCGCCCAGCCGCGACAGTTTCTTTGCCTCGGCCCGGCCCTTGCCGTCGAGATATTCGGCGGCCTGTTCGACCAGGCCCATGCCTTCCTGGTAAAGCGGCTTGAAGGATTGCGAGAAAACCCGGCGCTCCGCCAGCTTGACGGTTTTCGCACTGCCCTTCGAAGGCTCGTTCATTGATACGCCCCTGCACTTGCAACCGGCCGATTCGGCTCCCTGCCGATACACCCGGAACCCTATCTGACTGAAGCTTGAAAATGCGCTTCGTCACTGGCGAAGGCAAGCACATGTTTAACAGAAGGTTAACGGCGAGCCGCCATTGGGCGGCCCCCGCCGAGATGCGGACAAAAAGGGAAATGAAGACAAAAAAAGAGCCGCGGATAAGGCGGCTCTCAGGAGTTTAACAGGGAGGCGTCAAACAAAGTGGCTCCAACCACTCGGTAAGAATCCAGATCACTGGATGAACATAGTAAACACCTGTAAAGCTTAATGAAGCCTTAACGGCGCGGATGTTTTTTGACCGAACGCCGCCATACTGTGCCGTAACAGCACAGCATCTCCTACGTCAGGCTAGCTCAGGCGGTCTTCCAGACCGCCGGCAAGGCGATGAAAGCAAACAGCAGCAGGGCCGCGTAGAAGCCCATCGAAGAGGCCGCCACCAGCGGTTCGATCGCGGCATTGCCGGCAAGCAGGAAATAGAGGCCGATCAGCAAGCCGATGCCGCTGATTGCGGTCAGCCAGAAATGAACGGTGGCGAGCGTCTTTTGCCCGATTGCCGGAAACAAATGGTAGAAGAAGGCGAAGACCGCCGACATCAGCCATCCAGCCACCATCGTGTGGGCATGGGTCGGCATCTGGCCGTGATCCTGGCTGATCGCCATGTACAGGCCAAGCGCCATGCCGCACAGCGCATAGATGATGGCCAGCGTGAAGAAATTCCGTGCTACCCCTTGCATAATGTCCCCTCGATTGCCTTTTCCCGTTTGCGGGAATGGGTTGATGGTCAGGCGACTGTTGTCGCCACCGGGCTCCCGGCGTTGGCGCACTAGCATCGGCGATGTTTCCGGACGATGTCGCGCCAACCCCCCTCCCGACGATTCGTACATTAGCAGGAAATCAGATAGCGCGTTCACTATCTCAGCCGCTTCTTCATTGCACTGAAACAGGGCCGGGCTTTTCGCGACATCGTTCCGAAACAGGCGCCGCGCTAAACGCCCGCTCCTCTGACGGCCGGCGCAAATCCGCGCCGCCGCAAATCCGGCCAGAACACCGCAGGAGCAACCCATGGACTGGTATTCGATCGTCAAATTCCTCCACGTCACTACCGCCATTCTGTGGGTCGGAGGCGGCTTCGTACTGTTCCTGCTGGGCATGCTTGCCGAACGGGCGGGCAACATCGAGGAAAAACTGCAGGCGATGCGCGCCAGCGGCCAGCTGGGCGGCAGGTTTTTCGCTCCGATGTCGATGCTGACGCTGATCTTCGGCCTCATCATGTGCTGGTTCTGGGTCGGCTTCTCCGATCTGTGGATTCTGATCGGCCTGGCCGGCTATGCCACGACCTTTTCGATCGGCATGCTCATCTTCAAGCCGACCGGCGAGCGCATGGGCGCGATGATCGCCAAGGAGGGCGTCACACCGGCTGTTCTTGCCATCGGTCAGCGCATGATGAGCGCGGCACGCTTCGACTATGCGGTGATGCTGGTGATCATTGCCGACATGGTGTTCAAACCGACCGTGCATGACATCGGCATCCTCGCCGGCATGATGCTGGTCGTCGTGGCGGGTGCCACGCTGGCGTTTGGCGGTAACCGTCGCCTGGTCCCGAGCGCTGCCTGACCCCCTGATGACGGGCGGCGGCGCAGCCGCCTTTCTACATAAGACCTGCGATGCCATCCCACAGCAGCTTCAGCGCCACGACCGCGACGGTTGCGTAGGTGAAGGGATAGAAGGTTTCCGGCCGCATCCGGCGCACCAGCCAGGCCCCGGCAATGGTCGACAGCGGCGCCAGCGGCATCAGCACCGCCGATGCCGTCAGATTGGCGGTGTCGAACTGGCCGAGCGCGAAATAAGGCACAAGTTTCAGCGCATTGGTGGCGGCAAAGAAGATCGCGGCGGTGCCCGACAGAACCTTCGGATCGAGACGGATCGGCAAGGCATAGACCTGGAAGGGCGGGCCGCCGACATGGGCGACGAAGCTGGTGAAACCCGCGACCGTGCCCCAGACGGCGGCGGCCACACGGTTGGGCGCGGCTGCGTGGTCGGCGCCGTGGCGGAACTGCAGATAAAGCCAGCGCAGGACGAAGATGATGGCGACGGCGCCGACGATCAGCCGCACCGCCTCTTCGGTGACCAGTGCCGCCGTCAGCCAGCCAAGGCCGATGCCGATGACGGCGCCCGGCATCATGTCGACCAGCATCTTTCTGTTATAAACGCCCCACCATGTCCATACCGAGACGATATCCATCAGGCACAGGATCGGCAGCAGGATGGCCGCCGCCTGCACCGGCGGCATGGTCAGCGCCATCAGCGGCACGCCGACGAAGCCGACGGCGCCGCCAAAGCCGCCCTTGGACAGGCCGACCAGAATGACCGCCGGAATGGCGGCCGCATAGAACCACGGGTCGAGAAGCAGGCCTGACATGGGAGGGGGACTGGTCCGGAGGGATAGCGTGTCGACGCTTGAATAGCCCAGAATGCCGGGCGGAGCGACAGCAAATATGAGCGTGGCGGCCGCACATGCGAGCCGACGCAGGCCTGTGCCTACCGACGCGCCGAGACCAGCAGGAACATCGGCCGCTCGAGTTCCTCAGCCAGTTCGGGTTTGGCCTCAATCTGCTCGGCTGTCGGGCGGAATTCCTCGACATGGCCGATAGTGAAGCCGGACCGGATCAGAGCGTTGAGCGTGGTGCCGATCGTGCGGTGATGTTTCACGACACCCTTGACCAGCCAGTCCGTCCGGCGTGATCCCTCCACCAGGTACTGGTCGACAGGCCACGTCTTGCGGCCTTCGGCATCGATCACCCAGCCAGGTTTGGTCGGCGCCATGAAGATCGGATGTTCCGTCGAAAAAACGAAATGCCCGCCAGGCGCCAGGGCCTGATGCACGGTCCCGAACAGATGCGACACATCCTCGACATAGTGCAAGGCGAGCGAGCTGTAGACGAGATCGAAGCTGGCTTCCGGTAGGCTGAGCCGATCGAGATCGGCCGTCTCATAGTCTATGCCCGCATCCGGGCCGGCGGCCCTTGCCCGGGCAAGCATCTTCTCCGACAGATCCAGGCCAAGCACCTGCGCCGCCCCATGCTCGCGGGCCCAGCGGCAGAACCAGCCGAAGCCGCAGCCGAGATCAACGACCCTCAAGCCGCCGACATCGGGCAGCATGGCGCGCAGTGCCGGCCACTCGGCGGCACCCTCCAGCCCTTCGACCGAACGGCCGAGCTGGCTGTAGCCTGCGAAGAAATCCTCACGGTCGTATATGTTCTGCGCCATGGTTCCGGCCTCGTTTGGGCCGGCACACTAACCAACCGGCCACCGGCTTGCCACCAACTCGATCAGGATGCCTGCAAGACCTTTGCCCTGTCGCGCGGTGAAGCTGCATCGAGCGGCGGTGGACGCCGCCGGATCGGCTGCGCCTTGATGATGGCGGTGCTTGTCTCGGCCTTGTCTGCGATACGGTCGAGAATCCCGTCGAGATCGCCGATCGAACGCACGAACAGCCGGGCGACGAAACAGTCATCGCCCGTCACCTTGTCGCATTCGCCGAATTCGGGGATGTCCTCGATCAGCTTCTGGACGATGTGCAGCTTGCCCGGCAAAGGCCGGATGCGCACGATCGCCTGCAAGGTATAGCCGAGCGCCAGCGGATCGATCTCGACGGTGAATGCGCGGATGACGCCGCGCTCCTCGAGCCGTCGCAGCCGCTCCGAAACGCTTGGCGACGACAGTCCGACCTGGGCGGCCAGCTCCTTCAGCGAGGTTCGCGCATCCTTGACCAGGATTTCAAGGAGATTTCGGTCGAGATCGTCCAGCATCTTTTTTCTTTCCCCGATAATTTGGAGTTTCTCCTAATATAATTAGGCCAACAGGCCATACACCCTTTCCAATCAGATGGAAAGCTTCGCGGCAGCATGAGATTATTGCGGCTCAACCGATACGGAGGTTTGTTGTGAACGAGACAGTACGCGGCACGGTCGAAATGTCCGCCGCAATGGCCATCCTGGGAACGATCGGATGGTTCGTCGTCCTGTCCGGCCAGCCGATCATGGATGTGGTGTTCTGGCGTTGCGCCTTCGGCGCGCTGACGCTGCTCATCATCTGCGCTGGGCTGGGATTGCTGCGCAACAAGCTGTCGCTGCGCATCATCGGCATCGCCGCGCTCGGCGGCGTCGCCATCGTCGTCAACTGGCTGCTGCTGTTCAGCGCATTCTCGCGCGCGTCGATCTCGATCGCCACCGCTGTCTACAACACGCAGCCCTTCATGTTGGTCGGCTTCGGTGCGCTTTTCTTCGCCGAACGGCTGACCCTGACCAAGCTGACCTGGCTGGCCATCGCCTTCGCCGGCATGGTGCTGATCGTGCAGGCTACGCCCGACTCGGGCGATGTCGGCACGGATTATTTCACCGGCATCGTCATGGCATTGGGCGCGGCCTTCTTCTGGGCCGTCGCCGCCATCGTCACCAAGAAGCTCAAGGGCACGCCACCGCACCTGATTGCGCTGATCCAGGTCTGCGTCGGCGTGGTCATGCTGGCGCCCTTCGCCAATCTTTCCCAGCTTCCAGCGGATGCCTGGAGCTGGACCATGCTGGCGACGCTCGGCATCGTCCACACCGGCCTGATGTACATACTGATGTACGGCGCCATCCAGAAGCTGCCGACGCATCTGCAGGGATCACTGTCCTTCATCTATCCCGTCGTCGCCATCCTGGTCGATGTCGTCGCCTTCGGCCATCGGCTGCATCTGAGCCAGGTCGTCGGCGCCACCGCCATCCTGATCGCCGCCGCCGGCATGAATCTCGGCTGGACGCTGTGGAAGGGCAAACCGCCCGTCGCGAGTCCGCACCCGATCAAATGAAGCGCCCCGCCGGCTGCCCGGCGGGTCAAACGTCGCGATCCCGGCTGCCCGCCTGTTCAAAGCGGGCACTTTGCTCTATGCCGCAATCCAACCATCTTCGCCCGGCATAGGCGAAACGAGGGACCCGAAGAACCATGAATGAAGCAACGCCCCCCAATCGCTGTCGCATCGTGCTGATCGCGCCGTCCGGCGTGCCGGCTGCCCGTATTGTCGCGGCATTCGATGGCGGCGATGTCGCTTCGCTGATCCTGCCCGAGAACGGCATGGATGAAGCCTCCTTCCAGGCTTTCGCCGAACAGATCGTGCCGGCGGCGCAAGCCGCCGGCGTTGCTGTCATCATCGCCGGCGACACCCGCATAGCCGGCCGCGTCCAGGCCGACGGCATCCATGTCGAGGTCTCCAAGGCCGAGCTCGCCGAGACGATCGAGCATTTCCAGGCAAAGATGATGGTCGGCACCGGCGGCGCCAAGACGCGTGACGACGCGCTCGAGCTTGGCGAGACACGGCCAGACTACATCTTCTTCGGCCGCTTCGGCTACGACAACAAGCCCGAACCGCACCCGCGCAACCTGTCGCTCGGCGCATGGTGGGCGGACATGATCCAGATCCCTTGCATCGTCATGGCCGGATCCGACATCGCCTCGGTCGAAGCCGTGGGCGCCACCGGCGCTGAATTCGTGGCGCTGTCGAGCGCCGTGTTTGCCGACGGCACCGATCCCAAGACAGCGGTCGCCACCGCCAACGCGCTGCTCGACGAGACCGCGCCTCGCTTCGAGGATTGAAATGTCCTCGGCGAGGCTTCCCCTCCAGGCTCTGCTTGCGGTGCTGATGGTCCAGGCAGCGGCCGCGGAGACCATCCCGCTGCCGCAGCCCAAGCCGGAAATCGGCGTCCACATCGACAAGCCGATCGACAAGCCATTGCCGCAGCCCGCCACCACGGCCGAGCCCGCGCCGCTGCCGTCGGCCGACACGGTCAATCCCGACCGCTTCGGCGCAAAACCCGCCGACGCGGCCTATGGCGCTTTCCAGCGCGGTCTCTACAAGACAGCTTACAATCTGGCATTGGTGCGGGCGCAAAACGGCGATCCGGCGGCGCAGACCTTGGTGGCCGAGATCCTGTCGCGGGGGCTCGGTGTACCGGTCAATTCGGCGCAAGCGGCGAAATGGTACGCGCTGGCCGCCGAACAGGGTGTGCCGGAATCCCAGTTCCAGTATGCGCTGATGCTGCTCGACGGCCGCTATGTCAAAAAGGATGGAAAAGAGGCCTACGCCTTGATGCAGGCCGCCGCCGAAGCCGGCAACCGGCTGGCGCAATTCAATTTCGCGCAGATGCTGGTCCAGCAGGACCCCGGCGACGCCGGCATTGCCAAGGCGGTCTCCTACTATGAGCGCGCCGCCGCAACCGGCCTCGCGGACGCGCAATATGCGATGTCGCAGATCTATGCCAATGGCGTCGGCGGCAAGCCACGCGACGACGCCCAGGCAAGGCGCCTGCTGGCGCAGGCAGCCAGGCAGAACTACGACACCGCGCAGATCGATCTCGCCGCCTGGATGATCGAAGGCCGCGGCGGTGCGCGCGACCTGAAATCCGCCTTCGGCTGGATGAAGCAGGCGGCGGAAGGCGGCAATGTCGCCGCCCAGAACCGCCTGGCCAAGCTCTATATGCAAGGCATCGGCACCGATCCGGACCTTGTGCTTGCCGGCGCCTGGTACGTCGTCGCCCGCCGTGCCGGCCTCATCGACCCCCAGATGGACGACTTCCTGCAGGGGCTGGACGACGACCAGACCAAGCAGGCGCTGCAGAAGGCCAACCGGCTGCCTTGACGGCGGTTCTCGCGGTCAAGGCAAGTGTAACCCCGGCTCCCTGGCCTGGTTCCAACCTGCCCGCTCCCTTGCCTCTTCTGGCGATTTGTGGTCTTGGGAGCCCGAAATCGCTTTCCCTGCGAACATCCCATACCAACGGCGTGGCCGTTGGCATCATTCCGGATCATCTCATCATGGCCAAGATCAATGGCAACGAAATCCGTCCCGGCTATGTCATCGAGCATGATGGCGGCCTTTGGGTGGCGGTCAGGACCAACACCGTCAAGCCCGGTAAGGGCGGCGCCTACAATCAGGTCGAACTGAAGAACCTCATCAACGGCACCAAGCTCAACGAGCGCTTCCGCTCGGCCGAGACGGTCGAACAGATCCGGCTCGACCTGAAGGATTTTTCCTTCCTCTACGCGCAGGAAGACGCACTGGTGTTCATGGACACCCAGAGCTACGAGCAGCTCGAATTGAACAAGGACTTCGTCGGCGATCGCGCCGCCTTCCTGCAGGACGGCATGATGGTGACGGTCCAGCTCTACGAAGAGCGGCCGATCGGCATTTCGCTGCCCGACTATGTGACGCTGACCATCACCGAGGCCGACCCGGTGGTGAAGGGTCAGACGGCGGCATCGTCCTACAAGCCGGCGATCCTGGAGAACGGCATCCGCGTCCTGGTGCCGCCCTTCATCGGCGCCGGCGAGCGCATCATCGTCGACACCAACGAAATCACTTACGTGCGCCGCGCCGACTGACGCATGTCGCCCAAAAGTGGCCCCGGTTCTGGGTCACCGACATGCATCGAGGCGGAGTTTAAAGCGCAGCACCGGGAAAAAGCACTATGGCACGCTCAGCCCTTCTCAACGTCATGGTCCAGGCCGCAATGAAGGCCGGCCGCTCGCTGTCGCGCGACTTCGGCGAGGTGCAGAACCTGCAGGTCTCGATGAAAGGCCCCGGCGACTATGTCAGCCAGGCCGACCGCAAGGCAGAGGACATCGTCTTTGCCGAACTGTCCAAGGCTCGGCCCGGCTATTCCTTCCTGATGGAGGAGCGCGGTGCGGTCGAAGGCGACGACGGCCAGCATCGCTGGATCGTCGACCCGCTCGACGGCACCACCAATTTCCTGCACGGCATTCCGCTCTTTGCCGTTTCGATCGCGCTGGAGCGCCAGGGCCAGATCGTCGCCGGCGTCATCTACAATCCGGCGATGGACGAACTCTACACCTGCGAACGCGGCGGCGGCGCCTTCATGAACGACCGCCGCTTGCGCGTCGCTGGCCGCATCAAGCTGGTCGACACCGTGATCGGCTGCGGCATGCCGCATCTCGGCCGCGGCCACCACGGCAATTTCCTGGTCGAACTGCGCAACGTCATGGCCGAGGTTTCCGGGGTCCGCCGCCTCGGCTCCGCCTCGCTCGATCTTGCCTATGTCGCCGCCGGCCGCATGGATGGCTTCTGGGAAACCGGCCTGTCGGCCTGGGACATCGCCGCCGGGCTGCTTTTGATCCGCGAGGCGGGCGGCTTCGTCTCCGACATGGACGGCGGCCAGGACATGCTCGACAACGGTTCGGTCGTCGCCGGCAACGAGGTCATCCAACGCGCTTTGCTTAAGGCCGTCAAGAAGCCGCTCTCGGCGCGCTGACAGGCACGCCGCGCTGATGCGCCGCAGTCGCAAAACCGCAACGAAAGCTTGAAATACTGCCCGGCATGCGCCCAAATTGGAGGGCGCGGTGCAGGAACCCGGCTTAGTGAGAGACAACGAACCCTACCCCGATATCCCGTTCATCGGACGCTGGCACTATTCGCGTGCCGAGATGATCGCAGACGGTATCGTCCACGCGGTCGGCATCGTGCTGGCGATATCGGCCGGTTCGGCACTGCTGGCGCTGGCAGCGTTTCGTGTCGGACCGGGCGAATATATCGCCGCCGCCTTCTACGTGGTTTCGCTGCTCACCGTGCTCTCGGTGTCGATGACCTACAATCTGTGGCCGGTGTCGTCTCCGGCAAAATGGGTGTTGCGGCGTTTCGACCACGCCGCGATCTATCTGCTGATCGCCGCGACCTATACGCCTTTTCTGGCGCAGCTCGAAGGCTCGCCGCTGGCGCGCTGGATGATCGTGCTGGTCTGGACCGCGGCAGTGCTGGGCATTGCCATCAAGGTGTTCTTTCCCGGCCGTTTCGACCGGCTGGCGATCGGCTTCTATCTTGCCATCGGCTGGAGCGGCATCATCCTGGTCAAGCCGCTTGTCCAGACGCTGCCGACGACATCGATAGCGCTGATCGTCGCCGGCGGCATTGTCTATTCCTGCGGCGTCATCTTCTTCGCCTGGAAGGGGCTGCGCTTCCACAACGCGCTGTGGCACGGTTTCGTCATCACCGGCGCCGGCCTGCATCTGGCCGCCATGGTCGACTGTCTGGTCATCAATCGCCTCTGACACTATCGACGCGGCAATATTGCCAAGCGCCATTCAATTTGGTCACAATTCCGTTTAGAGTCGCGGTTTACGTGATCGGCGGCGGCATCGGAAACGGGGCACGGATGGCTTTTCTCAGATCCTTCGGCATGGGCAGACGTTCTGATGTCCTAATCTACGACCCGCATAAACTATCGAGCCCGCAGGTCTTTTTGCTGACCATGGTGATCTTCCTGGTCATCGTCGCCTTCATCGCCGCCATTCTGACCCGACAAATCTCGACCGCCTTTGGCAGCAATCCCGGCCTCAATGGCCTGATCGTCGGCGTGCTGGTGGTCGGCATCCTTTTGGCCTTCGCCCAGGTCGGACGACTGTTTCGCGAAGTGCGCTGGGTCAACTCCTTCCGTGCCGGCTCGGAGACGACCGAACCGGTGCTGCTGGCGCCGATGAAGGCGATGATCGGCCGCTCCTCGGCGATGGCCTTCTCGACCAGTTCGATGCGCACCATGCTCGATTCCATCGCCACCCGCCTCGACGAAAGCCGCGACACCTCGCGCTATCTCGTCGGCCTACTGGTGTTCCTTGGCCTGCTCGGCACCTTCTGGGGTCTGTTGAACACCATCGGCTCGATCCGCGAGACCATCGAATCGCTCGATCCCGGCACCGGTGACGCCGCCGCGGTGCTCGATTCCCTGAAGCAGGGGCTTTCCGCGCCGCTGGCCGGCATGGGCACGGCCTTCTCGTCCTCGCTGTTCGGCCTCTCCGGCTCGCTGGTGCTCGGCTTCCTCGACCTGCAGGCCGGCCGCGCCCAGACGCGCTTCTACACCGAACTGGAAAACTGGCTTTCCTCGGTGACCGACCTGTCGTCGGACATCGTCGTCGCCGACCCAGCCAAGACCGAATCCTCCGACGAGATCCGGGTGCTGTCGGAACGGCTGCGCAGCATGCAGGAGAATGGCGGCGGCTCCAACCCGCGCGTCGCCACCGCCATGGCCAATCTCGCCGACGGCATTTCCGGCCTGGTCAAGAACATGCGCTCGGAACAGCAGATCATGCGCGACTGGGTCGAGGCCCAGTCCGACGAGCAGAAGGCGATGCGCAACACGCTGGAAAAGATCGCCGATGCCCTGAAGAAGCCCGGAGTGCACTGAAGTGGCACTCGCCAGGGGCAGGCGCACCGATCGCCGCATCGACTACTGGCCGGGCTTCGTCGACGCGCTGTCGACGCTGCTTTTGGCGATCATGTTCCTGCTCACGGTATTCGTGCTGGCGCAGTTCCTGCTGGGACGCGAAATCTCCGGCAAGGATACGGCACTCTCGCGCCTCAACTCCCAGATCAACGAACTTACGCAGCTGCTGGCACTGGAGCGCTCGACGGCGCAGGACAAGGATGACTCGCTGGCCAATCTGCAGGCATCGCTGTCGGCGGCGGAAGCGGAAAGGAGCCGGCTCCAGCAATTGCTGGCGCAAGGTGCGGGCGCCGGGGACGCCGCCAACCAGCGCGCTGCGGCGCTCGGCGGCGAACTCGACAGCCAGCGCCAGATCAGCCAGCAGGCACTGAGCCAGGTCGAGATCCTCAACCAGCAGATCGCGGCACTGCGCAAGCAGATCGGCGCGCTCGAGGATGCGCTCAACGTCTCCGAAATCCGCGACCGCGATTCAAACACCAAGATCGCCGACCTCGGCCGTCGCCTCAACGTCGCACTGGCGCAGCGCGTGCAGGAATTGAACCGCTACCGCTCCGACTTCTTCGGCCGTTTGCGCGAAATCCTCGCCGACCGCGAGAACATCCGCATCGTCGGCGACCGCTTCGTCTTCCAGTCGGAAGTGCTGTTCCCGACCGGCTCCGAGGTGATCAACGATGCCGGCAAGGTCGAGATGAAGAAGCTCGCCGACGCCATCATCGAGTTGCAGAAGGAAATCCCGCCCGAGATCAACTGGGTGCTGCGCGTCGACGGCCACACCGACAACAAGCCGCTCTCCGGCGCCGGCCGCTACCGCGACAATTGGGAACTGTCGACGGCCCGTTCGACCTCGGTGGTGAAATTCCTGATCGAAAACGGCGTGCCTGCCAACCGGCTCGTAGCCGCCGGGTTCGGTGAGTTCCAGCCGCTCGATCCCGCCGACACCGAAGAGGCACGCAACAAGAACCGCCGTATTGAACTGAAGCTCACCGAACGTTGATCCATCATCACGCGAACTCACGCGAACTTGTTCGTCGGCTCAACTCTAGGGCGCATACCGAGGCCGGCAAGGCCTGAAAAGATTATCTTTTTTTAATTACACATTGTCGCGGGGCGGTCCTAGCTTGCCGCCCGGGCCGAGAACCGCCGGCGATGAACCCCCTCATCGCGACGCGACGGAACCGGACGGCCCAAGGCCGGAAGGCAGGCGGACAGCCGCCGCCTTCCTCTACAAGAGGAGACGCGTGATGCGCTCTTTCAAGACCTCGCTTAGAACTGCTACACTCACGGCGTTCCTCATCGCCGTTCCGCTTGCCGGTGCCTATGCAGCGGGCCATCACAAGGGCGCTCTCGACGCCACCGATCCGACCGACATGACTGGCCCGCGTGTCGAGGCGCTTATCGCACAGGTGCAGGGCGTCCGGCAGGGCATCGTGGACGCAAGACAGGCCAACAACATCACCCCGGCCGTGGCGGAACGCCTGGAAATGCGCACGGCCCACATCAGTCAGGCGGCAGAGAAAGTCGCCGCGTCCTATCATGGCAGGATACCGGCCGCGCAATACCATGACCTGTTGCGTCGTCTCGACAATGTCGACCAGCGGTTGATGGTCGATACCGGCAGTGGTTTTTTGATAGGCGACGGCGCCGACGGCGGCAACTGCCCGAACGGTTGAACGGTCCAAGAGGAAGGGACCGCTGACGCCTTCGGGAGCCATCCCGCGGGCGTCCTTTTTACCAGCCGAGCCACACCGCGATCAGGGCAATCGCCGCCGGCACGGTCTGGATGAACAGGATCTTGCGGCCAACCGTTGCCGCACCATAGAGGCCGGCAATGGCCACGCACGACAGGAAGAACAGCTTGACCTGAAAACCGGCGGCACCGAGGTAAAGCCCCCAGATCAGGCCGGCGGCGAGGAACCCGTTGTAGAGCCCCTGATTGGCGGCGAGCACCTTCGAGGCACTGGCGAATTCGGGCGTCAGATTGAATGCCTTGTGCCCACGCGGCGTGTCCCACAGCACCATCTCCAGATAGACGATGTAGACGTGGATCAAGGCCGCCAGCGCGACCAGGATGTTGCCGATCATGTTGTTTCCCCCAATTGTTGCCGGCAGCATTTCACGCATGACCGCCCCCACGCAAGATGCGTCCGTTGCGCGGTGCCTGAGGGTTGCAAACGCCTTTGCGTTGGTATCTTTTCGCGCCGTCCCCAATCACGGAAGCCGCCATGTCCTTTCAGAAACTCGATAATCTCGGTCACAAGCTCGAAGCACTCGAGCATGCACTGGCCATCCTCGGTGCCGACGAGGCCACCCACATGGCCGTCGGCGGCGGCGAGAAGCGTGCCGAGGCGATGTCGGCACTGGCCGGCATGTATCACACCAGGGCAACGGCGCCGGAGATAGCAGACTGGATCGCCGCGGCAGAGCAGGAAGCGTTGGGTGAAGAGCAGCGCACCGCGGTCTCGGAACTGCGGCGCCAATATACCAACCTGACCTGCCTGCCGGTCGAATTCGTCGAACGCCAGACGACCGCGCGCATGCGTTGCGAGCAGCTGTGGCGCGGCCTGCGCGCCAAGAACGACTGGGCAGGCTTCCAGCCGGCGCTGGAGGGCGTCGTTGCGCTGGTGCGCGAGGAGGCGGCGCTGCGTGCCGATGTGCTCGGCCTAGCCCCCTATGACGCGCTGATGGAGCAATACGACCCCGGCAACCGCACCGCCGACATCACGCCAGTCTTCACCGACCTGAAAGCTTTCCTGAAAAGCTTCGTACCGGAGGCGCTGGCGGTCCAGGACGCGCGGCTGCGCAAGCGCCCGCTGAAGCCGCTTTCGGGCACCTATGCGATCGATCGGCAGCGCGAGCTCGGCCTTGCGATGATGGCGTCGGTCGGCTTCGACCTGACGCACGGGTCGTTGTCGGTGTCGCACCACCCTTTCTGCGGCGGCGTGCCAAGCGACGTGCGCATCACCACCCGCTACAAGACGTCCGACTTCCTGTCGGCGCTGATGGGCGTGCTGCACGAGACCGGCCATGCGCTCTACGAACAGAACCTGCCCAAGGCATGGTCGCACTGGCCGCTTGGCAAGGCGCGCGGCATGGCCGTGCATGAAAGCCAGAGCCTGTTCGTCGAAAAACAGCTCGGCCGCAACCCGGCCTTCTGGAACTGGGCGCTGCCGGTGGTTGAAAAGCATCTCGGTGAGGCCTGGTCGCTCGACGATATCCTGCCGCATGTGCATCGCGTCGAGCGCGGCCTGATCCGTGTCGATGCCGACGAGGTGACCTACCCCCTGCATGTCATCCTGCGCTACGAACTGGAGCAGGAGCTCGTCGCGGGCCGGCTGGAGGTCGCCGACCTGCCCGAAGCCTGGGACGCCAAGATGCGCGATTACCTCGGTCTTTCCACCATCGACAATCCCGCCGACGGGCCGATGCAGGACGTGCATTGGCCAGGGGCCGCCTTCGGCTATTTCCCCTCCTATACGCTGGGCGCGATGATGGCGGCGCAGCAATGGGCGGCGCTGACGCGGGATCATCCTGCCGCCGATGACGATCTCGCCAAAGGCAATTTCAAGGCGATCAACGAGTGGCGCCGCGAAAAAATCTGGTCGCAGGGATCACGCTGGTCGACGCCGGATCTGCTCGAACGCGCTACCGGCGAAAAGCTCAACGCCACCTATTTCGTGAACCATCTGAAGCAGCGATACGGAGCCGTATAGTGGCTGCCGGCACAGCGGCAGATGTTTCTGCCTACTCCGCCGCGCCTCTGAAGGCGCTGGCGCCGGTTTCGAACTGCAGCTTGGCCAGACGCGCATAGATGCCGCCCTTGGCGACAAGGCTCTGATGCGTGCCTTCCTCGACGATCGAGCCGCCATCCATGACCAGGATCCTGTCGGCCTTCAGCACCGTTGCCAGGCGGTGGGCGATGACGATCGTGGTGCGGCCCTGCATCAGGCGTTCCAACGCGGTCTGCACCAGCGTCTCGCTTTCGGCGTCGAGTGCCGAGGTGGCCTCATCGAGCAGTAGGATCGGCGCGTCGCGCAGGATGGCGCGGGCGATCGCCACCCGCTGGCGCTGGCCGCCTGACAGCGTCACGCCGCGCTCACCGACCTGGCTGTCATAGCCTTTTTCCAGCTTGAGGATGAATTCATCGGCAAGTGCATCCTTCGCCGCCGTCTCGATTTCGGCCTTGCTGGCTCCCGGCCGGCCGAAACCGATATTGTCACGCGCGCTTGCCGCGAAAATGGTGACGTCCTGCGGCACGATCGCGATGCGATGGCGGACCGAAACGGGATCGGCCTCGCGCACGTCGACACCGTCGATCAGGATCTTGCCTGTTTCGGGATCGTAGAAGCGCAGGATCAGTGAAAACACCGTGCTCTTGCCGGCCCCTGACGGCCCGACGATCGCCACCGTCTCGCCCGGCATGACCTGAAAGCTCAAGCCGTGCACGGCGGCGCGGTCGGGCCTTGCCGGGTAGGAGAAGGAGACATTGTCGAAGACGATCGCGCCCTTGGCGACGGCCGGCAGCGGTTTCGGATCGGCGGGAGCCTGGATCGCCGGCTTCTCGGCCAGGATCTCGGTCAGCCGTTCGGCGGCACCCGCCGCTTGCGCGAGCTCACCCCACACTTCCGACAGCGCCCCCAGCGCGCCGGCGGCGAACACCGAATAGAGCAGGAACTGGCCGAGCGTACCCGGCGATATCGAGCCTTCGAGCACGTCGCGCGAGCCGAACCACAGCACCGCCACAACGGACGAGAAGATGGTGAAAATGGCGAAGAAGGTAAGGAAGGAGCGCGCGAAGATCGAGGAGCGTGCCGCCTCGAAAGCAGCTTCCACCGCGGCCGAGAAATGCCCGGTGACCAGCTTCTCATTGGTGAAGGCCTGCAGCGTGCGCACCGCGCCGATCTGTTCGCTGGCATAGGCCGTGGCATCGGCCAGCGTATCCTGCGCCTGGCGTGACTTGCGCCGCACCGAGCGGCCGAAGGCGACCAGCGGCAGCACGATGACGGGTATAGCCGCAATGACGAGGCCTGACAGTTTCGGGCTGGTGATGACCATCATCCCCACCGCGCCAAGACCGAGGATTACGTTGCGCAGCGCCACCGAGGCCGTCGCTCCGACCGCCGACTTGACCTGCGTCGTGTCGGCGGCAAGCCGCGACACGATCTCGCCCGACTGGGCGGTGTCGAAAAAGGCAGGCGACAGCGTCGTCACATGGGCAAACACATCGCGCCGGATATCGGCGACGACGCGCTCGCCCAGCGTGATGACGAAATAGTAGCGGCCGGCCGATGCTGCCGCCAGCACGGCGGCCATCGCCACCAGAGCGGCGAAATATTCGGCGATGAAGGTGGTGCTGGCCGACGAGAAGCCATGATCGATCATGCGTCGCACCGCCAGCGGCAGCGCCAGCGTGGTTGCCGCCGCGATGACCAGCGAGATAATGGCGCCGACGACCAGTGTGCGATAGTGCGTGATGTACGGGAACAGGCGCCGGAGCGGCTTGAGCGAACGCCGGCGCTCGTCTGCGCTGGTGATTTGCGCCATCCCGATGTTTCCTCCAGCCGCCCTTGGGGTCTACGCCTCAATATGCGCTTGCCGCGGCCTTGTGATTCAATTCCGGCTGATGTATAGGCTCGCCGACCGTTTTAGAAGCCGTGGCTCCTCAATAGCTGCGGCTTCGAGTTTTAAAAAGAGGCGCATCGACGCAGGCTTATGCCCGTCGGCAGCGCCGTCAAGCCAGGAACCGAGCCATGAAGAGCGCTATTCATCCCGACTACCACACCATCAAGGTCGTCATGACCGATGGCACCGAATACACGACCCGTTCGACCTGGGGCAAGGAAGGCGATACGATGAACCTCGATATCGACCCGACCACCCACCCGGCCTGGACCGGCGGCCAGCAGACCCTGCTCGACCGCGGCGGCCGCCTGTCGAAGTTCAAGAAGCGTTTCGAAGGTTTCGGCATCTAACTCAACGAGCTTTCACAGATCGAAAACCCGTCCTTGTGAACTGACCCCTTAAAGTTGGACAGTTTAAGGTGGCGGCAGATTTAAGGGCTGGGTTCTGTATTGCACAGGGCTCAGCCCTT